>DASWNZ010000135.1:0-16599 GCA_036398975.1 Longimicrobium sp.
TACCGGCTGAGCTGAGCTACCAGACGCTGGATCTGCTCCAGATCGAGCTGGTCCGTGCGTCCGAAGGAGTGGAGGATGCGGGTTTGGACGCGGCCCCGCGCATCCCGCTCGCCTTCGACGAGCTGGAGGTAGCGGGTGTCACGGCCGCGCTTGCGGGGCGAGATGACTTCGCGGAGGTACATGTGCAACAGGATAGATGACATCCTGCTGCGGAGTCAAGGCGGATCAGAAATCCATGTACAACAGGTTTTCGGCAAATCCAACGATTTCGGGTACAAAAGTCCAGCACTGGCGCGAATTCCGTCTCTCTTGTGTAGCTTTCACTGTCGAACCCCTACACAGAGACACAGAGGCACAGAGAGAACGGCAGAAAGGAAGTTCTTTGTGGCTCGTGGTTCCCTCCGTGTCCTCTGTGTGATGCTTTTGCCGTTCGGGAGCATGTTTCCTGCAACCCGCGCACGGCCATGAGCGACGCAACCCAGTCCGCCGGGATCCCCCCGGGCATCGAAAAGATCCTCCGGCGCTTCGCCACGCTCACGCCCGACCTCACCCGGCAGGCGCTGGTGCAGTACGCCAACAAGCTGCCCCCCCTGCCCGAGCGCTTCCGCGGGCTGGACGCGGAGCAGTACCGCGTCACCGAGTGCCAGACGCCCGTGGCCATCTTCCCCGAAGTGGTGGACGGGAAGATGCACTTCCACGCCGACGTGCCGCAGGGCGCGCCCACCATCCGCGCCCTGCTGGCGCTGCTCTTCGACGCGCTCAACGGGCAGCCCCCGGAGACCACGCTGGCCATCCCCCAGGACTTCGTGCCGCGGGTGATGGGGAAGATCGGGCTGGCCACGCGCGAGGTGGGGCTGACCGCGATGGTGGAGCGGCTGAAGCGGGCCGCGCGCCAGGCGCGGGCGGAGGCGGGGGAGTGAGCGCGGAGCCTTGCGCGCGCCGCCCCCGTTCGTTCTTTTGTCCATCCCCGCGGGGCCTCTGTGCGCCCCCGGGCGAACCCGGAAACGAGACCATGCGCGAGACCACTGCGAGCCGGAAGCTCCCGGCCCGTGCCCTGTGGCTGGCTCTGCCCCTTGCGGCGGCGCTGGCCGGCGCCTGCAAGCCGGAGCTGCCGCCCGGCGGGTACCCCCCCGTGTCGCACCGCTCCGCCCCCGTGATGCCGGGGTGGAGCCACCCCGATCCGCCCCCGGTCACGCCGGGCTCGGCGGTCGGCGGCGGCGGCGCCAAGATCGTGGCCAAGAACCTCCCCGCCGGCGTCACGCAGGCGATGGTGGACCAGGGGCAGGAGCTGTTCGGGCAGACGTGCACCGCCTGCCACGGCGCCGGCGGCGCCGGGAGCACGGCCGCGCCGCCGCTCAACGACAAGCAGTGGCTGCACGTGTCGGGCGCCTACCCGGAGCTGGTGAGCATCATCAACTCCGGCGTGCCCAACCCCAAGGAGTTCCCCGGCGCCATGCCGCCGCGGGGCGGGGGGAACTTCACGCCGGAGCAGGTGGGGCAGATCGCCGCCTACGTCTACGCACTCAGCCAGCAGGGGGAGTCATGAGCCGCCGCCACGGGCCGGACGGGGAGAGCACGTACGGGTCGGTGAAGAACCGCTTCGACAGCTGGAGCGCCGACAACCCGCGCCCCAAGTCGCGCAGCGCGCTCGGCATTCCGGACATCGACATCCCCGAGGGCGTGGTGCGCACCTTTGCGCTCGCCGTGGGCGTCGGCACGGGCGCCCTGCTGCTGGCGCTGGCCGCCGTCGCCTACTTCGCCTCCGGCACCTGGAGGGACATCGACCGGAGCGGCTCGGCGCTGGCGTACCTGCTGGTGGGGATCTTTCTGACCATCGCGGGGCTGGGCGCGTCGCTGGGGACGCTCAACCACCTCTTCCGCGTCGTGCGCTCGCCCGGCGGGCACCACTGAACGGCCCGGGCCGCCCGGCCGCGCGGGAAAACACCGGTGATTCGCGCAACCGCGCGTCTCGCCGGTGCCCCGCGATGGCCTCTCTTACGCGATGGCTCAAAAACAGCTGACAAAAATATTGACACTCCGCACATCCAGCAGTACCTTCGAAGCGTTCCCCCACCCAAAACGTGTCTTGTTCTAAACACCCCTAGCTCGGGAATCCCACCCATGCGCGTACGTACCTTCGGCCTCTCCATTCTTGCCCTCGGCATCCTGATCGGCGGCGGCGGCTGCACGGCCGAGTCGCCCACCTCGCCACTCGCACCTGCCACTGCCGCCGCAAACAAGGGCGGGGTTCCGAACCACACTGCAGGGGACAGCACCGTCACGGTGCAGGGCGGCTACCTCAGCGGCGGTGGGCGGCGGCCCGACGGCGGGTCCACGGTGCAGGCCGCCGGCGGGTTCCTGAGCGGCGGCGGCTGACGTTTTCCCACGCTTTCGGGCGGAACAGCGCCCCCCTGGACCCGAGCTTTCCGGGGTCCAGGGGGGTTCCCGTCGTTCAGGCGTTCTCCACACCTGCCTTGCTCGCGTCGTGACCTTCAAGAACCAGCACCTGTTCGATGCCGCTACCACCCAAGAGCGCTCCGGCCTATGGCCGGAAGCCGCGCGAAACCTGAGCCTGGCCTACCAGTTGGCAGTTCAGAACCAGGACACCGCGGGGATTCTGGAGGCAGTGGTGCGGCTCGCGTACTGCCACGCGCACGCTGGAGACCGCACGGTCGCGGACGAAGAGTTCTCGCTCTCCGTGGAGCTGGCCCGGATCCATGGCGCCGATTCGGTCGCCGGACGCGCGCTGAACGGCCGCGGGAACCTGGCCCGCGAACGGGGCGACCTGTCGGAGGCGGAGCATCTCTTCCGCTCGGCCCGCGAGTTCGGGGAGCGGTGCGGCGACTGGGTACTGCTGGGGGAGACGGAGCAGAACCTCGGCATCGTGGCGAACATCCGTGGCGACCTCGAGGAGGCGAGGAGCCGCTATCAGGCGGGGCTGGAGCATGTGGACCGCGGGGACAGTGACCGGGGCCGCATCACGGTGCTCAACAACCTTGGGATGCTCCACGTGGAGCTGGGCGAGCTCGACGCGGCGGAGGCGTACTTCGACCGCGCGCTAGCGCTCTGCTCCAAAATCAACGACGTGGTACGCGCGGGGGTGATCCACACCAACCGGGCGGAGCTCTTCCTGGCGAAGGGAGACGTGATCCGTGCGCGGGAGAGCTGCGACGAGGGATTCGAGATCTTCAGTCAGCTGGGCGACCTGCTCCGCCAGGCGGAGGCGCTGAAGTTTTATGGGATCATCTACCGGCACAGCGGCAAACCGCACCTCGCGTCGATCCACCTGCAGCGCGCCATCGACATCGCGGCGACCGCCGACCCGCTGCTGGAGGCCCAGGCGCAGCGGGAGCTCGCTCTGGTGCTGCGGGAGCAGGGGCGGAACAGGGACGCGCTGGCGGCGCTGAACCGCTCGCACACCCTCTTCACCGGGCTACAGGCGCAGACGAAGACGGCCGACATCCAGGAGCGGATCGACCGGCTGGAGGCCGATTTCCTGGTGCTGGTGCAGCAGTGGGGCGAGTCGATCGAGGCCAAGGACCGCTACACGGTGGGGCACTGCCTGCGCGTGGCGGACTACGCCTGCCGGCTGGCGGAAAAGGTGGGGATCGCCCCGCACGAGATGGTGTGGTTCCGCATGGGGGCCTTCCTGCACGACCTGGGGAAGATCGAGGTGCCGGAGGAGGTGCTGAACAAGCCCGGCCGGCTGACCGACGAGGAGCGCGCCGTGATGGAGCGCCACCCCGTGACCGGCGAGGCGATGCTGGGGAGCGTGGACTTTCCCTGGGACATCCGCCCCATGGTACGGTCGCACCACGAGCGGTGGGACGGCGGCGGCTACCCGGACCGGCTGGTGGGGGAGGCGATCCCCTTCTCCGCGCGCATCCTGCGCGTGGCCGACGTCTTCGACGCGCTGACCACCGCGCGCAGCTACCGCCGCCCCCTGACCCCCGCCGAGGCGATGGCGATCATGGTGGAGGACCAGGGCTCGTTCGACGCGCAGATCTTCGCCGCCTTCCAGGAGCTCTTCCCGGAGCTGAGCGTCACCGCGGAGCAGGCCTCCTCGATTTATCCCGCTTAGCGATCATTCTGCGTCACCACCCGTACAATACGTCCATTTTTAGACAGTGGCGGGCTCGCCGAGCTCCAGCTCCACGCCGCGGGTGCGGAGGAGCCGCTCGAGCGCCTCGCCGATCTTGTTGTTGGGGGTGGAGGCCCCGGCGGTGATCCCCACCACGAGCGGGCCGGCGGGGATCCAGTCCTCCGCCTCCGCTTCGGGCGCGTCGAGCGGAGTGCCGGCGGGCTTGAAGCGGATCGTCCCCCGCTCGGGATCGATGCACTCCGCGTCCGCGATGTGGTAGGTGACCGTGTGGCGCGCGCAGAGGATCGCCAGGTGGTTGGTGTTGGACGAGTTGTATCCGCCCACCACGAGCATCACGTCGGGCGGCCCCTGCGGCCCCTCCACCAGCTTCACCACCGCGTCCTGCCGCTCCTGCGTGGCGGAGCAGATGGTGTCGAAGGAGCGGAAGTGCGCCGCCAGGTCGTCCGCCCCGAAGCGCCGCGCCATCGACCTCCCCACCTCCGCCGCGATGGCCAGCGAGTCGCCGGAGAGCATCGTCGTCTGGTTCGCCACTCCGATGCGGTCCAGGTGGAGGTCGGGGTCGAAGCCGGCTGACGTCTTGCGCGCGAAGTGCTCCATGAACGCGTCGCGGGTGAGGGCGCCGGGGACGCGCTCCACGTAGTCCATCACCAGCCGCGCCTCGTCCATGTCGAAGACGATGACGTAGTGCCCGCCGGCGTGCTTGAGCGCCTGGCTTGCGGTGGCGCGCGTCTCCTCGTGGCGGTACTTGCCGTGGATGAGCGAGGTGTAGCCGTCGCGGGCGTACTGCTCCACGCGCGTCCACACGTTCAGCACGCTGCCGCAGGTGGTGTCCACCAGCACGCAGCCGACCGTCTGGAGCCGCCGGAAGTCCTCGGTGGTGGCGCCGAAGGCGGGGAGGATCACCACGTCGTCCGGCGTCAGCCCGCCGAAATCGAACTCGCCGTCCGCGCCGGGGCGCAGGAAGACGATCCCCATGCCGGTGAGGCGCTGGTTGATGTGCGGGTTGTGGATGATCTCGCCAAGGAGGAAGACGCGGCGTTCTGGGAAGTGGAGGCGCGTTTCGTACGCGTAGTCCACGGCCCGATCGACGCCGTAGCAGAAGCCGAACTCCTCCGCGAGCCGCACCGTCACCTGGAGGTCGCCCTCGCCGAAGCGGTCTTCGTACCCGCGCGCGCGGATCCGCTCGACCAGCCCGCTGTGGTACTCGGACCGGATGAGCGGCTCGATCTCCTTCTTGCGGCCGAAGCCGCGGCGAAAGTACGTCTGTTCCATCGGTGGCAGCGGTATGTGAGTGCGGTTCGGTGTGCTCAGTACACGGGCGGGCCGGCGGAGTGCCTCACACAGAGACACAGAGGGGTACGGCAAGAACAGGGGAAAGGTTTTCTACGTGGCCTTGCGGTTCCCTCCGTGTTCTCTGGTGCGATGCTTTTCCCAACCCCGACCCCGCACCGCCGCCTGTCGCAACCGCGTTGGGGGGAATACTTTTTGCCCCCCGCACGCGCATCTGCACGGGCGACACAGACTCCGGGGGACGGGATGGCAGGGAGGCAGTCGAAGGGGAAGATGCTGGAGGGGGCGCCGCCCAAGCCGCGAGCCACACGCCGCGCCGCGGACACGGGAAAGGGCAGCGGCACGCGCAACGCCGCCCTCATCCTGCTGGCCGTCATCACCGTGGGCACGGTGGGGGCGATCGGCAGCTTCGCGTGGGCGATGTGGGGGCGGCTGGACAACGGACTCCTCGCCCAGCGCGAGGCCGCCCGCCACCGCCCGGACTGGGTGCGGCTCGACGAGCTGCCGCGCCACGTGCCCGATGCCTTCACGGCCGTGGTGGACACCGCCTCGTTCCGGCGCGTGCCGCCCGAGGAGCGCGACCGCAACCCCATGCTCTCGCGCGACCTGGTGCGCCAGGTGCATCGCCTGGCGAACGGCGGCGTGGGCGGCGACGCGCGCGAGCTGGTGATGTCGCCGCTGCTTGAGAACGCCCTCTCCAGGCGCGGGCTCTTCGAGCTGTACCTCAACCGCATCTCGATGGGGCGCACCGGAGACTGGCCGGTGTACGGCATCTTCCACGCGTCGCGCGAGTACTTCGGAAAGGACCCGCGCAAGCTGACGCTGGCCGAGGCGGCCACGCTGGCGGGGATCCTCCTTCCCCCCGCCCTTCCCGCGCCCGAGCAGAGCCCGGGGCCGGTGGGGGCGCGCCGCAACGAGGTGCTGCGGCGCATGCTGGAGGCGGAGCGCATCACCCCCGCCGCGTACCGCCAGGCCGCCCGCGAGCCGCTCGCCTTCCAGCCCGGCGCCGACTACGCACCCATGGCGCGCCCCGTGGACTGGAAGCGCGAGCCGGAGGTCATCCGCCTGCCGCCGGAGCTGCGGCCGAGTCTGCAGCCGGACTCGACGCAGGCTCCGGCTCCGCAGTAGCGCGCTCGGGGCGGGAGAGGTGCGCCTCCACCAGGCGCCACTCCCCGCGCTCGCGCACGAAGACGCCGCTCATCCGCAGCAGCACCGGGTCCGTGGCGGCCGAGGTGGAGAGGAGCTGCAGGTGCGTGGAGAACCACCCCATCCCCTGCGACGCGCTCACCCGCAGGTCCGGCGTGCGCACCACGGTGGGCGCCGCGATCGCCAGCTCCGCCACCGCCGCCCGCACCCCCGCGGCGCCGAAGCGCACCATCCCGTCGTTCCCCTCCACCCCTACCACCGCGGCCATGGAGTCCGGCGCCAGCGCCTGCACGGCGTCGCCGGTGTCCATCCGCCCCAGCGCCTCGGCGAAGACGCGCACGCGCGAGCGGATCTCGTTCGCCGCCTCCTGGCGGTCGACTACGGCCGGGTCCGGGTGGTTGTAGAACTCGGGCGGGGTGCGCTTCACGTCGCACCCGGCGAGGGCGGCGAGCGCGGCGGCGGCGGCTAGGGACCGGTACACGGTTCTCCGGGTGTACGTTACGAAAGGGCGCGGGGCTGCCCACAAGATGCGGTCACCCCCTTCCCTGTCAAGCCGCGCGCCACGGTGGCGAGTCATGCGCGGCGCAAGTCCTTGACGCCCGGGCGGGGGGACGCCATCGTCCATCCGTTCCCCCTTTAGACCACGCATGTTTTTCGGCAGATGATCTGGTTCGGCAAGCTTTCCAGGATATTCGAGGCTCCGGCAGGCTTCACACTCGCGCCGGGCGGCGACGATGCCACGCGGATGGAGCAGGCGCTCCGCTGGGTGGCCGCGCGCGCGCCGCAGCTGGAGGGCGCCGCGCTCCTGGACGCCCTGGCCGGCACGGGCTGGGTGGACCGGGCGACCGCCGCGCGCCTCCTCCCCGCCTTTCGCGGCTTCGACGCGGACCGGGTGTTCGCCGAGTCGCTCCGTTCCCTCTCGCTGCGCGGCGACACGGCGGCCGACGAGTTCCGCGCCCGCGTGGGCCGCGTGGTGGAGGACCTGACCGGCGACGCGCGGCTCGACGCGCTCGGCCCCGAGCAGGCGATCCGCTTCAGCCATGGCGAGCGCCAGGGTGTGGTGCTCGCCTACCCGCAGGTGTCGTTTACGCTCGGCGGCTCCGCCATGAAGGCCGTCACCGCCGCCATTGAGGAGCTCCCCGACACGCTGGTGATCGTCGCTCGCAACTTTGCCGAGGGGGCGGAGGCGCAGCTGCGCTCGGTGCTGGACCGCAGCGAGCTTCCCGGCACGCTTGTCACGGTGAACCTGCTGCTGGGCATGCGGGCGATCGCGCTGAAGTACCAGCCCTCACCGGACCGCGTGATCGATCTGCTCGGGGCGGGCGGCGCGCTGCGGTCGCGGGACATCGCGGCGCTGGGGGACCGGTAGGCGGGGGATCGGGAGACGAGGACAGAGAGAGGGCCCGCCGCGACTGTGTCGTGGCGGGCCGGATGCGTTCGGGGCGCTGCGGGGTCCCCCTCTCCCCGGCCCTCCCCCGCAAGCGGGGGAAAGGGTGCACTCCGCCCCTCGCCCTCACCTTCCCCGCCGCGACCTCTGCCTCCCGGACCCCGAATCTCGTAGGGGCAGCCCCACGTGGCTGCCCGTGCCTTCCGCGAGACTGGCGCCTGATGCTGTATACGGGAGGACGCGGGCCTCCGTCTTAGGCGATCCCCCGCCCTACCTCGCGGAGCCCGTCCAGCAGGCGGTCCAGGTGCTCGTCGGCGGTGTGCGGGTTTATCAGGGTCACGCGGAGGACGCGGCGGCCGTCGAGGACGGTGGTGGTGATCCAGCCGGCGCCGCTCTCGTTGTAGCGTCGGCGAAGCTCGGACTGGAAGTCGTCGCCGCGATCGGGGAGGTGGCGGAAGCAGAGGATGTTGGACTCCGGCGCGTGCTCCGGCTCGAAGTCCGGGGCGGCGGCCAGTTTGGCGTGCAGCGAATGCGTGGTGCGCACCGTCGTCTCCTGCAGGCCCGCGAAGTGGTCCGCGCCGTAGTGCTGGAGGCAGACCCACAGCTTCAGCGCGTCGAAGCGGCGCGAGCACTGCAGCGTCATCCGCCCGGCATCCCAGGAGCGGTCGTCGCCGGGGCGGGTGTGGAAGAGGTACGGCGCCTTCTGGCGGAAGGCGGCATCGAGGTGGCGCCCGTCGCGCACGAGCACGGCGCCGGTGGACATCGGCATCCACATCATTTTGTGCGGGTCCCACGCGATGGAGTCCGCGCGCTTGATGCCGCGCACCAGGTGGCGGAGCGCCTCGGAGAGCAGGAACGACGCGCCGTGGGCGCCGTCCACGTGCATCCACACGCCCTCGCTCGCGCACACGTCCGCGATCTCGTCCAGCGGGTCGAAGAGGCCCGTGGCGGTGCTGCCGGCGGTGGCGCTCACGGCGAAGGGGATGCGCCCCTCGCGCTTCAGCGTCCGGAGCGCGTCGTGGAGCGCCGCGGGGTCCATCTTCCCGCCGCGGTCCGCGACGGATATGACGGCCTCGCTCCCCAGCCCCATCAGCCCCGCGGTGCGCTCCACCGAGTAGTGCGAGTGGCCGGAGACGAGGAGAACTGCGCGCTCCGCATCGGCGGTGCGCGCGACCCCGTCCGTCCAGCCACCGGGGAAGCGCGCCTCGCGGGCCGCGAGAAGCCCCGTCAGGTTCGCCACGCTCCCGCCCGAGACGAGCGTCCCTTCGGCGGTGGCGGGAAAGCCGGCGGCGGACACCAGCCAGCGCATCACCTGCGCCTCCACGAGCGTTCCCGTTGGGGACATCTCCCACACGGCGAGCGACTGGTTGAGGAGCGAAGCGAGCGCGTCGGCCAGCACCGCGTGGGGGAGCGGCGGCGCCACCTGGTGGCCCATGTACATCGGATTGGCGAAGTGGATCGCGTCGCCCACCACGTTCTCCCATACGTCGTCCCACACCTCGCCCGCGGGTCGTCCGTCTCGCGGGAGCGGCTCGGCGAAACGGCGCGCCAGCTCGCCCGGCCCGTGTGGGGTGGAGACGGGGCGCTCGTCCACCGTGGCCAGGTAGTCGGCCATCTGGTCGATCAGGCGGTGGCCGTGCTCGCGAAGCACTTCGGCGGCGGTGAGGGCGCCGCTGTTGGTTTCTGCGTGGGTCGACATTGTGTTGTTCGTCGGGTAGTCGGATGCGCAAATCTAATGTTGGTTGCGCTTCCCGGCATCGGCGCGGCGGCGGGCACGGGCGGCCACGCGGGGCCGCCCCTACCACGGACGGTGCCTGTGGCGGGGGTCGAGGCCGGGGCAAGGGTGGGCAGACACGCGGGTCTGCCCCTACGGGTGTTGGTGCGCGTTGGGCGGGCGGCGGAGCACCGGACGTCTGCGCCGCGACGGGATGTACGCGTTTGCCCCTCCCCCAGGTAGTTTTGGGGGAGGGGCCGCGAGGAACGAGCGGGGGAGGGGGCCCGCCCTACCCGAACAGGTCCAGCACCTTGGCCGCGGCGCCGGTCACCCCGTCCACCACGCGGTTGACGATGCCGGGCGATTCCTCCGGCTCCGCGGGCGCGGCCTCGCCGTCCGGCAACGGCCCGGTGAGCGAGGTGTCCTCGCCGTCAACGAGGAGGGGCGCGGTGCTGTCGGGGCCGGCGCCATCGTCGTCGCCGGCTTTGGGCTCGCGCTCGGCGAGGAGGGTGATCTCGACGACGCGGTCGTGGGCGGAGACGGTGATGGTGCGCTCCGGCTCGGACATGCGCGTGCCGAGGGGGGCGGCGGCGGTCTTGATGCGCAGGGTGCGGCCGACGGCGGTGACAGCCATCAGGTCCTCGCCCGCGTGCACGTCGCGCAATCCGGCCAACGTGCCCATCTCCTTGCCCGGAGTGTGAATGGCATTGCCCTGGCCGTCGCGCTTCTGCAACGCGAGCTCGCCAAGGGGGACGCGCTTGGCGAAGCCGCGCTCGGTGACGGCCACCACCTCGCCCTCGTGGCGCAGCGCGGCCATCCCGACCACCCGGTCCTGCCCGCGCAGCTTGATCCCACGCACGCCCTGCGACACGCGGCCCTGCAGCGGGACCTCGCCCTCATCGAAGCGGATGGCGCGCCCGGCGGCGCCCGCCAGCACCACCTCGTGCTCGCCGTCGGTGATGCGCGCGTCCACCACGCGGTCGCCGGCCTTGAGCGAGATCGCCTCGATGCCGCCGCGGGCGCGGGAGTACTGGTCCAGCGAGGTGCGCTTGACCGTGCCCTCCGCCGTGGCGAAGAGGACGAAGCGGTCGGCGCGGAACTCCGTCACCCGGTGCACTGCGGCCATGCGGGCGTTGCGCGCGCCATCGAAGAGCTGCTTCACCGCCTTGCCGCGCCCGCTGCTCTCCGGCACGTCGCGCACGGCCAGCCCGAAGGCGCGCCCGTCCGTGCTCAGGAAGAGGAGCGTGTCCTCCGTGCTGGCCACGAACAGGTGCTGGACGTAGTCGTTCTCGTACTGCTCCATCGACAGGCCCTTGCCTCGCTTGGCGGCACGCTGGTACACCGCCATCGGGATCTGCCGCACGTACCCCTCGCGCGAGACCGTCACCACTACCTCCTCGGCCGCGCTCAGGTCCTGGATCTTGACCTCGGTCTCGTTCTCGAAGATCTGCGTGCGGCGCGGGTCGCCGTACTCCTCGGAGAGCTTCAGCAGCTCGCGGCGCACCTCGGCGGCCTGGAGCGTGGGGGAGGCCAGGAGCTCCTCCAGCTGCGCCATGCGGGCATCCAGCTCGGCCATTCGCTCGCGCAGCTCCTTGCCTTCCAGCTGCGTGAGGCGAGAGAGGCGCATGTTGAGGATGGCCTCCGCCTGGCGCTCGTCCAGCTTCAGCTCCTTCTCCAGCTTGCGCGCCGCCGTCTCGCGGTTGCGGGACCCGCGGATGATGGCGACCACGTCGTCGATGCGCTTGAGCGCGATCAGCAGGCCGCGGAGGACGTGCGCCTCGTCGCGCGCCTTGTCCAGCTCCCAGGCGGAGCGGCGGACGACCACCTGGATGCGGTGGTCGCGAAAGCGCTCCAGGATCTCCTTGAGCGAGAACTCGCGCGGGACGCCGTTGTCCAGCGCCAGCGCGATGATGCCGAACGTGGTCTGCAGGGCCGTCGCCTTGAAGAGCTGCCCCATCACCTTTTCAGCATTGGCGCCGCGCTTCAGCTCGATCACGACGCGAATCCCCTCGCGGTCGCTCTCGTCGCGCAGGTCCGAGATGTCGGCGACCTTGCCCACCCGCGTGAGCTCCGCGATCTGCTCGATGATGCGCGACTTGTTGGTGCCGTACGGGATCTCGGTGATGACGATCTGTTCTTTGCCGTTGCGCTTCTGCTCGCGGTAGTAGGCGGCGCGCATGACCGCGCGCCCGCGCCCCTTCTCGTACGCGTCGCGGATCCCCTGCTTCCCCACGATCAGCCCGCCGGTGGGGAAGTCGGGGCCGGGGACGTGCTCCATCAGCTCCGCGACGGTGCACTCGGGATTGTCGAGGAGGTGGATGGCGGCGCGCACCACTTCGCCGATGTTGTGCGGCGGCATGTTGGTGCTCATGCCGACCGCGATGCCGCTGGAGCCGTTGACCAGCAGGTTGGGGAGGCGCGCGGGGAGGACGCGCGGCTCCTTGAGGCGATCGTCGAAGTTGGGGGCGAAGTCGACGGTGTCGCGGTCGATGTCCGCCAGCATCTCGGTGGCGATCTGCGACAGCCGCGCCTCGGTGTAGCGGTAGGCGGCGGCAGCGTCGCCGTCGATGGAGCCGAAGTTCCCCTGCCCGTCCACCAGCGGGTAGCGGAGGGAGAAGTCCTGCACCATGCGCACGAGCGAGTCGTAGACGGCGGTGTCGCCGTGCGGGTGGTACTTGCCCAGCACGTCGCCCACGACGGTCGCGCTCTTCTTGTACGGGCGCGTGGGGCTGAGCCCCGCCTCGTGCATGGCGAAGAGGATGCGGCGGTGCACCGGCTTCAGCCCGTCGCGCACGTCGGGGAGGGCGCGCTGCACGATGACGCTCATCGAGTAGTCGATGAACGACTCGCGCATCTCGTCTTCGATCAGCCGCGGGAGGATGCGGTCGCGCTGCGTGGTGGTGGCGATCATCGGAGCCTGTGTCTATCCATCCGGCCGCGGGGGGCGGCATTCGAGCGGGAACGTATCACGTTGTACCCCGGCGCGCACTTTCGGTTCGGTAAATCTTCGGCAAAATCGCGCGGCGGGTCTGCATCGTGCGTGGGGCGAGCCGCGGACCCTGAACGGAGGCAGCATGGGAAGACGCGAGTCCGACATCCCCCTCGATCCGGGCGTGCAGCGGGTGGTGCTGCTGGGCTACATGGCGTCGGGGAAGAGCACGGTGGGCGCGGCGCTGGCGCGGCGGCTTGATTGGAATTTCCTCGACTTCGACGTGGAGATAGAACAGCGCGAGGGGCGAACCGTCAAGGAGATCATCGAAATGTGGGGTGAAGAGCGCTTCCGCGACATGGAGGCCGCGCTCACCTCGGAGGCCGCCTCCGCGGTGCGCCTGGTGATGGCTCCGGGCGGCGGGTGGATCACGCGCCCCGAGCTGCTGGGAATGCTTGGTGGCGAGACGCTGCGTGTGTGGCTGCGCGTTTCCGTCGACGAAACGGTGCGCCGCCTGCGCGCGGACACCATCGACCGCCCCTTCAAGGAGCTGGACGACCCCACCCCCATGATCGCCCAGATGCTGGCCGAGCGCGAGTCGCTCTACCGCCTCGCGGACGTGGCGCTCCCCGCCGACGGGCGCTCGGTGGAGTCGCTGGCGTTCGAGGTGGAGCAGGTGGTGCGGACGCGGGCGGGGTGCCGCGCGGAGGTGTGATTCCCGGAGCCGCGGGGTGCCCGCCCTGCGCAAGAGCCGCTGATCCGCCGCACCGGCGGGGCGAGTACGATGCAGCGAGGGCCCGCGTCCCCGGGGACGCGGGCCCTCGCCTTTTGGCCTTCGGAAGCTCTAAAACTCTCCCAGCACCTCCTCGAACTCCATCGCCATCGTCGGGTGGCCGTGGCGCTCGGCGGCGGCGATGCCCTGGCGGTAGGCTTCGCGGGCCTCGTCATCGCGGCCCAGCTGGCGCAGGGCGTGGCCCAGGCGTCCGAAGGCGTTTCCCTCGTCGTCCGCCAGGCCGAGGTAGGCGCGGAGCTCGGCGGCGGCGGACTCCCAGTCGCCGGCGCGCTCGAACTCCAGGGCCAGGCCGAAGCGGGGGCGCGGGTCCTCGGGATGCGCCGCGGCCATCTTCCGCAGCGCTTCCGTGCGCCCTGCGTCGACCGGCATCACCAGCGCGAGGGGTTGAGGAGCTCCAGGGCGAGCACGCCCGCGGCTACGCCCAGCGCCGCCGCCCCGCCCACCATCGCGGCGCGCTCGCGGGGGACGGCGGCCAGCTCGCGGCGCCAGCGGGACAGGTTCCAGCCGCGGAAGCTGGGGCGCGCGCTCGGCGGCGGGGGAGGCGCGGGGAGCACGTCCTCCACCACCACCGACTGGACGGCCGGCCGGGCCACGCGCTCGGCCGCGCCGCAGTCGGCGCAGCGGGCCCGCGACGTCTGGCGGGCGGTGCGGTTGGCGAACTCCAGCTCGCCTCCGCACGCGGCGCAGGCGCGGCCCGCCGGCTCCGGCCGGATGGACTGGTAGAATGCGTGGCGGCTCATCCCCAGCCGCGCGGCGAGGGCGTCCACGGAGTCGCGGCTGTGCCAGTAAAGGCGGTTGGCGCTCGCGTGGAGGGCGTCCGCGGTCTCGATCACGTCGTTCATCAAAGCGCTCCCGGTGTGGCTGGATCGTTCGATGGATGAACGTAGCCGCGCAGCACGCGCCGTGCCACCCATGGCCCCGCAAGTCGTTGTCTCGCCATGGCCGAGGCGGTATCTTCCCGGCCGCTTTCCCCCTCCCGACGGGAGGCCCAAGGACCCGCGGCCCGCCGCACGCAGCGAGATGGAACCCTGGTCGTGACCCGATCCGTACTGCCCGCGCCCGTCCGCCCCCGCCTGAGCGCGCCCTCCGCCGCGCCCCCGGCGGAGGGTGGCCGGCGCTCGCCCCTGGCCATCGTCTTCGTCACCGTACTGCTGGACCTGGTGGGGTTCGGGATCGTCATCCCGCTCCTCCCCCTGTACGCGCAGGGGTTCGGCGCGGGGGCGGTGGCGGTGGCGTCGCTGCTGGCGGTGTACTCGGCGATGCAGTTCCTCTTCGCGCCGGCGTGGGGGCGCCTTTCGGACCGCTTCGGGCGCCGCCCGGTGCTGCTGGTGGGCCTGTTCGGATCGGCCTTTTCGTACCTCCTCTGCGGCTTCGCGGGGAGTGTGGCGACGCTGCTGGCGGCGCGGGCGCTGGGCGGGCTGATGGGCGCCAACGTGGGCGTGGCGCAGGCGTACGTGGCCGACGTCTCCGCGCCCGAGCGGCGCGCGAAGGCGATGGGGATGATCGGGGCGGCGTTCGGGCTGGGCTTCATCCTGGGCCCGGCGATCGGCGGGGCGCTGGCGGGGTTCGGGACGGCGGTGCCCTTCTTCGTCGCCGCGGCGCTGACGCTGGCCAACGCGCTGCTGGCCCTCTGGTGGCTCCCAGAGTCGCTCCCGCCCGAGGCGCGCGACACGGCGCCGCGCACGCCGGGGCTCGCCGCCCGCCTGCGCGGGTGGACGGACCGCCGCCTGCGCGCCCCCTACTCCGCCGCGCTCCTGCTCACGCTCGCCTTCGCGGGCGCGGAGGCGACGCTCTCGCTATGGGCGTACCAGCGCTGGGAGATGGGGCCGCGCGAGGTGGCCTTCCTCTTCGCGTACCTCGGCCTCGTCTCCGTGCTGGCGCAGGGGTGGGGCGTGGGGCGGCTGACGAGGCGGCTGGGCGAGCGCCGCACCGCGATCCTGGGCCTGGCGGTGCTGGCCGCGGGGATGGGGGCGCTCGCGGTGGCGCCATCGCTCGCGGCGCTGGGGGTGGCGCTGGCCGCGCTGGCGTTCGGGCAGGGGACGGCGTCGCCCTCGCTGTCGTCGTGGGTGTCGCGCGCGGCGGGGCCGGCCGAGCAGGGGAAGGTGCTGGGCGTGTACCAGTCGATCGGCGCGCTCGGCCGCGTGGCGGGGCCGATGGGGGGCGGGTTCGCCTTCGCCCACCTGGGGATCTCCGCCCCGTACCTGGCCGGTGCCGCCCTGGCCGCGGGGGCGCTCGGCGTGCTCGCGTTCGCTGAGGGCGCGCGATGATCCTCGTGCCCCGCCTGCGCGCCCGCTCGCGGGTGGCGCTCGTGGCCCCCGCCGGCCCGCTCGCCCCCGGCGCCGTGGAGCGCGCCGCCGACCGCCTCCGGGAGTGGGGATGGGAGCCCGTCGTCGGCGAGAACGCCCGCGGCCGCGTCGGCTACCTGTCGGGCGACGACGACGCGCGCGCCGCCGACTTCAACGCGGCCCTGCGCGATCCGTCCAACGACGCGATCTGGGCGTTGCGCGGCGGCTACGGCGTCATGCGCATCCTGGACCGGCTGGATCTGGATGCGCTCGCCGCCCGGCCACGCCCGGTGATCGGCTTCAGCGACAACACCGCGATTCACCTCGCCATCCAGCGCCTGGGGATCGTCTCCTTTCACGGCCCGCACCCCGCGACCGAGGTCTTCAACGACTTCTCGCGCGACACCCTCTTCCGCGTCCTCGCGGACGACGCCCCGGCCG
This sequence comes from Longimicrobium sp., assembly GCA_036398975.1. Classification (GTDB taxonomy): domain Bacteria; phylum Gemmatimonadota; class Gemmatimonadetes; order Longimicrobiales; family Longimicrobiaceae; genus Longimicrobium. Next base: position 16,088 of record DASWNZ010000135.1, read on the forward strand.
GCGCCCTCCCCTTCCCCGACGACGGCCCCGGCCACGCGGAGACGATCGCGCCCGGCGTCGCCGAGGGGCCGCTCCTGGGAGGGAACCTGTCGCTGCTCGCGTCCATGGCCGGCACGCCGTACGCCATCCGCGCGGAGGGCGCGATCCTCTTCCTGGAGGAGGTCGGCGAGGCGGCGTACAAGCTGGACCGGCTCCTGTCGCAGCTGCGCCTGGCGGGGGTGCTGGACCGCGTCGCCGGCATCGCCATCGGCGCCATCAGCGAGATGCCAGACACGGGCCGCCCCGACACCCCCACCGGCGCGGACGTGATCCGCGACCTGCTGGGCGGGCTGGGCGTTCCGGTGGCGATGGGGTTCCCGTTCGGCCACGTCGAGGACAACTGGACGCTCCCCATGGGCATCCGCGCGCGCCTGGATGCGGACGCGGGGACGCTGGAGTTGGTGGAGGCGGCGGTGGTGTAGGCCCTCACCCCCAGCGTCGCTCCGCGACGCATCCCCCTCCCCCAAAACTGC
>DASWNZ010000136.1:0-45235 GCA_036398975.1 Longimicrobium sp.
CCCCCCCCCCCCCCCCCCCCCCCCCCCCCCCCCCCCCCCCCCCCCCCCCCCCCCCCCCCCCCCCCCCCCCCCCCCCCGCCGCGCGCCGCGAGGCTAGCCGAAGCGCACATCACCCGCTATTTCGTCAAGCACACACGCACATCACCAACAAACGCGAGAAACACTCGATGGCACTCGCCCGAGAGATCCGCAGGTCGGCAGGGGCGCTGCTGCTGGCGGCGCTGGCCGCGGCGCCGGCAGCTGGGCAGGCGGGGCAGCGCACGGCCAAGCCCGTGCTCCACGGCAGGCATTGGGTGGCGATCACGGGGAAGCCGCTGGGCGCCACGGCCGGGGCGGCCATGTTCCACAAGGGCGGCAACGCGGTGGACGCGGCGTGCGCCATGCTCGCCGCCACCTCCACCATGTGGGACGTGCTGAGCTGGGGCGGCGAGACGCAGGCGCTCATCTACAACCCGCACACCGGCAGGGTGATCGGGATCAACGCCCTGGGCGTGGCCCCCACCGGCGCCACGCCGGCCTTCTTCCGCGCCCGCAACATGGCGTACCCGCCCGAGTACGGCCCGCTCTCCGCCGTCACGCCGGGGACGCCCGGCGGGCTGCTGGTGATGCTGGCCGAGTACGGGAAGCTGTCGCTGGCGGATGTGCTCGCGCCCGCCATCCAGATGGCGGATGGGTACCCCATCGAGGCGCAGACCGCCAACAGCATCGAGCGCAACAAGGAGCAGATCCGCCAGTGGCGCTACTCGCGCTCCGTGATGCTTCCGCACGCGGGCGAGGCGCGCGAGGCGCCGCGGGCCGGCGAGATCTTCCGGCAGCCGGAGCTGGCCGCCACGCTGCGCAAGCTGGTGGAGGCAGAGCAGACGGCGCTGCGGCAGGGGCGCAGCCGCAAGGAGGCGATCCTGGCCGCCTACGACCGCTTCTACCGCGGCGACATCGCGCGCGAGCTGGTGCGCGGAGTCCAGGAGGAGGGCGGCCTCATCACGCTCCAGGACCTCGACCGCTGGCGGGTGCGCATCGAGGAGCCGGTCTCGACCGACTACAAGGGAATCCAGGTCTACAAGCTGACCACGTGGACGCAGGGCCCGGCGATGCTCCAGGCGCTCAACATCCTGGAGAACTTCGACCTCAAGTCGATGGGGTACAACTCGCCGCGCTACATCCACACGCTGTACCAGGCGATGAGCCTCGCCTTCGCGGACCGCGACTTCTACTACGGCGACCCGGCGTTCCCGCCCGCGGAGCCGCTCGAGGGGCTGCTCTCCAAGGAGTACGCGCGCCAGCGGAGCCGCCTCTTCAACCCGGACCGCAATGACCCTCTGATCGGCCCCGGCGACCCATACCCGTTCCAGAACGGGCGCAACCCGTTCACGCGCGAGCTCCGCGAGTGGGGCACGCGCCGCCCCGTGGGCGACAGCATCTCCGCACCGCCACGCGCGTCGCTCCCCTTTGAGGAGAGCTTCTATCTGGGCACCACCTCCATCCAGACCGCCGACGAGGAGGGGTGGGTGGTGTCGGTGACGCCGAGCGGCGGGTGGGTGCCGGCGGTGATCGCGGGGCGCACGGGCGTGGGGCTCAGCCAGCGGATGCAGAGCTTCGTGCTCGACCCCGCCGAGGGGCCGTTCAACGTGCTGCGCCCGGGCCAGCAGCCGCGCGTGACGCTCACTCCATCGCTGGCGCTCAAGGACGGCAAGCCGTACCTCTCCTTCGCCGTGCAGGGCGGCGACAGCCAGGACCAGAACCTCCTGCAGTACTTCCTGAACGTGGTGGAGTGGGGGATGAACGCGCAGGAGGCGGCCGAGGCGCCCAATATCAACTCGTTCCAGCTGCGCGCCTCGTTCGGCGGCCACGAGTCGCGCCCCGGCCGCATCCTCCTGGCCGAGAACACGCCGCCCGAGGTCCGCGCGCAGCTCCAGCGCATGGGCTACGAGCTGACCTTTGAAAAGATCACCTCCGGCCCCATCAACGGCATCTTCTTCGACCGCGCGCAAGGCACGTTCTGGGGCGGCTCCAGCATCCACGGCGAGGATTACGGCATCGCGTGGTGAGGGAGGCCCTCACCCCCCCCGGCCCCCCTCTCCCAAACTGCTGGGAGAGGGGGGAGTCGCGGCCATCCGCCCCGGGCCTCCCCGCCCTCCATCGCCCGCAACCGCGCACCAATGCACGCAAAATCCCCCTCCCCCAGGCAGTTTTGGGGGAGGGGGATGCGTCGCGGAGCGACGCTGGGGGTGAGGGCTACTGGTACTGGATGTACAGCGGCTCCGGCCAGAGCTGGAGGAGGTCCCGCGGGGTGGTCAGCGGGTCTCCCTTCTTGGTGTCGTTGTGGTAGAAGTTCTTCCACCCGGTGAACTGGGCCGGGTAGCGCACCACGTAGTCGCGGTACGAGTCGTACTTCAGCCACGGCGCGCCCCACCCGTCCATGTGCAGCACCAGCTGCACCTCCGAGCGCAGGCGGACGTTCTGCACGTCCGGCACCATGCCGCGGGTGAAGCGGTGGATGATCAGCATCTTGGGCGGCAGGTTGTTCTCCTTCACGATCTGCGTCAGCCGGTCCATCACCCAGTTGATGTCCGCCGCGTACATCGTCCCGATCTTGCGCCCGGGCACCACCCCGCCCCGCATGTAGAACTCCGGGTCCACGGCGAAGTGGATGTCCGGCTGCTTCAGGATGGAGTCGAAGCGCGGCATGATGCTGCGGATGTCGTCCGTGCCCACCTGCACGTCGATAAACAGGACGCCGTTGATGGACTGCGCCATCTTGTGGATGGAGTCCACCACCGCGTCGCGGATCTGCGTGCGGTACTTGCCGGACGGGCCGGGATCGCCCTGCGCCACCACCGCGATCAGGTGCAGGCCGGGGACGACCGGCGTGTTGGGATCGGCTTCCTTCCACTGGTTCACCTGGCGCGTAAGGCGCGCGAGCATCTCGTCGCGCGGGAACTCGCCGAGGGCGCCCATCTTCTTGGAGGCCGGGTTGCCGTAGTAGACGATGACCCGGTTGCAGGGGAGGATGGCGCCGTCTCTGAACGCCGGCATCTTGGGATACCACCCCTGCTCCACCGCGAACGCCGGGTTCTTGCCCGCGCCCGGGGCCTTGGCCGCGGAGTCCGCCTTCTGCGCGTTGGCCGCCGCGGTCAGGCGCTGCTGCCGCTGCTCGAGGCACTGCTGCGCCTGCGCCGCCGTGTTCCCGTGCTTGAACTGCGGGGGCGGACCCGCGGCCTGCTGCGCCGCCGCCGTGTCTCCCGCGCCGCCCTTGGCGGCGGCGCCCGCCTTCCCCTTCGCCTCGCCCCCGTTCCCGGCGTCGTCGCCACCGCATGCGGCAAGCGCCGCAACCAGGAGAGCGGCGGCGGGCGCCTTCCAGAACGATCTCGTTTCCGTCACGGCAATCTCCCTCGATGAGCGGCTCACGGGCCGCGACTGTCAGCTCTGCACCCTTCCGCGCACGCGGATCGGCGGCGCTCCTGCAAGGTTCGTGGCAGCGCGCCCGTTCTATTCGCGAACTGCGTGCCCGCGCGCCGCAAGGTAGCGCCGCGCCTCGGCCAGCGTGTACTCGCCGAAGTGGAAGATGGAGGCCGCCAGCACCGCGTGCGCCCCCGCCGCGAGCCCCGCGTCCAGGTGCTCCAGCGCCCCCGCGCCCCCCGAAGCAATCACCGGAATCCGCACCGCGCCGCTCACCGCGCGCAGCAGATCCAGGTCGTAGCCGTCGCGCGTGCCGTCGCGGTCCATCGAGGTCAGCAGGATCTCCCCCGCGCCCAGCGACTCCACGCGCCGCGCCCACTCCACCGCGTCCAGCCCCGCCGCGCGGCGCCCGCCGTGGGTGAAGACCTCGTAGCCGCTCTCGGACGACTCGCTGCTCCGAGCATCGATCGCCACCACCACGCACTGCGAGCCGAAGTGCTCCGCCGCGCGCGCCACCAGCGCCGGGTCCTCCAGCGCCGCGGTGTTCACCGTCACCTTGTCCGCCCCGGCGCCGAGGATGGCGACGAAGTCCTCCACCGAGCGCACGCCGCCGCCGACGGTGAAGGGGATGAAGATGGACTCGGCGGTGCGGCGGATCACCTCCAGCATCGAGGAGCGCCCCTCGTGCGACGCGGTGATGTCCAGGAAGCAGAGCTCGTCCGCGCGCTCGGCGTCGTAGCGCATCGCCTGCTCCACCGGGTCGCCGGCGTCGCGCAGCCCCTCGAACTGGATCCCCTTCACGACCCGCCCTTCCTTGACGTCCAGGCAAGGGATGATGCGCTTCGCTAGACCCATGACAGCTCCCGCAGCCGCGCCACCATCCCCTCGCCCAGCGTCCCGCGGTACACGCCCTCGACCGGACCGCGCAGCAGCAGCGAGAAGTCGTCGCGCACGTCCACGTGCAGCGAGCCGCCGGGCATCCGCACCTCCACGTTGCGCTCCGTGACCATCCCGCGTCTCACGGCGGCGGCGGCGACGGCGCACGCGCTGGAGCCGGACGCGCGCGTCTCCCCCGCCCCGCGCTCCCAGACCCACGCCTCCACCGCGCCGGGCTCGATCGGGACGGCGAACTGCACGTTGGTGCCGCGCGCGAACGCGGGGTGCGTGGAGATCTGCGGCGCGCGGCGGCGCAGGTCCTCCACGTCCAGCTCGTCCATGAAGACGACGCAGTGCGGGTTGCCGATGGAGACGGTGTTGATGAGCACCGCGTCGCCCGCCTCCAGCTCCAGCGCTTCGTTGTCCACCTCGCGCTCGTCGCCCGCGAGCCCCACATCCGTGCTGCGGAACGCGGCCGTCCCCATCTCCGCCTCCACCATCAGCACCCCGCCGCCCATCGCGCCGACGACGGTCATCCCCACGATGCCGCCGGGCGTCTCGACGCTGAACGGCACGCCGACGCTGGCCTCGCCGCGCTCCAGCAGGTACGCGGCGAAGATGCGCAGCCCGTTGCCGCTCTTCTCCGCCTCGCTGCCGTCGGGGTTGAAGATGCGCAGCCCGAAGTCCGCCGCGGTCGATCCCGTGCGCCCCAGTATCCCGTCCGCCCCGACGCCGGTGTGCCGGTTGCACAGCAGGCGCACGGCAGGCGGGGTCAGGTCGAACGGGAGCGCGTCCAGCTCCAGCGCGATGTAGTCGTTGCCGAGCCCGTGGCCCTTGTAGAACTCCGCCATCTCACTCCTCGTCGGAAGGCTCGTCCTCGCCGCCCTGCGCCGTCCCGAGCGCGTCGATCGCCTCAAAGATCTCGACAATGCGCTGCATCAGGTTCGTGATGACGACGTCTCGATCCGTCCGCTCGATCGGGTCAGGCGTAGGGCTCTCCTGCAGCCGGCGGATCACCCGGTTGAGGCGCCCGACCTCCATCAGCAGCGTGTCCATCGCGTACGCGAAGCGCGGTCCACTTTCCTCAGTCATGCGACCTCCTTGAGATCCATTGGCCTCACGCGGAGACGCGGAGACGCAGAGAGAACTCCGCGTGCTCCTCCGCGTCTCTGCGTCTCCGCGTGAGATTGCTGTTCATACGCGCGCGAAGTTGCCCAGGATGCGCAGGCCATCCTCCTGGCTCTTTTCGGGATGGAACTGGATGCCCCAGACGTTGTCGCGCCGCACGATGGATGCGAAGGCGTCGTCGTAGGTGCAGCGGCCGAGGACGTGCTCGCCGTCGGCTTCCAGCACGCCGTAGGAGTGGACGTGGTAGAAGTAGCGCGGCTTCGGGCCCGCGACGCCCTCCAGCACGGGGTCGCCCTCCGCGGTGCGCACGAACTCGACCGAGTTCCAGCCCACGTGCGGAAGGGGGAGGTCGGTGCGCAGGCGCTTCACCGTGCCGGGGATCAGGGCAAGGCCGGGGATGCCGGGCGCTTCCTCGCTGTCGTCGTAGATGAGCTGCATCCCCACGCATATCCCCAGGAAGGGCCGCTCCGTGCCGATGAACTCGCGCACCGCGTCGCCCAGCCCGCTCTCCTCCAGCCGCGTCATGCACTGCCCGAAGTGCCCCTGGCCCGGAAGGACCAGCCGCTCCGCGCCACGCGCCACGGTGGGGTCGGAGGTCAGCGTCACCTCGGCGCCCTCGTGCTCGAACGCCTTGGCGACGGAGCGCAGGTTCCCCGCCCCGTAGTCCAGCAGGACGATGGAGGGCTTCACAGCGCCCCTTTCGTCGAGGGCACCTCGCCCGCGCGGCGCGGATCGAGCGCGGTGGCGGCATCGAGCGCGCGGGCGGCGGCTTTGAACGTCGCCTCCACCACGTGGTGCGCGTTGTCGCCACGGATGCCGTCCAGGTGCATCGTCAGCCGCGACTCCATGGCGAAACCCCGCCAGAACTCCACCGACAGCGCCGCGTCGAAGTCGCCGATGCGCGGCTGACCCGCCGGGAGCGGCACGTGGAAGTGCAGAAAGGGGCGGCCGGAGACGTCCACCACCGCCCGCACCAGCGCCTCGTCCAGTGGCACCGTGGCATCCGCGTAGCGCACGATGCCGCGCTTGTCGCCCAGAGCGTCCAGCAAGGCGCCGCCCAGCGCGATCCCCACGTCCTCCACGGTGTGGTGCGCGTCGATGTGCAGGTCGCCCGTGCACTCCACCTCCAGGTCGAACATCCCGTGGCGGGCCAGCGCGTCCAGCATGTGGTCGAAGAAGCCGACGCCGGTCCTGATGTCGGCCTTTCCCGTTCCGTCGAGCTCGACGCGGACGCGGATCTGCGTCTCACCCGTGCTCCGCTCCCTCGTGCCGACGCGGCTCATCGCGCCTCCTCCATGATCGCACGGACGGCGCCCAGGAAGGCGTCGTTCTCCTCCGGCGCGCCGACGTTGACGCGCAGGCAATCGTCCAGCATCGGGTACTTGCTCACGTCGCGGATCAGGATTCCGTGCTCGACCAGTAGCCGCTGGAAGAGCTGCGTGTGGGTAATGTTGGGCGACTCGACGCGGAACACCCAGAAGTTCGCCTCGCTCGGGTACACGCGCAGGCCGGGGATCGCGGACATCTCGCGGATCAGCCGGTCGCGCTCCTCGCGCAGCTTCGCCACCCCCGGCTCCAGCAGATGCCGGGCCCGCAGCACCTCCGCCGCCGCTACTTCGGTGAAGAAGTTGACGTTGTACGGCAGCTTGGCCTTGTTCACCTCGGCCGTGAGAGCGGGGTGCGCCAGCATGTAACCGGCGCGCAGCCCCGCCATCGCCATCGCCTTGCTGAAGGTGCGCAGCACGACCAGCCGCGGGTGCGAATCGAGCAGGCAGATCGCGTCCGCGCCGCCGAACTCCACGTACGCCTGGTCCACCAGCACCAGCCCGCTCGCCTCGTCGTGGATGTGCGAGATCTCGTCCAGCGACAGCGCCGCGCCCGTCGGGTTGTTAGGGGTGCAGAGCACGACCACCGCCGCCCGGCTCTCCCGCGCGGCGCGGATGATGGCGTCTACGTCGAAGCGCAGATCGGCGGCGAGCGGCACGGAGACCACCTCGCCCGCGTTCACCTCCGTCATCAGCCGGTACAGCGTGAACGTCGGCTCGGGGATGACGACGGAGGTCCCCGGCCCCACCACCACGGCGAGCACGGACTGGATCAGCTCGTTCGATCCGTTCGCCACCAGGATCCCCTCCGCCGGCCACCCCGTCGCCTCGGCCACCGCGGCGATGAAGTTGGAGGCGACGAAGGGCGGGTAGCGATTCCACGGCCGGTCCGCGAGGATGGCGGCGATGCGCGCCTTGACCTCGTCGGGGACGTCCCAGGGGTTCTCGTTCTGATTGAGCTTGATGCGCGGCTCGTACGGGCGCAGGGTGTAGGCCCCCATCGCACGGACGGAGGGCTTCACCAGCGCGACGACGGCATCGGCTTCCGGATCGGTCAACGCGTACTTCCCTGTCGAAAAACAAGCGGAGGGCGCGGCCCCGTTGCCGCGCCCTTCCGGTCCCATCCACGAGCACATCCGGGACGGGTCATCGCTCCACGTGGATGATCTGGTCGCGGCGCGTCCCCACGGACACGTAGCGGATCGGCACCTCGGTCAGCTCCTCGATGCGGCGCAGGTACGCCTGCGCGGCCGGCGGAAGGTCGTCCCAGCGGCGCGCATCGGCGGTGGAAGTCTGCCACCCCTCCATCGTCTCGTACTCCGGCTGTGCCTCGGCCAGCAGCCCCAGGTCGCCGGGGAAGTCATCCAGCGACTCCCCGCCCGCCCGGTAGCTCACCGCGATCTTGAGCTCCGGGAGCGTATCCAGCACGTCCATCTTGGTGACGGCGAGCCCGGTAAGCCCGTTCACGCGCGCCGCGTATCTCACCACCACCGCGTCGAACCACCCGCAGCGCCGCGGCCGCCCCGTCGTCGCGCCGTACTCGCCCCCCAGGTCGCGGATCTGCTCCTGCATCGGCGACGGGAACTCTGTCGGAAGCGGCCCCTCGCCGACGCGCGTCGTGTACGCCTTCACCACCCCGTACACCTCGCCGATCGCGGTTGGGCCGACGCCCACGCCCAGCGCCGCGCCCCCCGCCGTCGTATTCGACGAGGTGACGTATGGGTAGGTGCCGTGGTCCACGTCGAGCAGCGCCCCCTGCGCGCCCTCCAGCAGCACGCGCTCGCCGGCCCGGATGGCATCGTGGATCACGCGCCCCGTATCGACCATGATGGAGAGCAGGCGCTCGCGGATCGACATCACCTCCGCCACCAGCGCGTCCGCATCCACCCGCTCGTCGGTGGCCAGCAGCGAGAGCCGCTCGTTCACGCGCACGGCGGCCGCCCTGAGCCGCTCCTCGGCGCGGGCGGCGTCGCGCAGGTCGGCCACGCGGATCCCCTGGCGCGCCACCTTGTCCTCGTACGCCGGCCCGATCCCCCGCCCCGTGGTGCCGATCTTCCCCGCGCCGCGGTGCTGCTCGGCCGCGCGGTCCAGGAGCTTGTGGTACGAGAGCAGGAGGTGCGCCCGCCCGCTGACCCCCACGCGCGGCGCGGCGTCGATGCCGCGCGCGGTGAGCTTGTCCAGCTCCTGGAAGAACTGGAAGGGATCGAGCACCACGCCGTTCCCCAGCAGGCAGCGGCGGTTGGGGTGCAGGATGCCGGAGGGGATCTGGTGGAGGATGAACTCCTCGGTCCCCACGTGCACGGTGTGCCCCGCGTTCGCCCCGCCCTGGTAGCGCGCGACGACGTCCACCTCCTCGGCGAGGACGTCGACGATCTTCCCCTTCCCCTCGTCCCCCCACTGGGAGCCGACGATCACCACACAGCCGTTCTTGCCAGTCATCTCGGACGTTGTACGAAAGGAATCCGGCCGCATTGCGCACAAAAGCGCGGCCCGCCGCAAAGGTGGGACCGCGCTCGACGTATCCTGTGGCGAATGTAGGGCGCGGGGGGCGGGGGTGTCAACGGGCCCTCACCCCCAGCGTCGCTCCGCGACGCATCCCCCTCCCCCGAAACTGCCCGGGGGAGGGGGAGCGGTTTAGCGCGCGGCGTGGAGTGCCTCGCGGATTCGCTTGAGCGTGGCTTCCATCTGGCTGTGGACCTCGGCATTCGTGACGCGGAGCACCCGGATGCCGGATGCGGCGAGGAATGCGTCGCGCGCCGCGTCCTGCTCGCGCTGATCCTCGTGAATCGGTCCGTCCACCTCCACCGCCAGCCGCTTCTCCGGGCAGTAGAAGTCCAGGATGAACTGCCCGATCGGGTGCTGCCTGCGAAACTTGTGCATCCGCTTCCAGCCGCGGAGATACTGCCACAGCTCCGCCTCGTCCTCCGTGGGGTTCTTCCTCATCTCCTTCGCGACCATCTGCAACTCACGCGACGCCCCTCGAACTCTCTTCCGCTCCACTCTGCCCTCCAGGGTTGGATGCTCCTTTCCCCCTCCCCCAGGCAGTTTTGGGGGAGGGGGATGCGTCGCGGAGCGACGCTGGGGGTGAGGGCCCCACCTCTAAATACCCCCGAACATCCCCAGCGCATCCCCGACCGTGTGCACCGACCCCGTCACCAGCACCGTCCCGTACGGCGCCATCGTCGTCACGCGCTGCAGCGCGGCGGAGAAGTCCGGGATCACCCGCACGGCCACCCCCTGCGGCACCTCCAGCGACGCCGCCACCGCCTCCGGGTCCCAGCGGCGCGAGTCGGGGGCGGTGGGGGCGATGGTGAGGACGACGGCGTCCACGCGCGCCGCGAGGGGCGGGAGCATGGCGCGCCAGTCCTTGTCCGAGAGGATGGCGGCGAGGAGGACGCGCGGCCGGGGAAGATCCAGCGCGTCCAGCGCGGCGGCCAGCGACTCGACGCCGGCGGGGTTGTGCGCCACGTCGAACACCCAGGTGAGCCCGTTCCTCACCTCCACCTGCATGCGGCCCGGCCAGCGCACCCCCGCCAGCCCCGCCTCCACCGCGTCCCACCCCGGCCGCAGGTCTTCGGGGAGGATGCCGACCAGCTCGGCGGCTAGGGCGGCGTTGCGGGCCTGGTGCGCGCCGATCAGCGGCGTGCGCACGTCGCGCTCGCCCCAGCGCGCGGAGGATAGGCCGAAGCGCGTGCCCTCCAGCGACAGGCGCACATCGTCCACGCGCGCGGCGGCGTCGAGCGCGAGGAAGGGGGCGCCGACCTCCTCCGCGCGGCGGCGCAGGACGCCCAGGGGGAGCGGCTCCGATTCGCCGGCGATGGCGGGGACGCCGGGCTTGAAGATCCCCGCCTTCTCCCACGCGATCTCGCCGGGGGTGTTGCCCAGGTACTCCGTGTGGTCGATGCCGACGTTGGTGACGGCGGTCGCGACCGGGGTGATGACGTTTGTAGAGTCCAGCCGCCCGCCCAGCCCGACCTCCACCACGGCCGCATCCACACCCGCCTCGGCGAAGCAGAGGAAGGCGATGGCGGTGGTGGCCTCGAAGAAGGTGGCGCCCGACTCCTCGATGGAGGGACGGAGACGCGCCTCGCACGCCAGCAAGAGGTCGCGCTCCACCGGCGCGCCACCGATGCGGATGCGCTCCGCGAAGGAGATCAGGTGCGGCGAGGTGTAGAGGCCGACGGTGCGGCGGGGATCGGCGGCGCGCAGGGCGGCGTCGCAAAAGGCGCTGACGGAACCCTTGCCGTTGGTGCCGCCGACGTGGATTGAACGGAAACGCCGGTGTGGATCACCCACACCGGCGAGGAGCGCCTCCGTCCGTTCCAGGCCCCAGCGGATGCCGCCCGTGGGCCGGGCGAAGAGCCAGGCCCCGGGTTCGTCCGCGCGCGTCACGGGGCGTCGGGAGCCATGTTCAGCGCGAAGTCCTCCGGCGCGGGAAGCGCCATCATGTGCCGCAGCAGGCGCGACACCTCGCGCTTCATGCTCCGCCGGTCCACGATGCGGTCCAGCATGCCGTGCTCCAGCAGGAACTCGGCGCGCTGGAAGCCCTCGGGGAGCTCCTGCTTGATCGTCTGCTCGATCACGCGCGGCCCCGCGAAGCCGATGAGCGTCCCCGGCTCGGCCAGGTTGGCGTCGCCCAGCATGGCGTACGACGCCGTCACGCCGCCCGTCGTGGGGTCGGTGAGGATGGAGATGTACGGGAGCCCCGCCTCGTCCATCTGCGCGAGGACGGCGGAGGTCTTCGCCATCTGCATCAGCGAAAAGATCCCCTCCATCATCCGCGCTCCGCCGGATGCGGAGACGATGATCAGCGGCTGCTGCTTCTCCAGGGCGCGCAGCCCGGCGCGCGCGAGCTTCTCCCCGACCACCGAGCCCATCGACCCGCCGATGAAGGCGAAGTCCATCACGCCGATCGAGACGGGGATCTCGTCCAGCTTCCCCTCGCCGGTGATGACGGCCTCGCCGTGGACGCTCTTGCGCTCGGCGGCGGCCAGGCGGTCCTTGTACGCCTTGAGGTCCACGAACTTGAGCGGGTCGGCGGAGCGCAGGTCGCGGTCGCGCTCGCGGAACGTCCCCTCGTCCACCAGCAGCGCCACGTAGCCGTTGGCCGGCAGCCGCATGTGGTGGGCGCAGGTGGGGCAGACGTTCCAGTTCTCCTTGAGCTTCTCGCGGTACAGGATGTCGCCGCACGCGGGGCACTTCTCCCACACGTCGCCGGGAAGGTCGCGCCGGTCGGCCGCCTGCAGGCGCGTCTTGGGTTTGCGGAACCAGGCCATTGGGGCTTAGGAGCAGGATAAAGGATAGTGCGGGAACAGTGCGTAAGTGCGTTAGTGCGTAAGTGCGCTGGAACCGAACGCACTCACGCACTCACGCACTAACGCACCCCCCGAAGAACTCCGGGAACGCACTTCGGCGCCGGCCCTATCTCGCCGTCTCCGCGGCTATTCGCTGCACCACCGCCATCGCCACGATGTTCAGCAGGAGGAACGAGCCGCCGTACGAGATGAAGGGGAGCGGGATGCCGGTGATGGGCATGATCCCCACCGTCATCCCCACGTTCACCAGCACGTGCGCGAACCAGCTCCCCAGCAGCCCGATGGGCACCAGCGAGGCGAACGGGTCGCGGGAGCGCTCGGCGATGTGGATCAGCCGCCAGAAGATCAGGCCAAAGGTAACCAGCACCGCCATCACCCCGATGAACCCCGTTTCCTCGCCCACCACGGCGAAGATGAAGTCGGTGTGCTGCTCGGGAAGGAAGGCGAGGCGCTTCTGCGAGCCGTCCAGGAACCCCTTCCCCCACAGCCCGCCGCTCCCGATGGCAACCCGCGACTGGATCAGGTTGTACCCCGCCCCGCGCGCGTCGATCATCGGGTCCAGGAAGACCAGCAGGCGGTTCTTCTGGTAGGGCTTCAGCGTGTTCCACAGCGGCAGCGCCACGCCGCCCGCCACGGCGTTGGCCATCCAGATGGAGGCCTTCTCCGCGAGGAAGGCGTCGCGGTACAGCAGCAGTATCAGCAGCACGACGATGTACACGCCCCACACGATCGGGTTGATCGAGATGAAGAGCGAGAGCGCCGGGCTCACCAGGAAGAAGATGGTCATCAGCGGCGTCCCGGCCCAGAACAGGCACCACACCAGGATCGAGCCGAACACCATCGCCGAGCCCAGGTCCGGCTGCGCCAGCACCAGCACCATCGGCACCATCACCACCACGATCGGCTTCCACAGCGCCCACAGCGTGCGCGGCGGCTCGCGCCACTCGCCCAGCACGCGCGCCAGCATCATCGCCGTGGCCAGCTTGGCCAGCTCCGCCGGCTGCAGGCGCAGAGGGCCGATCACGATCCAGCTCTTGATGCCGCCCGTCGTCTCGCCGCCGGAGCCGATGACGGGCACCAGCAGGAGGAGGACGAGCGAAAGGGCGTAGGCCGGCTGCGCGCCCCACTCCAGCCAACCCACCGGGACGCGCAGGATGAGCGGCACCAGGATCAGCGACAGGCAGAACCAGATGATCTGGGCGCGCCACGCCCCCTGGGCGCGGGTGTACCCCACGTCCACCACGCCGGCGCTGAACACCATCGCGATCCCAAAGATCGCCAGCGCCACAACAAATCCGAAGAGGAGGGGGTCCCCCAGCCGGAGCGCCCTGTACCTTCTCATAGACGGATCCCTACACCAGCGCGCGGTACACGGTTACGGCCGCCAGCCCCGCCGCCGCGGCGTACAGCGCCGCCAGCGGGGAGAGGGTGAACAGCACGGACGCGGGCCCCGCCAGGGCCCGCGAAGAGAGCACTCCCCAAAGGAAGAGGTCGAACAGGTACTTCCCCAGCCCCAGGAATGCCACCAGGAGCACCGGCGAGTCGCCGGCCAGCACCTCGCGCGAGCGGGAGGCCAGGTAGCCCAGCACCGCCAGCACCAGCGCGCTCGCCCCCATGGTGAAGGGGTTGACCGCGCCGTCCAGCACGCCGAAGAGCACCCCCAGCCCGGCGGCGGAGCCGGCGCGCATGCGGCGCGCGGCCAGCAGCAGCGCCACCGTCAGCAGGTCGGGGACGTAGAACCCCAGCCCGAGCCCCACCTTCAGCACGAAGTGGAGGATCACCAGCCCCCCGATCAGTCCCACGAACTGCCACCGCGTTCCTTCCGTCATCGATCGTCCGCCGCTCGGTCAGGGGTTGGTGGGCGCCGGAACCCCCGGCGGCACCCGGGGCGCGTTCGGGTCCACCACGCGCCCGGGAAGCTCCGGAGTCGGGTCCACGATCGCCGGGCGCTGCTGCGGCCGGGGGCGCGGCGCCGTGGCACGGGGCTGCGGGCGCGTCGGAGCCGTGGGCGTCGCCGCGTCGGGCGAGACCGCGGGGCCCGTGGCGCGCGCGGAGTCGCGCTCGGCCGCGCTCAGCGTCACCCCCCACGCCGCCGCCAGGTCCTGGTCCGTCGGCGCCTTGGTGGGCGCGCCCAGGATCAGCACGTGCGACATCTGCGCGGGGCTCACCAGGGGACGGATGTAGTACACCCGCTGCCAGCCGCCCTCCGCGCGCCCCGCGCCCGCCACGCGCCCCACGGGAATGCCGCGCGGGTAGAGCCCGCCGTCGCCCGAGGTCACGATGAGCGAGCCATTGGGCGGCTGCGTGTGGAAGGCCACCGGCGTCAGCGCCAGCATCCGCTCGCCCTGCGGGCCGTTGGTGGGCTTCGCGATGCCGTACGTCTCGCCGTCCTGCGTCATCACACTCAGCCCGAACTCGGGGTGCGTCCAGTCGATCCCAACCGCCGAGCGGTCGCCCAGCCGCCACACGCTCCCCACCAGCCCCTCGGCGGTCACGATGGCCGCGGCGGTGCCCACGCCCTCGCGCCGCCCGGCGGAGAGCTGCAGCGTCCCCGTGGCGCCCACCCCGCGCCCGCGCGAAGCCTCGGCGGCCACGAAGGAGTAGCCCAGCCGCTCGCGGAAGCCCATCAGCGCGCGCAGCTCGCGGTTCTCCTGCGCCAGGTTCGCCTGCCCCACCAGGAAGGCCGCCAGCGAGTCGCGCTCGGCGCGCAGCTCGCCCGCGTCGCCGAAGCGGCCGGCCCGGTCCGCCGCGCCGCCCTGCATGGCGATCACGGGAAAGAGGACGGTGTTGCGTACCCCCGTCGCCAGGCCGGTGCGGTACGTGTCCGGCAGGTTGAACAGGAGGAGCGCAAGCACGGTGAACCCGGCGGCGATCCCCAGGTCCCGCTTGCGCCCGCGCTCGCCCGCGCCTTTGAGGTAGGGACGAAAGGTGCTCACGTCGTCAACACTCCTCTGTACTTCTGCACGTCGTCCAGGATGCGCCCGGCGCCGCGCACCACGCAGGTGAGCGGCTCCTCGTCCACGTGGATCGGCAGGTTGGTCTCCCGGGCGATGAGCACGTCCAGCCCGCGGATCAGCGCGCCGCCCCCGGTCATCACGATCCCGCGATCCACGATGTCGCTCGCCAGCTCCGGCGGGGTGATCTCCAGCGCCCGGCGCACGGCTTCCACGATGGCCTGGATCGGCTCCTGGATGCACTCGCGGATCTCCTGCGAGTGCACGCGCACCGTCTTCGGGATGCCGGAGACGAGGTCGCGCCCCTTGACGTCCATCTCGCGCTCTTCGCCGGTGCTGAACGCGCTGCCGATCTGGATCTTGACCGCCTCGGCCGTGGCCTCGCCGATCATCAGGTTGTAGTTCTTGCGCAGAAAGGTGACGATGGCGTTGTCGATCTCGTCGCCGCCCACCCGGATGGAGGTGTCGCACACGATCCCGCTCAGCGCGATCACCGCGATCTCCGTCGTCCCGCCGCCGATGTCGATCACCATGTTCCCCGTGGGCGTCTCCACGGGAAGCCCCACGCCGATGGCGGCGGCCATGGGCTCGGCCACCATGTACACTTCCTTGGCCCCGGCCGCATGCGCGCTGGACCGCACGGCGCGCCGCTCCAGCTCCGTGATCCCCGACGGGACCCCCACCACCATGGTGGGCTTCAGCTTGAGGAAGCGCTTGGAGGTGACCGTCTCCAGGAAGTAGCGGAGCATGATCTCCGTGACGTCCACGTCGGCGATCACGCCGTCCTTGAGGGGGCGCACGGCGGTCACGCCTTCCGGGGTCCTCCCCAGCATGCGCTTGGCCTCCAGCCCGATCCCCTTGATCTTGTTGGTGGCCTTTTCCACGGCCACCACCGAGGGCTCGTTGAGGACGATCCCCTCGCCTTTCACGTACACCAGCGTATTGGCGGTCCCCAGGTCGACGGCGATGTCGTTGACCGGGATGAAGTTTCCTTTTCTGAGCCAGCTGAAGGCCATTGCTTCCCGAGGCTGTGCTCCCGGCGCGGCTCGCGCGCGGCGGGACGGACTGGGCAGGCGTAGCACCCTGTGAGCGGGTGGGCTAGGTGAACCCGAAGCTATGCCCCCACTTGACCGCACGCAACCCGGCGGAATCCAGGGCTCGCGCGGCGCGGGCGCTCAGATGCACGGGGCATGCCGGGGGGGAAACGGCGGGGAATGGGGAAATGGGGAATCGGGAATGGGCACAACCGTACGGGTACGATGCACCCAACTCGTAGGGGCAGACCTGCGTGTCTGCCCACCCTCGCCACCACCGGTACGCCGCCCTTCCGCACCGATGCCTCGTAGGGGCCGCCCCATGTGGCTGCCCGTGCCCGCCCCGGCCCCGCCGCCCGCCTCCCGGGCCGAAACCTCACCCGCCGGTTGAACCAAACCCACCGGTGCCACGATCGGTGGCGCTCAACTCCGCCGCCTCCTCCACCGCGGGCGTCTCGAAGCGCGCGAACACCAGCTGCGCGATCCGCGTCCCGCGAGGAATCGGCACCGGCTCCGAGCCCGCGTTCCAGACGATCACGCGCAGCTCTCCGCGGTAATCGGGATCGATGGTGGCGGGCGTGTTCGGCAGGGTGATGCCGTGCCGCAGCGCCAGCCCGGAGCGCGGCCGCACCTGGCACTCGACGTCGGGCGGCAGCTCGATCTCCAGCCCCGTCGCCACCAGCCTCCGCTCCCCCGCCGCCAGCACGAAGTCCGGCTCTGCGGAGGCGACGTCGTACCCCGCGGACCCCTGCGTCTGCCGCGCGGGAAGCGGAAGATCCGGATTGGACGGAAGCCTGCGGAAGCGGACAGTCATCGCTTGAGGCATCAGAACTGGCCCTGGGTCTTCCGCCGTTCCCAAAGGCCCGCTTCCGGCGTGGTGTAGGTCAGGATCACCGACGGCAACCCCGGCTGCAGCGCCAGCATCACCTGTGCTCCGTTGCCCGGGTCGGTCCACTGCTTCAGGTACCCGCCGGTCCCCTGGAGGAGCGCGGCGCACGGCTCGCCCTCCCCTATCTGCTTCGCGACCCCCTCGAGCTCCGGATACCGGCGCGAGACCCCCTGATCGAACAGGTTGAGCTTCATTATGCACTCCGCGTGGGACTGGAAGCTCGCGGCGTAGCCGGCGCGGAACATCCCGTGCCGCGGGTGCACGAAGAGGATGAGATCCACGGGCTGCCCCGCGAGCGACTCCGGGTAACCGAGGACCTTCACCCCCTCCGCGTCGTCGCTGCGGTTCGGCGGTTCGCCACGCCGCGCGACGATTGCCTCCGCGGTGGTTCCCCACGCGATCCCAGGCACCCCGGTGATCGTCGGGCCGACGGTGTCGGGGGCCGCGGCGTTCTCCACCCCGGCGGAACCGGCGGACGCGTTCTCCGGCGGCGAACACCCCAGCATCGCGGCGGCGGCGCAGGCCAGCAGGATCGGCATGATCTTCATCGGCGGTCGTTGATCCGGAGACGCGGTCAAAAGCTGCGGACGCGAGAAGGGACGGCCTCCCGCGTGGGAAGCCGTCCCCTTCGATTTACTGCTCCAGCACCCTTTAAGCCAGCACGCTGTCCAGCGCCACCAGCGGCAGCCCGAAGGCCTCGGCGACCCCCGGGTAGACCACCTGCCCGCCGACCACGTTCAGCCCCAGCGCGAGCGCGCGATCCTGCCGGCACGCCTCCTCCCACCCGAGGCGCGCCAGCCGCGCCGCGTACGGGAACGTCGCGTTCGTAAGCGCCAGCGTGGAGGTGCGCGGCACGCCGCCCGGCATGTTGGCGACGCCGTAGTGGATTACGCCCTCGATCTCGTAGATCGGGTTCTCGTGCGTCGTGGGGCGGATCGTCTCCACGCAGCCGCCCTGGTCCACGGCCACGTCCACGATCACGGAGCCCTTCTTCATCCGCTTCAGGTCCTCGCGCAGCACCAGCTTGGGAGCCTTGGCGCCCGGCACCAGCACGGCGCCCACCAGCAGGTCGGCCGTCTCCAGCCGCTCCAGGATGTTGTGGCGGTTGGAGTAGATCATCTCCACGTTCGCCGGCATCACGTCCGACAGGTAGCGCAGGCGGTCCAGCGACAGGTCCAGGATGGTGACGCGGGCGCCGAAGCCGGCCGCCATCTTGGCCGCGTTGATCCCCACCACGCCGCCGCCGATGATCACCACGTTGGCCGGCGCCACGCCAGGCACGCCGCCCAGCAGCATCCCGCGGCCGCCGTAGTACTTCTCCAGGTACTTGGCGCCCGCCTGGATCGCCATGCGGCCGGCGACCTCGCTCATGGGCGTGAGCAGCGGGAGCTCGCCGTTGGGGAGCTGCACCGTCTCGTACGCCACCGCCACCGCGTTGGAGTCGATGAGGGCGCGGGTGAGCGCCTCGTCGGCCGCGAAGTGGAAGTAGGTGAAGAGGAGCTGGTTGGGGCGGATGCGCGGGTACTCCACCGCGATCGGCTCCTTGACCTTCATGATCATCTCGGCGCGGGCCCACACCTCTTCCACGTCGTGGATGGTGGCGCCGGCCGCCTCGTACTGGGCGTCCGAGAAACCGCTCCCCAGCCCGCCGCCGCGCTCCACCATCACGCGGTGGCCGGCCTGCACGAGCGCCTCGGCCCCGGCGGGGACGAGGGCGATTCGGTTCTCGTTGGTCTTGATCTCTTTCGGAACCCCGATCAGCATGAGCGGCCTTCGCCTGATGGGAGGTGTATCGCAAGTCCCCGCGACAGCCGCGGGGCGGGCGGGCGCACAATATGGCACGCCGCCACCCGTTTGGCGAGCCTCCGCTACCGCAGCACCAGCACCGGCTCCACCGCGCCGGGCTCCACCAGCCGCAGCAGGTGGTGCCCGATCCCCGCCGTGCCGATCATCAGGCTCGGATTGGGCCCGCCCGCGTTGACGCCCGAAGGCCAGCTCCCCGCCTCCCCGTAGCGCTCCACCAGCCGCCCCGCCACGACCTCCGCGGCCCGGGCCCCCTCCGGGGTCGTCGCCAGCAGCACCTCGGACAGCCCTGCGAGCCCGTGGCAGAGCGTGGCGTCCGCTCCCTCCTGGTCCAGGCGCCGCAAGGCGGCCTCACGGGTGGTGGCCGCGGCTACCGCGGCCATGCGTGCGTGCCCTTCCGCACGCTCCGGGTCCAGCTCCGCGGCGCGTGCCCGCGCCAGCGCGATCCCGGGCGCGCCGTGGCACCACGCGTTCTGGAACGTCGCGTCGAGCCGGCCGCCGTCGCGCCGCATGGCGAAGCGGGTGTCCGCCCAGTTCCCCTCGTCCGCGCTGAAGAAGCGGTCCTCGAAGGCGAACCCGCCCCGCGCACCGCGCAGGTGCGCCCCCTCCGCCCCGTCCGCGAGCTCTGCCAGCGCGAGCGCCATCCCGGAGGCGCCATGCGAGAGCCCGGTGAGGGGTGCGGGGCGGTCCTGCCCCGGGGGCGGCGCCCAGTGGCACACGTCGCCCTCCCACACGGCGCGGTCCAGCAGATCGTCGCCCAGGCGCTCCGCCACGGTGCGGTACTCCTCCAGCCCCGGGGTGCGCGCCAGCCGCAGCAGCGCCGGAATGGCCCCGGCGTGCCCGACGATCACGTCCGGCACCTCCGGGGGCGCCGCGCCGGCCGCGCCGTGCACCAGCCACGCCAGCTCGGCGTCCATCCCGGCCGCGGGCTCCAGCGCGCGGACGCGCGTCAGCACCCACGCCACCCCCAGGTGCCCGGCGTGGAACGAGAGCGGCGAAGCGCCACGCGGGTCGTGGCGCAGGTACGCGACCGAGCGCGCCAGCGCGCCCAGCGCGGTTTCCAGGAAGCGGGCCTCCCCGGAGGCGCCGTACGCCTCCGCCAGAAAGAGCGCCACGCCGGCGCTGCCGGCGTACAGCTCCGGGCCCAGCGCGCCCGAGGCGATCCCGGCGTCCGCGCCGCCGTCCACCACGTCGCGGCGCCCCATCCAGTTGCATCGGTGGGACGCGGAGTCCCACACGGCGGTGTCGCACAGCTCGCGCGCGATGCGCAGCGCCGCCTCGCGCAGCACCCCCCTTCCGGGCGCGGCGGCGGTCATCGGTCCCCCGCGAGCCCCGCGTACGGGTCGGCGCCCGCAACGCGGAGGTACGGGCGGGCCGGGTCCACCCCCTCGTGGCGGAGCGCCCCGTCGAGCCCCGCGCCCTCTCCCGCGTGCAGGCTCCACAGGGCACGCCCCAGCGCCGCCGAGCGCGCCTGGCCGAAGCTCTCGCCCGTGGCGGGGTCCTCGGCCAGCCCCCACCCGCGCCCCAGGCGCAGGGTGAAGAGCGGCGGGTCGTCGCGCAGCGAGGGCGACACCGCGCGGTGGACGGTGCGCAGCGTTTCGGCGTGCGCCAGCAGGTCCGCGCGCGACAGGTACAGCACCCCGGCATCGGCCCGGGTGTAGCCCCGGGGGTCGCCCACCACCTTGGTGCGGAAGGGGACGCCCGCGCGGTTGAGGGCGCCGGTCACCGCGCGCAGGTAGGGGGCGGCGCCCTCGGCGGTCAGGTGCCAGTACAGCCGCACCGTGGGGCCGCGGCCGCCGTCCGGGGTCGCGTCTCCAAGCGCCATGTAGAACCCCGGCACCAGCTGCCGGAGCTCCTTCCCCACCCACACACGGCACGCGCTCCCCGCGCGCGGCGGGTACTCGCGGACGTGCACCTCCCCCGGGGGCGCCGCGTATACGATCCCGTCGCGCTCCACCGCCACGCGGCCGTGCGCGGCCGCCGCAGTGGACGCGAGCGTCCACCCCTCTTCCCACGTCCCGCAACCCTCATTGGCCGCGGAGAGCACTGCGGCGAAGTCGCGGCGAAGCACGATGTCCAGCGGCGGCGGCGGGGCGGCGGGCGAGCGGGTGTAGAGCCGGTACAGCTCGCTGGACAGGTAGGGGAGGAGCGGGGGCTCGCCGGGCGGCCCCGCCACGGCGGGCGCCACGCCCGCCTCCGCCAGGTCCCGCGGCGCTCCGTCCACGGTGAAGCGCGAGGGGCCCTCGATGCGCACGCGCCGCACCACCTCCGCCAGGTCCGGGTGCACGGCGGTCACGTCCGCACCTCCCCGGCTCCGATCCCCATCAGCCCCTCCAGGGCGGCTTCCGGGTCGCGCAGCACGTGCCACGCCACCTGCAGCGCCAGCACGCTGGGTGCCGGTAGCGCGTGGACGTTGGCGGCCATCTCGTACGCTGTCTGCACCAGGCGCACCCCCACGTACGGCACCGCGCGGCGCAGGATCGCCGCCGGAGGCTCCCCCGCCCGCGCGGCGTCGCGGTAGCCGCGCCAGAGGGCCGCGATCCCCGGCTGCAGCGCCGGGAGCGGGAAGCGCGCCCGCTCCGCCATCTCCTCCACCGTGGGCGCCTGGGGCATGGTGACGATCCACCACACCAGGAAATCGTGCAGCGCGCCCGCCACGTCCCACGCCGCGTCGCCGAGCTGCACCAGCTCCCAGTCCACCAGGCACACCCCGCCGCCGTCCTCCCGCACCAGCACGTTGTCCAGCTTCACGTCTCCGTGCACCACGGAGTCGGCGCGCCACCCCGCCGCCGCCGTGTCCACCGCGGCCACCATCTCGGCATCCGCCTGTACGATGCGAACCACCTCCAGGGCGGCGCGGCTCACCCCGGCCCGCACGGACGGCGATGGGCGGTGGAGGGCGAACGCCCACGGCAGCGCATCCGGGAGGAAGTCCGGCTCCGCGCCCGCGAAGGCGTGGTGCACCCGCGCGAGGGCACGACCCACCTCAGCGGCCGTCTCCACGGGGAAGCGAGCCGCCGTCGACCGTTCGTAGTGGGTCCAAAGGGGCACCGCGTCGCGCAGCAGGCCCAGTACCAGCACCCCCGCCTCCGGCCGGGCTCGCACGACCGGTGGAAGGAATGGGCGCAGCGCGGTGAGCCGCTCGTCTCCCTGCACGTACGCGTAGAGGGCCGCCTCGCGACGCAATGTCTCGCCGGCGGGGCCGGCGGCCTCCTCCGGCTGCTTCACCAGAAATCCTCCCTGGCTCCAGGTGACGCGCAGGTTGCGGTTGCGGCGCGAGCGGGTGACCACCTCCAGGTCGCCGTCCAGCACGGCGTCGGGCGCGATCAGGCGCTCCTCCAGAAGGTATGCGGGCAGGGTGTCGACGGTGAGCATGCGGCTCCGTGCGGGCTGGGGTCCCGCACGGCGCACCGTGCGCCGTGCGGGGGAACTTCGTGTTCAGGTGGAGCACTGCGTGGTGGCAAGCAGGATCCAGCAGCACCCTGCCGGCACGTTCTCCGGCGGACGGGTCTGCGTGGCCGCGGTCGAGCAGTCGGTCGTCGCCAGCAGGATCCAGCAGCACGACTCCGAGGCGTCACCCCCCGCCCCCGCCGAAGGGCCCTGCGCCGTGGCCATCGTGGAGCAGTCGGTGGTCGCCAGCAGGATCCAGCAGCAGCTGTCTGCCGCGTTGCCCGCCGCGGGGGGGGACGACCGGGTGGTGGAACACTGGGTGGTGGCGAGCAGGATCCAGCAGCAGTCCGCCGTCGCGTTCGGCGGGAGGAAGGCGGCGCCGCCCAGGTTGCCTCCGCCGATCCCACCCTGGAGGAAATTAGATCCGGAACTGTTTGCCATGATGACCTCGTCGGTTCATTGTCATCGGCCGAAGACCGGCCTACCGCGTGAACTGCGCGGCCAGACGGATTGACCGCTCGGGAATGGTTCTCCCTGCGCACCCGGTGCGCCGCTGGGGGTGGGTTGGGCGACCCACGGGGGTATGCCATGGGACCCGCCGGCATGCCTGCGCGGCATCGCTGCAACGTCCATTCGTCGCAGCGACCACGCTAATGCACAACACCTTTCGAGTCAACAACCATGAAAGGTCGTCGCGCTCCACCGCGTGTTCAGGGCGCGCTCCGGCCCCGATGAACGCAAAAACCTCCCGAGCACCCCGACGGTGCCCGGGAGGTTTTTGCGCCACTCTTGGATCAGGAAGGCTCTGCGCCCTTCTGCGCCAGCTCGGCCAGCGCGGCCTTGCGCGACAGGCGCAGGCGGCCCTTCTCGTCGATCGAGAGGAGCTTCACCTGCACGGCGTCGCCCTTCTTGAGCGCGTCCTCCGTCTTGTCCAGGCGCCCGTCCTGGATCTCGGAGATGTGGAGCAGCCCCTCGGTACCCGGAAGGATCTCCACGAAAGCCCCGAAGGCGGTGGTGTTCTTGACCACGCCGTCGTAGATGCGGCCCACCTCGGCCTCCTCCGTCATCCCGGCGATCATCCGGCGCGCCATCTCGCCGGCCTCGCGCCCGACCGCGGCGATCGTCACCGTGCCGTCGTCGTCGATGTTGATCGACGCGCCGGTCGACTCCTGGATCGCGCGGATCGTCTTCCCCTTGGGCCCGATGATCTCGCCGATCTTGGCCACGGGGACCTTGATGGTGATGATCCGCGGCGCGTACGGCGACATCTCCGGGCGCGGCGCGGCGAGCGCCTTGTCCATCTCGTCCAGGATGTGCATCCGCCCCGTGTACGCCTTGCGCAGCGCCTCGCGCAGCAGGTCGGTGGAGAGGCCCTCCTCCAGCTTGATGTCCATCTGGATGGAGGTGACGCCCTCACGGGTGCCGGCGACCTTGAAGTCCATGTCGCCCAGCGCGTCCTCGGAGCCCAGGATGTCGGTCAGGATGGCGACGCGGTCGCCCTCCTTGATCAGCCCCATCGCCACGCCCGCCACGGCGGCGCGCATCGGCACGCCGGCATCCATCAGCGCCAGCGAGCCCGAGCACACCGACGCCATCGACGACGACCCGTTGCTCTCCAGGATGTCGCTCACGATGCGGATGGTGTACGGGAACTCCTCGTACGCCGGCAGGAGCGGCTCCAGCGCGCGCTCCGCCAGGTGCCCGTGCCCGATCTCGCGGCGGCTGGTGCCGCGCATGGGGCGCACCTCGCCGGTGGAGTACGGCGGGAAGTTGTAGTGCAGCATGAACGACTTCTTCTGCTGCGTGGGGAAGTCGATGGTGTCGTACGCCTGCTCGTCGTCCTGCGTGCCGAGCGTGGCGGTGCCCAGCGACTGCGTCTGCCCGCGAGTGAAGAGCGCCGAGCCGTGCGCGCGCGGCAGCACGCCGGTCTCCACCGTGATGCCACGCACCTGGTCCGTGCTGCGCCCGTCGGAGCGCACGCCCTCGGCCAGGATCATCTCGCGCATGGTGCGCTTCTCGAGGTCCTTGAACACCGAGCCGATGTCCTTCTCGCCTTCCGGGAACTCCTCGGCCAGCGCGGCCAGCGTCTCGCTGCGGGCGGTGCTAAGCGCCTCGGCGCGCCCGTGCTTGTCCGCGATGCGCAGCGCCTGCGACACGCGGTCCGCGGCCAGCGACTCCACGCGGGCGCGGATCTCGGCCGATGCGGCCTTGGGCGTCCACGACATCGTCGCCGGCTTGTCGATCATCGCCACCACCTCACGCTGGATCGCGATCAGCTCGCGGATCCCGGCGTGCGCCGCCACCAGCGCGTCGGCGATCTCATCCTCGCTCACCTCGTTGGCGCCGCCCTCCACCATGGTGATGGCGGACTCGGTGCCGGCCACGATCACGTCCAGCGTGCTGTAGCCGAGCTGCTCAAAGGTCGGGTTCAGCACCCAGTGCCCCTGGATGCGCCCGATGCGCACCGCCGCCACCGGCTCCGCGAACGGAATGCGGGAAAGGGCCAGCGCCATCGACGCGCCGGTCACCGCCAGCACGTCGGCGTCGTTCTGCTGGTCCGCCGAGACCACCGTCACGAAGATCTGCACCTCGTTCGCGAACCCTTCCGGAAAGAGGGGACGCAGCGGCCGGTCGGTCAGACGGGCGGCCAGGATCTCCTTGTCCGAAGGGCGCCCCTCGCGCTTGATGAACCCGCCGGGGAACTTCCCCGCGGCGTAGGTGCGCTCGCGGTACTCCACGGTGAGGGGGAAGAACGGGAGGTGGGTGGGGTTGTCCTGCGCCGTCGCCGCGCACAGCACCATCGTCTCGCCGAACTGCAGGGTGCACGAGCCATCGGCCTGGCGGGCCATGCGGCCCGTCTCGATGATCAGCGGGCGCCCCGCGAACTGCCTTTCCAGCTTTGCCATTTTCTGTTTTCCGTTCTGCAGGATTGCCGGGGGAGGCCGCGAGCGGCACCGTGCTCCCCCGTGCACACGGCCCGCGTATCGCCTTGTTTGTCCGCTTCTTTCGCTATCCACGCGACAAGGCCGCACGGGGGCTTCCCCATGCGGCCTTCTCGTCGTTCACGCGTGCTTCGTACACCCTCCGCGGACGGCCGTGCACGGCACGCCGAAGCGCGCCGCCGCCATCCCGCGAGTCTGCCGCCGGCCGACCAATCTCAGTGGCGCAGCCCGAGGTCCGCGATCAGCGCGCGGTACCCTTCCAGATCGTTGCGCTTGAGGTAGTCCAGCAGGCTGCGGCGCTGGCCAACCATCTTGAGGAGGCCGCGGCGGCTGTGATGGTCCTTCTTGTGCTCGCGGAAGTGACCGGTCAGGTGGTTGATGCGCGCCGTAAGCAGCGCGACCTGCACCTTGGTGGAGCCACGGTCGTTCTCGTGGAGCTGGTACTTCTTGATGATGTCTTCGCGCTCGAGCGTCTCGGCCACGATCGGAACCTCCAGAGGAGTCAAAACTGATCAGGAAGTAGCCGACCCTTCGATGCTTCTTGTTCGGAAACGTCGCTGGATCAACTTGCAAGCCGTGGAATTTAGCGGGTTGGGCCGTTTTGCACAACTCCGTCCCGTAGCGCGCCAGCATGGAGTCGCCACCCGGGAAGAACCTTGACATACAACAAGCGCTGTTTATCGTGAACCTGGCACCAAGCGGCACACCATGCCCCAAGCCCCCTTCCGCGCCTCCTCCTCTCTCGCGCCGCTCATAATGTGTCACAGCTTTCGGCTCATCGCAGCCACTCTGGCATCGGCACTCACCGCGTCCGCCAACGCGGCCAGCGCGCAGGAGTCGCTTCCGATGCGCCGGGCGAGCCAGTTCGAGCTCGCGGCACACGCAGGTGCGGCGTATACCACTCCCTGGTTTTCAACCCCTATGGGAGGTGGATCGGTGGGGCCCGGCGAAACCGCGGGTGCGCATGCCACCTTCTGGTTCAGCCCCAGAGTTGGGGCACGGGCCAGCGCTTCGTACGCGGCCGGCTCCGTGGAGAGTCCGAACAGCCTTTTTACGAGCCGAAACGAGTCGTTCCGCACCCACATGGCTCTGTACGATGCCGGGGTGGTGCTCCGCCCCTTCTTTTTCAGCGGCGCCCCTCCTTCCATCACCTCTACCTACCTGTACCTAGGCGCAGGCGGCCTCACGGCTTCCAGGGGGACGGAGGTGACCTGCAGCGCACCGTCCTCGGGCCCGGGTGAATGCCTTGCGAAGGATGTGGGCAGCGCCACCGTCGCACAGGGCGTCGTCGCGCTGGGCATCGAATTGCTCCCCTTGAGCGACCGGCTCACCCTTTTCGCGGAAGCCGCCCTGCACGCGTACGATTCGCCCGCTCACGTCACCACGCCGTCGTTCACCACGGCGAGCTCACGTGATCGATACGACGCCACCGCGGGGCCGAGTAATCGATACGCCCTGCACGCGAACGATTCGCCCGCCCATGCCGCCACGGCCGGCTCGAGCGATCGGTATGCGGCCACCGGAACGCTGTCGCTGGGCGCAAAGCTTTTGTTCGGCGAGATCCTGCCACCGCCCCCCGTCATTCCTCCACCGCCTCCCGTCGCCTTTCCTGCAACGGATTCCCTCAGCCGGCCAACAGCTCCGATGCCGAGATCGGGGGGATCCGTGGAAGTGACTACGACTGCCCCTGGCGCGGACGTGTACCTGGTTTTGCAGCCGATCGGCGGGCTGTCCAACTCGGCGATCTGCGCGTTGAGGCCTATTCTGGCGCCGGGTAGGCCCTACCTTGGGCGGACGACTTCGGGGAACCCGGTCCGGGGGCGCGGGAATGCCACCTCCTACGTGCTCGTCGTGCGCCAGTACGGCCGCGTATACCAGCGGGTCGTACGGCCGTCGAACAACAGCAACACTGTGGTCCGTCTGAACATGATGCAGGCTGGCACCCCGCTTTCTTGCGGTGGGGCATGAGCGAGGAATCCTCGCCGTCGGCCGAGAAGGATGGCGCGGTCGGTATCGCGAACGGGGCCAAGTTGCTGCTGATCGCGATTTCGGCCCTGGTGCAGTTCATCCCCGGCTACAACGTGCTCGCGGAGCAACAGTGGTATCCTGTCGGAGCTGAGTCCTTTCCGTTGATCGCCAAAATAGCTGGATCTGCGATCGCCATACTCATTCTGGTGGCAAGCCCCCGTATCGCCGCGTACGACGTGTCCAGGGTCGCGGAGTTCTGCGCGCTGTGCCTTCTGGGCAGCCTCGCGATCCTGGCACTCTACCGAAATTTCCTCGACAGCCGGTCGGTCACCTACGAGTTCGGGGAAGATCACGCGCAATACCGCATCGTGATTCCGATCGGAACCTCACGGTGGGTCGGACCGGAACTTCTCCGAGAACTCCAGCAACTCAACGACCCGCCCCCACGCACGCCGGCGGGTGTCCGTCCACACCATTTCAAATCGTTCCTCGAATACAGGGGAGCCCCGGGCGCAGAGAGATTCCCGCAGGGTTGGAACCGCGCCACCACCGCCGCGCTGGGCACGGGGTACACAGCCGGCGTGGCTCTCCTGGTCCTGGGATTCACCACGGCGGCCGTGCGTCTTGGAACCGGAACGTTCGGCCGCAGGTCGAAAAAGGGCGCATCCGCAGATGATGCCGTCGGAGAGGATGCGGCCGGAGGAGCGGGCACCAATCTACCGGACCTCGAGGTAAGCAAAGCTGGGGCGGATGAAAAGCCGGCCACCGGGCCACCCCGAGCCGAGCCCGAGCGGGTACCCGTTGCGGCTGCAGCCACGGCGGAGCGAACCGAGAATGGAGTCGGGGAACTGCCGGGGCTTAGATCTACGCAAGCATTGCGCGCCAACACCGCCGTCGAGTTCCGCGTGGAGATCGGTGCCAGGTGCGCGGCTGTGGCTGCCTTTGCCGTCGCGGCCTGGCTCATAGGGCAGCGTCGTCGAGGCGGCACGGCGCGCCGGCCGGGCATCCCCTGAACGGCACACCGCGTACGTGAGGACGCTGCCCGAGACGAGATAACCTGAGGATCTTCCAAGGCCGCGGAGGGCGTCCGCGTGCATGGCCTGGACGAGAGCGTCGGCGGAGGTGAGGATGTCCTGGATGCGTTCGACGAGCTTCACGCGCCGCGGTCGCCGTAGATGGCGCCGCTCCAATTCATACTCGCCGCGCAAACGAGGCTCCAGAGCATTCCTGAACCTGTGATACGCAGCGTTTCCCACTCTCGCCCGAAGGTTGCTACTCTTCTTTCGCCACCCACCCTCGTGCCCTTGCAAGGTACTGCTCGACGCGCACCAGGACGAACGGCTCCGCGTCTGGGTCCTCGCGCGCTAGTTCAAGCTCTGCGATCCAGGCACGGATCTCCGAAGGCCCCGAGTATGAAGCCACTGGAACATCGATGATCATCATCGCTTAGCACCCTGGCTACGCGAGTTGGAACTGCGGCAAGTCAGGCTGGCACTTCCACTCTTGGTGCCGAGACTCGGCTGTGCTTCCTCGAGCCAACCCTGCGCCATCACTAGGTACTCCCCAATGAGCCAGAGATCGTAAGGCTCTGCGTGAGGACTCTTACGCATCGCCTTGAGTTCGGTTATCCACTCCTGAATCTTCGCCGGCGGTGAATACGGCGCCACTGGAAGCTCGACGATCAACATTGCTCTCCTCCCAGCACGGGAAGTGGAACAACTCAGGCTGCGCTCTCGTCCCTGCGTTTCGATCGTGCCTCCACGCCTTGAAGCCATCCTCGCGCGGTGATCAAATGCTGCTCGATTGTGGCAAGCGCGTCTCTGTCCGCACGAAACTCTACTCTCATTTCCTCCAACTCGTCGATCCAGGCACGGATACGCATTGCGGAAGAGTAGGGAGTGACTGGAGTGTCGATTAGCAGCATCGTTAGATCTCCATGTATGCGAAGCCGAAGCGCGCTGACAGCACGCGAACTACACCGTGGGTTTGTGCTACCCATCCTTCAGGCTCCGTGAGGATGTCACTCGCCACTAGGTCGTGAAACAGGGGCGTAGTGGCGGCGACCGCTCTGCGATACGCTGCGTAGAGCTCAGCTCTTCCTCGCTCCTCGCTCGAGTACACGAATCGTCGCGTCCGTTTGGTAGCAACGATGCGGAACGAGCGCTCTGGACCATACGCGTGCACCTCGCGTGCCCCATGCCGGAGTAATATCCAGATATCCTCTTCGGAGAACGACTCGCTACCCGGATGATTGTGCACAAATACGTTGCGGGGGAGCAATCCAGCCTTGCCTGGTGGGACTGTCACCCGGTACGGTGAACCCGGTCGGCTGCGAACGTAGTACAACGCCTTTCCCGCTGCGCTGTAGATCACGCCGTGCTCGACCGGCTCGTGGCGGATGAGCTCTCCCGCGCCTTCCACCGAGACGCCCTGGAAGTCGTCCAGGCTGAACTTTCGTGTACTGATCCGAGCCTCCGCGCGCCGCCTTTGTGCTTGGCATGGAGGATCTCACCGCCGCCTCCGATTGGCTGAAGGATGAGGAGGGCGGCACGCTCGGGCAATCGTTAAGGCCCGTTAGGAGCGAACACGGCCAGACGCTGAAATCGGTTGTTCGACAGGTGTCCCGAAGGTGCGGGTCCGGCGCTCTGCGCGGGTAGCGGATGCTGCATCCGTGACTCGCGGACGATGCAGGATGTCGCGTCCGCCGTCAAGCGTTACTGGCCCTGAAGTGCGAACACCGCCACGTGCGGTATCGCTCGTCCGGCGCGTGTCGTGGAACGGGCGACCCGCAGGGGCCTACGTGAAACCCGGGACCTGATGGGCCGCGCTGCACACTCAGACGTACACGTGTCCACCCTCTGCCGCCGGGTCTGGACTGCTTTGGGCGCGAGTGCCCGGTCCGCCACTCCGCACGGGCGTCGCGTTGGTCTGCTACGCGGCGTTACCGGTCGCCGACGCCTGAATTACATGCGAATGTTGGAGCCACTCGCGAGCCATCGTTATATACCGCTGTATCTGCCTAAGGTCGGAAGGCTCGGCATCCGGATCCTCGCGCATCGACTCGAGTTCTTCGATCCACAAGCGGATCCTCTCGGGCGGTGCGTACGGGGCCACCGGTAGTTCGATGATCATCATGGCTCAGACCTCATGATAGGTAAAGCGGAAACGAACCGACATCCGTCGCGCGACGCTATGCGTCTGCGCGATCCACGCCTCCTGATGCTCGAGCGTGCCCGCCCGCACGATTTGCGTAAACCGCGTGCTTGCATCGCTCATTGCTTTCCAATAGGCGGCATGGAGTTCCGCCCGTCCGGCAACATCCTCAGCATACCCGAACCGGCGCGTGTTTGCCAGTGAGACCATCCGGAAGGCCCGCTCTGGACCGTAGGCATGTACCGCGCGCAGACCGTGCCGGAGGAGTATCCAGATGTCATCTTCGGAGAACGAGTCATCCCCCGGATGGTTGTGCACGAACACGTTGCCTCGGAGGAGGCCTGACTTCCAGAGTGGGACTCTCACTCTGTTCGGTGACCCAGGGCGACTGCGCACGTAAAGCAGAGCCCGTCCTGCCGGCGTGTAAATCACTGCATGCTCCACAGGCTCACGGCGGATCAACTGCGCGCCGTCGCTGATCGGCAGACCGACGAAGTCTTCGAGCCTGAATGTTCGCGCGTGGATACGCTCCTCCGGCGTTCTCCCGAGAGGGTACACCCGTGGAGGACCGCCTCCCGAACATCAGGGTGCAGCTCGCGATTGATCTCGTCAACCGTTACGGCCCATAAGGCGCGAGCACCGCCACGCGCGGCACCGCTCGTCCGGCGCGTGTCGTGGAACGGGCGAACCGGAGGGGACTACGTGAAACCCAGGATCTCGCGGCCGCGCTGCTCGTCGGCGCGCATGGCCTGGATGAGGGCGTCGGCGGAGGTGAAGGGGAGGATGTCGCGGATACGCTCGACGAACTCCACGCGGACGCGGTCGCCGTAGATGTCGCCGCTCCAGTCCATGAGCCAGAGCTCGACGCTGGGGGCGAAGCCGGCAAAGGTGGGGCGCGGGCCCAGGTGCAGGAGCCCCGGGAGCCGCTCGCCGCGCACCCAGCCGTAGACGGCGTAGATCCCCTCGCGCGGAAGCATCTTTTCCGGATCGCCGACCTGGATGTTGGCGGTGGGGAAGCCCAGCTCCCTTCCCTTGCGCTCGCCGCGCACCACGACGCCGTCGACCGTGTAGGAGCGGCCCAGGAGCCGGTTTGCCGCGCCGACATCGCCGTCGCCCAGGAGGCGGCGGATGCGGGAGGATGAGATCGGCTCGCCGTCCACCTCGACGGCCTGCACGACGTCCACGGCGAAGCCCATCTCCTGGCCGATCTGGCGCAGGGTGCCGACGCTCCCCTCGCGGTCGCGGCCGAAGCCGTGGTCGTAGCCGATCACCAGCTCGCGCATCCCCACGCGCCGCACGAGGATCTCCTCGACGAAGCGCCGCGCGGAGTAGCGCTGGAGGGTGCGGGTGAAGGGGACGAAGACGACGTACTCCAGCCCGCTCTGCGCCAGGATGTCGCGCTTCTCCGTGACCGTGGTGAGCAGCGGGGGCGCGTGCTCCGGCCGTACGATGCGCAGCGGGTGCGGATGAAAGGTCACCAGGATGCTGCGCCCGCCCACACGCTCGGCCCGCCGCCCGATCTCCTCCAGCACCTCACGATGCCCGCGGTGCACGCCGTCGAAGGTGCCCACCGTCACCACGGCCGGGCGCCCGTCGCGGGGCAGCGCGGGCGGAAGCGCGGGGTCGATGGCGAACTCGCGCGGCTCGTCGCGGGGCGTGGGGGTCACCCTGCCACCTCCGCTGGGAAGACTTTGCGCGGCTTGATGGCGTCTCCCGCGCGCTCCCCGATGGCCAGGAGGCGGCCGTCCGCGCCGGCGAGGGCGAGCGGCACTCCCTGCGGCGCGTCGGCGGGGGCGGAGATGGCGCGGCCGAAGGAGAGCGCGGCTTCCCCGGCGGCGTCCACCGGCACGCGCGGGAGGTCGGCGAGGGCGTCGAGCGGGGTGAGCATGGCAGCGTGGACGCGATCCTCATCCGACAGCGCATCCAGCGGGACGGCGCGCTCGATGCCATGCGCGCCCACGCGGGTGCGGCGCAGCGCGCGGAGGTGCGCGCCCGTGCGCAGCGCTTCCCCTGCGTCGCGGGCGATGGCGCGGATGTAGGTGCCGCTCCCGCAAACCACCTCGAAGTCTACGTCGGGAAGCTCGACGCGCGTCACGCGGATCTCGTGGATCGTGACGGTGACCGGCTTGCGCTCCACCTCGCCGCCACGTCGGGCGACGGCGTACATGCGCTCGCCATCCACCTTTTTCGCGGAGTAGGTGGGAGGGAGCTGCTGGATCGTCCCCACCTGGCGCAGGAGCGCGGCCTCGATCGCCTCGTACGACAGGTCGCGCCACGACGCGCTCCCGCCGACGACCTCGCCGGTGAGGTCGTCGGTGTCGGTGGTCTCGCCGAGGCGCAGGGTGGCGGCGTAGGCCTTGGGGAGGCCGGTAAGGTACTCGGCGATGCGCGTGGCCTGGCCGACGCACACCAGCAGGAGGCCGGACGCAAAGGGGTCCAGCGTCCCGGTGTGCCCCACCTGGCGCGTGCGCAGGGCGCGGCGCACATGGGCCACCGCGTCGTGCGACGTGGGGCCCACGGGCTTGTCCACGGGCAGGACGCCGGTCAGCAACGGGCGAACGCAGTGCGGGGAACGGAGAACGGGGGGCTCCGGCGGAGAGCCCCCCGTGCGCGTGCGGAACGCGTCACGCCTCTTCCTCGTCCTTTGATGGAGCCAGCGAGCTGTCCGGCGGCGTCTCGGTGAGGCGGTCGAAGGGGAGCGCCTCGCGAAGGAGCTGCTCGATGCGCTGCGCCTCCTCCAGCACGCGGTCCTGCTCGAAGTGCAGCTCGGGGATGCGGCGCATGTGCAGCCGCTGCCCCAGCGCCTTGCGGATGAAAGGCGCCGCGCTGCGCAGCCCGGCCAGCAGCTCCTTCCGCTCCTCGTCCGTCCCCAGCGCGGTGAAGTACACCTTGGCGTGGTCCAGCTCGGGCGAGGTCTGCACGGCCGTGATGGTGGCCAGCGAAACGCGCGGGTCTCGCACGGCGTCGCGCACCAGCAGGGAGATCTCTTCCCTGAGCTGCTCGTTGATTCGGTCGGTTCGCTTGAAGCGAGGCATCGGCAGCAATGGAAAAGGGGACTGGCAAACAGGGTGCGGAGGACGGCCAGCAAGAGCAAAGCCGTTGCGGGCTGTTCCCCCCTCCCTATCCCCCGTCCCCTAGTAAAAAGTCGTGTACGAATCCACGATCCTGGCCCGGCCGTCCATCTCCACCATCGTGTCGCACGAGGAGAGGACCTGCTGGGCATGCTTCCGGTCGGCCGAGACCACGCAGACGGCGATCTCGGCGCGCTGGTGCAGGTCGTGGTGCCCCGTCTCGGCGGCGGACACGTTGAAACGGTGGTGGAGGCGGTCCTTGAGGCTCTTCACCACCTGGCGCTTGTCCTTGAGGGACTGGCACCCGGCGATGTGGAGCTCCCACACGACCACCCCCACCGTCACGGCTCAGGTGGTGGCGCGGGCGGCTTCCTCGGCGGCGGCACCGGCCAGCGTGCGCGCAACCTCCTCCACCCGGTAGCACTCCAGGACGTCGCCGATCTTGATGTCGTTGAAGTTGGACACGTTCAGGCCGCACTCGAAGCCCTCGCGGACCTCGCGCGCATCGTCCTTGAAGCGCTTCAGCGACCCCAGCTCGCCCTCGTAGATCTGCACCGCGTCGCGGATCACGCGGATGCGGCCGCGGCGCTCCAGCACGCCGCGGGTGACCATGCAGCCGGCCACCGTCCCCACGCGCGGCACCTTGAAGAGCTGGCGAACCTCGGCCGTGCCCAGCAGCACCTCGCGCTGCTCGGGCGACAGCAGGCCCTCCATCGCCAGCTTCACCTCGTCCACAACCTCGTAGATGATGTTGTAGAGACGGATGTCCACGTCCTCCCGCTCGGCCACCTGGCGGGCTTCGCCGGTGGGGCGCACGTGGAAGCCCACGACGATGGCGCTGGAGGTGGACGCCAGCAGCACGTCCGACTCGTTGATGGCGCCCACGCCGCGGTGGATCACCTGCACCTGCACCTCGCTCGTGGAGAGCTGCTCCAGCGAGTCGGAAAGGGCCTGCACCGAGCCGTCCACGTCGCCCTTGATGACCAGGTTGAGCGTCACGCGCTCGCCCTTGGCCAGCAT
Organism: Longimicrobium sp.; assembly: GCA_036398975.1. GTDB lineage: Bacteria > Gemmatimonadota > Gemmatimonadetes > Longimicrobiales > Longimicrobiaceae > Longimicrobium. The sequence goes on from DASWNZ010000136.1 coordinate 34,265, forward strand.
CTTGGAGAGGTCGGTCAGCTTCACGCCGCGGCTGCGGATGCGCATCCTCTTCTCGCGCTCCAGCCGCTGGCGGGTCTGCGCGATCTCGGCGGCGCGGTCCTGGTCCATCGACACCATCTGGTCGCCGGCGTTGGGCACGCCCGGGAGCCCGAGGATCTGCACCGGGATCGCGGGCCCGGCCGCCTGCACCGGGTGCTGGCGCTCGTCCAGCATGGCACGGATGCGGCCGTTGTACAGGCCGCATACCACGTGGTCGCCCACGCGCAGCGTGCCGTTGGTGACGAGCACCGTGGCGACCGGCCCCTTGCCGATGTCGAGCTGCGCCTCAATGACGACGCCCGCGGCCTCGCGCGCCGGGTTGGCGCGCAGGTCCAGCAGGTCGCTCTGCAGGAGGACCTTCTCCAGCAGGTCTTCCACGCCCATCCCGCGCTTGGCCGACACTTCGGCCGACATCACGTCGCCACCGAAGTCTTCCAGCACGATGCCGTGCTGCAGGAGGTCCTGCTTGACGCGCTGCGGGTTGGCGTCCGGCAGGTCCACCTTGTTGACCGCCACCACGATCGGCACGCCGGCGTTCCTGGCGTGCGAGATCGCTTCGATGGTCTGCGGCATCACTGAGTCGTCGGCCGCAACCACCAGGATGACCACGTCGGTCACCTCGGCGCCGCGGGCGCGCATCGCGGTGAAGGCCGCGTGGCCCGGGGTGTCCAGGAAGGAGATGGCGCGCCCGTCCGCCAGCTGCACGTGGTACGCGCCGATGTGCTGCGTGATGCCGCCGGACTCGCCCGCGATGACGTTGGTCTTGCGGATGTAGTCCAGGAGCGACGTCTTGCCGTGGTCCACGTGGCCCATGACGGTGACCACCGGCGGCCGCGCGCGCAGCGTGCTCTCGGCGTCCGGCTCGGCGTCTTCCTCGCCATGGTCCGCGGCGTACTCCTCTTCGCGGATGGCGCTGAAGCCGAACTCGTCCAGCAGCATCTCGATCTGGTCGAAGTCGAGGCGCTGGTTGATGGTGACCATCATCCCGAGGTTCTTGAACGCCGAGCCGATGATCTGGCTCGCCGGCACGTCGATCAGCTCGGCCAGCTCCGCCACCGTCAGGAACTCGTTGACGCGGACGGTGGTGGCCTCCTCGGTGCGCTGGCGCAGCAGCTCTTCCTCGCGGCGCTCGTGCTGCGTGGGGCCCAGGTCGCGGCGGCCCCGGCCCTTCTTGCGCCGGTCGCCGCCGTCCATGGCGGCCATGGTCTTCCGGAAGTTGGCGTCCACCGCCCCCTGGTCGACCGAGCCCTTCCCCTTCTTCCCCTTCTTCTTGTCCTTTTTGCCGGTGCTGCTCACGCCGGCGTTGGCGCCGGCGCCGGGGACGTTGCGCCCGGAGCCGTCACCGCCGCCGCGCGGCGGGCCGAACGAGCCGGTGCGCGCCGAGGGCGGCGCACCGCCCGTGCGGGTGGGCATCGGCGGAGCGCCGGCGCGGGCCGGACGCGGCACGAAGTCGTTGGGACGCGCCGGACGCGGCGGCTCCGCGGCTCCACGCGTGTCCGCCGGGGGACGGCGCTCGCCGCCCTGCCCCGGACGCCCGCCGGGCGCCTGCGGGCGCACCGAGGGGGGCGGAGTGGGACGCGGCGGGGCGGCCGGACCGGACGAAGCTGCAGGACGCAGCGGCTCGCGCGGCGGCCGGTTGTCCTGGCGCGGCGCGCCTTCCGGGCGTGCGTCGGGGCGCAGCGTGCGCTGCGAGGGCGGGCGCGCCGAGATGGGGGCGGCCGGGCGCGGGGCCACTTCTTCGGCGGCGGGCTGCGGCGGCGAGGCGGGGGCGTTGGCCACCGTCTCCTCCACGGGCGCGGCGGCGCCGGGGGCGGCCTCCAGCGTCTCGCCGGGCTCGGCGGGCGGAACGACGGACGAGTCCACCACCACGGTCACGCCGGCGGGGGGCGCGCCGCCGGTGGTCACCAGGGCGGCGCCGCGCTCGGCGGCGGCCTCGGCAGCCTCGGCCGCGATCGCCTCGGCGGCGTCGGCCACCGGATCGGCGGTCGAGTCCGGGGCGTTCTCGGGAGCTTCCTCGGTCTCTTCGCGCTTGCGGCGGCGGCGCTTGGGCGCGCCGGCTACGTCACCGATGGCGGCTTCCAGGGCCTCGCCCACGTCCTTGTGGCCCAGGCGCCGCTCACGCTCGATCAGCGTGCGGAGCCGGGCGACGTGCTCGTCGGCCAGATCCGACATGTGGCTGCGGATGGGGACGTCCATCTCCCGGAGGAGGTGCACCAGGGACTCAGCGGGAACGCTCAGTTCCTTGGCGACTTCGAACACACGCATCTGTTCTGTTCTCTCCGTTCCTCAGCCCTGCGGTGATGAAAGCGCGGCGGCCAGCACGGCCGCGCGCTTCGCGAAGCTATCGTTCGTGATTCCAACAGCGGAAACCGGGCCCCGCCCGATGGCGGAGCCCAGCGCCTCCCTCGAAAGACATACGTGGAAAGGTACTCCGCGCGCCTGCAGAAGCGGAAGGACCTTCTGCGCCTGCGTCTGCGACGCGTCTCCCGCCAGGATGACGCAGCGCACCTCGCCCTCGCGCACGGCCTTGCGCGTCATGTCCGTGCCGTGCACCAGGCCCCGTGCGCGGGCGGCGAGGCCCAGCAGGTCGGCCAGCGCCTTCTCCGGCGGCTGGGTGGGACGAGGGAGGGTTTGCGTCACGTGTTGTTCATTCAGAGACTGGCAAATTCTCGGCGTCGTCGGCGGGTGTCAACCCCTCCGGGGCGTCGCCGGTGTCTTCTTCCGTCATCGACTCGATGATCTCCACCAGCCGGTCCGCCTCGGCGGGCCCGATGGCGGGGATGCGCAGGAGGTCTTCGCGCTCCAGGTCGATGATGTCGAAGAAGGTGTTGTACCCCGCCGCCTCCAGCGCCGCCAGCGTAGCCGGAGCCAGCTCGGCCAGGTCGCGCAGCGAGAAGTCGGTGCTCTCGTAGTCGCCGTCGCCGCCGCCGCCGCCGAACAGCGCCTGCTCCGCCCCGCGCTCCAGCCACTCGCGCGATCCGAACAGGTCCAGCTGCCAGCCGATGAGCTGCGAGGCGAGCCGCACGTTCTGCCCGTTGCGGCCGATGGCCAGCGAGAGCTGGTCCTCGTCCACGATGGCCGTCATGGTGCGCGTCTCGTAGTTCGAGAGCACCTTGGCGACACGGGCCGGCGCGAGCGAGCGCTTGGCGTAGATCTCCGGGTCCGGGTGCCAGGGGACGATGTCGATGCGCTCGCCGCCCAGCTCCTGCACCACCGCGCGCACGCGGCTCCCCTTGAGCCCCACGCACGCGCCCACCGGGTCGATCGACTCGTCGCGCGACGACACGGCCACCTTGGTGCGCCCGCCCACCTCGCGCGCGCTGCCCTTGATCTCCACGATCCCCTGCTGGATCTCGGGAACCTCAAGCTTGAAGAGCGCGGCCACGAAGAGCGGGTCGGCGCGGGAAAGGATCAGCCGCGGCCCCTTGGGCGTCTCCTCCACCTTTTTGAGCACGGCGCGGATCGTCTCGCCCTGGCGGAACCGCTCGCGCGGGTTCTGCTCCTTCCAGGGGATGATGGCGTCGGCGTCGCGGGCGCGGTTGAGGAGGATGACCAGCTTGCCGCGCTCCACCTGCTGGATCTCGCCGGAGAGGAGCTCGCCCACGCGGTGCTCGTACTCGTCGCGGATCTTCTGGCGTTCGCCCTCGCGGACGCGCTGGAGGATGCGCTGCTTGGCCGCCATCACGGCGTTGCGGCCGAACTGCGCGAACTCCACCGGCACCTCCATGATGTCGCCGACCTCGAACTCCGGGTCGTCCCAGCGGGCTTCTTCCAGGGAGATCTGGCGCGAGGGGTCTTCCACCTCGGCCGTGACCTCCTTGAGGACGGTGATGTCGATGCGGCCGGTGGCCTCGTCGACGTTGATCTCCGCCTCCACGTTGGGCCCGTAGCGCTTGGCCAGCGCGGCGAGGATGCCGTCCTTGATCAGCTCGTGCAGCTCGTCGCGGGAGATCGCCTTGTTGGCGGTCATCTCGCGGAAAGCCGCGAGCACCTGCGTCGCGTTGTTCATCTCCGTCTATTCCTCAGGATTGGTCCGGCTTGCGGGGCGCGCCTTGCGCTCCCACCGGTAGACCAGGTTTGCCCGGTCGATCTCGCTCAGCGGGATCTCCACTTCTTCGCCGTCCGGCAGCCGCAGCGCCACCTGCTCGCTCCCCGGCTCGCCGCGCACGCCACCCAGCGTTCCCTCCAGCCGCTTCGCCCGCCCGGCCAGGGGCGCCTTGCCGCGCAGCGCCACGTCCTGCCCGGCGAAGCGCGTGTAGTCGCGCAGCCTCACCAGCGGCCGCTCCACCCCGGGCGACGACACCTCCAGCACGTACCGGTCGGAGAGGTCCTCGCGGGCATCGAGCATGGGCTCCAGCGCGCGCGACACCGTGGCGCAGTCGGCCAGCGAAACGCCCGTCTCTCCCACGCCCGGCACGGAGTCCGGCCGGTCGATATAGAGGCGCAGGATGGGGCGCACGGCGTTGCCGGCCTGCTCCAGCTCCACCACCTCCAGCCCCATGGCCTCTACCTGCCGCGCGATCTCTTCGGCGAGGGGGGTTCCCGGCATCCGCGCCTCCGTCCATCCCGGTGGATGGCAATAAAAAAAGCGGGGAAACCGCTCCCCACTTCGACAGACGGTCCGCCCGGGGGCGTCCGTCAAACCATCGAACATGAAAGAATACAGGAGAATGCAGGCCGCGTCAAGGTTGGACGGCCGGTTAGCGGTACTCCATGTGGTGCCGGCGGTTCAGCTCGGCGAACTCGGCGGCGGTGGGTGCGGGCCTGGTGTCGCCCGGGGCGCGGCCGATCCCGCGGAAGTAGTCGCCCGTCGCGGGGTCCGCGAAGATCGCCAGGAAGGTGGCCGGCTCGCTCCCCGTGTTGCGGACGCCGATCCAGGTGTTCGGCGGAATGAACACCGTCGCCCCGGCCCGCGCCTCCTGCACCCGGTCCCCCAGCGTGATCGTGACCGTTCCCTGGTGGATGAAGAGGATCTCCTCGTCGTGCAGGTGGCGATGCACCGGCACGCCCGTGCCCGGCGGCAGGACCTCGCTCAGCATGAACAGGTGCCTGGACCCCGCCACCTTTGGATCGACCTTGATGAGCGTCGGCGACCGTCGCTGTCCCAGGTGGTAGAGCTCCCCCTGGTCGGCCGCCAGGATCACCCCGGTCTGCTGCGCGGTGGGGGCGGGCCCCGCGGACCGGGTGCACCCTACCGCGACCGCGAGCACGCCTGCCCAACTGAGCATCGGGTACCGCATGGGAGTTCTCCGGGATTCGCGGATCTAAGGTGGGTCACCCGAGCGGAATAAGGGACGGAGAACAGGGAATAGCAAGCTTGGCATCGCCCCCCCTTTTTGTCATCCTGAGGGAGCCGCCCACACGAATGCCGGCGCCCCCTCATACCTGCTGCGGCGACCGAAGGATCTAGCCGGTGCAAGGCCGGGATTTGCGACTCACCGCGAACCCCTCGCAACGCGCAGTAGATCCTTCGCTCCGCGCCACACTCTGGAGCACGGGAAAGGACGGAGAGGCGCGTCGCTCAGGATGACAGAAAAGGGGGCCCCGCCCCTCACTCCTCCGCAGACGCGTCGTAGTACCGCCGCATCTCCGCCGCCACGCCGTCGAGGTCGGGAAAGAGCCGGCGCTCGTCCATGGTGACGAGGTCGAGCTGGTCGCGGAGGTGGTTGATGCGCGCAGCGGGGACCACGTACCGGGTGAGAGCGTCCAGCAGCCCGTTCTCGCGGAGGATCTCGTCAAAGGAGCGCGTCTTGTCGGTGGAGATCGTGAAGGCGGCGGCCTGCACCACGATCCGGTTGTCGAGGGCGGGCGGATCGAGCATGCAGACGAGGTGTCCCTGTCCACGCTCGGGCTGGCTGAAGAGCGTCCAGGGCGAATCTATCCCGCGCTCGCGCAGGAGCTTGTCCAGCTCCTGCACGAGAAACGCGATAGGCGGAAGGTCGAAGCGGGCGTGGAGCTTCCCCCAATCCAGCCGCCAGATGACGCGGTCCAGCGACGGGTCGCCGCCCAGGGTGGCGAAGTGCGCGGCCACCAGCGGCGAATAGGTCCAGTCCAGGAGCCGGGTGGGAAGGCCGTGGTGCTGCGCCGTCACCAGGAGCTCCCACTCGTTGGCCGGCTGCTGCTGGAGATGCGGGCGCGAGTAGCGGATGAAGTTGCGGAGGATGTGCTCCTCCAGGTGCCCTTTGGTGTGCGGCGGGTCGATCCCGCCCAGCCGGTCCAGGCTGGTCAGGAGCGCCCATTCCGAGCACTTGGACCCGCGGAACACCGACGCCGCGCGCAGCCGCCCGCTGGCCGGATCGTTCTCGCTGGGCGTGGTGCGGTCCACCAGCTCGCCCAGCGTTTCCACGCGGATCTCTTCGATCCCTTCGAAGCTCCTGCGCTGCATCCGTCTCTCCCCGTGGCGGTTGGTGCACGCGGGGTACGGAAGAACCGTTCCGGCGCCTACCTCAGCCCCAGCACCCCCATCTGCCGCCCCGCCGACCCGCCGCGATGCGAGAAGAAGTCGTCGTCGCCGCACAGCGTGCAGTGCGACGACACGGACACGTGCTCGACCGGCAGCCCCGCGGCCACGGCGCGCGCGGCGATCGCGGCGCGCAGGTCGATGGGCGTGTTCCCGGCGGGCGGCTCGCGATCCGGGTGGACGCCGGCGTGCACCTCCGGCCCCACCTCGTAGCACGCGCCGCAGATGGAGGGTCCGCAGTGCAGCCAGAGCCGCTCGGGCAGGCTCCCCCAGCTCTCCACCAGCCGATGGATGGCGCGATCCACGATCCCCGCCGCCGTGCCGCGCCACCCGGAGTGCACGAGCGCGACGGCGCGCGCCTCCGGATCGACGATGAAAACGGGCACGCAGTCCGCCACGCTCACCGTGAGCAGGAGCCCCGCGCGGTCGGTGACGTGGCCGTCGAGGCGGTCCATCACCACGATCCCCGGCGCGCCGCGCTCCCGGTGGATCCAGATGTCCGCCCCGTGCACCTGGCGCGCGTGGGCCACGGTCTCCATCCCGGTCCCCGCGGCCAGCGCGCGCCAGCGGCCCAGCACCGCGCCGACCGGCTGCTCGCCGGAGAGGCCCAGGTCGAACGGCTCGTCCCCGCCGCCGCGGCCGGTGGTGCCCTGCACGAGGAAGGGGAAGCGCTCCGCCCACTCGGGGTGCACCCACAGCGGCACGTCACCCGCCGCGCGCACCTCGGCGACAGTGCGCGCGGCCGCGGGGTCGGCCACGCTCACGGCATCCGCTGCTCGAGCGGACCCTCGCCGCCCGGCCGGTCGCCGCCGGTGGGAGGCGACAGGAGCGTCGGCGCGCCGCCGCCGTCCAGCCTGCGCCGCAGCTCCGCGACCTCGGCGCGCAGCTCGTCGAACTCCTTGCGCGACACGAAGTCGAGCCGCTCGCGCACGTCGCCCACGGCGCCCTGCGCGCGGGTGAGGGCGTCGGTGAGCGCCTGCTTGGCGCGCTCGGGCTTGAGGTCGCCGCGGTCGACGGTCTCCTGGATGGTCTCCTCGATGGCTTCCTTGAACGCCGTCAGGACCCCGATCCCCGTGCGGATCCCCTCGCCGATCCCTGCCGGGCGCTTGCGCTGTTCGTCTGTCATGTTGGTCTTCCGGTGATGAGTGGGCCCTCTCCCCCAGCGTCGCTCCGCGACGCATACCCCTCCCCCAAAACTGCCTGGGGGAGGGGGTGCACGCCTGCACGGATCTGTAGGGGCGCGATTTATCGCGCCCGTGTCCTCCCCGGCACCGCAGCCCGCCTGATCCGCCGGCCCCAGGTCCTTTACGTCCGCGAATCCGCCTTCTCGATCCGCGCGCCGAGGGCGATCAGCCGCTCATCGATGCGCTCGTAGCCGCGCTCGATCTGCGCGATGTTGTAGATGTCGCTGCGGCCACGGGCGCCGAGGGCGGCGATCAGGAGCGCCATGCCGGCGCGGATGTCGGGGCTCTCCACCGGGGCGCCGCGCAGGGGCGAGGGGCCGATCACCAGCACGCGGTGCGGGTCGCAGAGCACCAGGCGGGCGCCCATCGAGACCAGCTTGTCCGCAAAGAACATCCGGCTCTCGAACATCTTCTCGTGCACCAGGATGGTGCCGCGGCACTGCGTGGCCGTCACCAGCGCGATGGAGGTGAGGTCGGCCGGGAACTGGGGCCACGGGCCGTCGCCCAGCGTGGGGATGTGGCCGCCCATGTCCATCTGCACCTCCGGCTCCTGCCCGCCGGGGATGAACAGGTCGTCGCCCCGCTCCTCCACCTTTACGCCCAGCCGGCGGAAGCCGATCAGCGTGGAATCCAGGTGGTGGATGGCGGCGTCCTGGATGGTGATCTCGCCGCGCGTGACCACCGCCAGCCCGATGAACGAGCCGATCTCGATATGGTCCGAGGTGATGCGGAAGCGCCCGCCGCGAAGCCGCTCCTGCCCCTCGATCTCCAGCGTACCCGTGCCGATGCCGTTGATCTTCGCCCCCATCCCGACCAGCATGTTGCACAGGTCCTGGACGTGCGGCTCGGCGGCGGCGTTGCGGATGCGCGTGGTGCCCTTCGCGAGCGAGGCGGCCATGACCGCGTTCTCGGTGGCCGTGACGCTGGGCTCGTCCAGGAACATGTCCGTGCCCTTGAGCCCGCCCTCGGCGCGCAGGCCGAAGAAGTCGGGGGCCTCCACCACCTCCGCGCCCAGCTTGCGGAGCGCCAGGAAGTGCGTGTCCACCCGCCGCCGGCCGATGACGTCGCCGCCCGGCGGGGGGAGCTGCATGCCGCCCGTGCGGGCCACCATGGGGCCGGCCAGGAGGATGGATGCGCGGATGCGCGCGGCCTGCCCCGCGTCCAGCTGCGTCTCGCCCACGTTTGCGGCGCGCACGCGCACCTCGCTGGGGCCGGTCCACTCCGTCTCCGCGCCCAGCACCTCCAGGAGGCTCAGCAGCGTGAGCACGTCCTTGATGCGGGGGACGTTCTCCAGGAAGACGTCCTCGTCTGTCAGAAGGGTGGCGGCGATCATGGGAAGCGCCGCGTTCTTGTTGCCGGTGGGACGGATGACGCCGTTCAGCGGCTGGCCGCCGTGGACGATGAACTTGGGCACTCTCGGCTCCGGATCGTTTGGATGTGCGCCGCCCCGGCTGCCGGCCGGATGGCCGCGCCGCGCGGGAGGGTCGCCGGGGGCGGGCGCAAAGATCGTGCACGGCGCCCCGTGCCTTGCTTGACACCCCTTCGCCGCGTGGGATAAGATGCGCGAACCCCTTTGCGCAAGCCATGCCGCCCCACCGGAGAGCGCCGTGCAGCTCGTGATCGCCGTGGTCGACGAGGAAAAGACGGAGGAGCTCCTCGCCGGCTTCCTGGAGCTGGGCGTGACCGGCGCCACCGTCCTGCAGAGCGAGGGGATGGGGCGTCTGCTGGCGAACGAGGCCCCCATCTTCGCCGGGCTGGAGGCGCTGCGCCGCGCGCGCCCCCGCAACCACACCCTGTTCAGCGTGATGGCGGACGACAAGGTGGAGCGGGTGATGGCCCTCGTTCGCGAGGTGTGCGGCGACCTGGACGGCCCCAGCACCGGGATCGCCTTCGCCGTCCCCGTGTCACGGGTGGAGGGGCTGTCGCGGGAGCTGGGCCACGGATGAGCTGGGGCCGCACCGTCCGGCTGCGGGTGGAGCAGATGTCCTCCGTGCTCGCCGACCCCGCCGCCAACCTCGCGCGCATCGCCCGCGCCCAGGCCGACGCCGCGCGCGACGGGGTGGACGTGGTGCTGACGCCCGAGCTCTCCCTGACCGGCTACGACGTACGCGACTCCGTCCACACGCTTGCCGTCCCCGAGGTGGACGGCCCCTTCCCCGCCCTCGCGGACGGCCCCGACATCGTGGTGGGGGCGATCGAGCATGACGCGCGCTTCGTCCCCTACAACGCGGCGCTCCACCTGCGGGGCGGGCGCGTCCTCCATCGCCATCGCAAGGTGCACCTCCCCACGTACGGGATGTTCGAGGAAGGCCGCTTCTTCGGCCGCGGCGAGCGGGTGCGCGCCTACGATGCCGGCGGCGGCTGGCGCGTGGGGATGCTGGTGTGCGAGGACCTGTGGCACCCCGCCCTTGCCTACCTACTGGCCGCGGACGGCGCGCACGTGATCCTCGTGCAGTCCGCCGCCTCCGGCCGCGGCGCATGGGCAGGCGGCGCCGCGGGCGGGCGATGGGCATCGCGCGCCTCGTGGGAGCACCTCTGCTGCGCGGCCGCCTCCGCGTACGGCGTCTACGTCGTGCTCGCGAACATGGTGGGCGTGGAGGGGAGCTGCGTCTTCGCCGGCGGCTCCATCGTGGCCGCGCCCGGCGGCGACATCATCGCCCGCGGCGACGACATGGCCGAAGACCGCCTCACCGTCGACCTGTCGCTGGACGCGGTGGCCGCCGCGCGCCGCCCCTTCTCGCAGGCCCGCGACGACCGCCCCGACATCGTCCTGCGCGAGCTGGCGCGCATCGTGGAGGCGCGGTGACGGAGGCGGAGCGCCGCGCCGCCCGCATCCGCGATGCGATTGGCGCCGTCGTGCGCCAGGCCCTGCTCGACCGCGGCGCACGGCAAGTCGCGCTGCTGGACGACGGCTCGCCGGAAGCGGCGCTCGCGTCGCGTTTCCTGGCCGCCGCGCTGGGAAATGACGCGGTAGTGCGCGTGGCGGTGGAGGGTGCAGAGTTGGAACCGCTCTTGCACCTTCTGCCGCCCGGCATCCCACGCGAGCGTCTGGATGGCGAGATTCGGCGCGTTAAGGCGCGGCTGCTGGAGGGCGCACTGACCGCGCATCCGGCCAACAAGACGGAGCTGCTGCTGGGCGCCGCGCTCCCTCCCGAGCCGCTCCTTCCGCTGGGCGACCTGTACGCCAGCGAGGTGGCGAGCCTGTGCGGCGGCTGGTCCGCATCGTCCGAGGTGCGCGCCCTGGCCGAGTCCGCGGGCGGCGTGGAAGCGCTGGACGCCGCCCTCCGC
>DASWNZ010000137.1:0-21821 GCA_036398975.1 Longimicrobium sp.
ACTCGGCGGTCTCGAGCATGGCCGACCTCCTGGCATATGGGCTTCGTGCCCGTAACGGTCACCTACCTGGCGAGCATTAGAAGTTTAATGCTACGTCGCGACCGGCCAGGGGGTCGGCCTTCTCATATCAACTCTGTGTGACACCCATTCCGTAGAAGCCCGTCCACGAACAGTCCCCGCCCACACGGGTACAGAGCGCCTCAGGCAGGCTTCACACACGCACCGGTCAGATGCGCACCCTCTTTCTGCTCCTCCAGCTTCTCCCCTTCGCATTCTCCATCGCCCGCGACCGCAGGCGCTGGCTGCTGTGGGGCGCGCCGGTTCGCCGCACCGCCGCGTTCCACCAGCGACGCGCGGAGCGGCTCGCGCGCGCCATCCCGCGCGCGGGGCCCACCTTCGTCAAGATCGGCCAGGTGTTCGCCGCCCGGCCGGACGTGGTGCCCGAGCCGTACCTCGGCGCGCTGGGCGACCTCACCGACCGCGTGCCCTGGGTGCCCTTCGCCGAGATCGAGGGCGAGCTCGTGTCCGCGTACGGCGCGCCGGTGGACGAGGTGTTCGAGGAGTTCGACCGCGAGCCGATCGCCGCGGGGTCGCTGGGACAGGTGTACCGCGCCCGCCACCGCGGCGAGGACGTGGTGGTCAAGGTGCTGCGCCCCGGCGTGGAAGCGCTGGTGGAGCACGACGTCCGCTTCGTGCGACGCGTGCTGGACGCGGTCGAGCGCCGCTGGACGCACCCGCAGCTGCGCGGCATCCGCGTGGCGCTGGACGAGTTCGAGCGGCGCATCGCGGACGAGATGGACTTCCGCAAGGAAGCGGCGTACGCGCAGGCGATCGGCGAGCGCTTCGCCCGCAACCCGCGCGTGGTGGTGCCGCGCGTCATCGAGGGGATGGTGAGCCGGCGGACGCTGGTGCTGGAGTTCGTGGAGGGGACGCGTGTGGACCGCATCGAGCCGCTGGTGGCCGCCGGGCTCATCGACCCTTCCGCGCTGGTGGACGCGGTGGTCGAGGCGTACGTGCAGATGATGCTGGTGGACGGCCTCTTCCACGCCGATCCGCACCCCGGCAACCTCCTGGTGCGCGCGGACGGCGCGCTCGTCCTCCTCGACTTCGGGATGGTGATCGAGGTCGATCCGGTCCAGCGCCGCCACCTCGTCCACACCGCCCTCGCCGCCGTGGGTGGCGACGCGGAGCGGGTGGTGGACGGCTTCTTTGCGCTCGGCATCGTGGAGCCCGGCACCGACCGCGCGACCATCCACCGCCTGGTCGTGCTCCTCCTGGAGATGACCGCGCGCGGCGCCGACGTCGGCGAGATGCAGCGCGCCCTGGCCGACGAGGTGATGCACCTGCTGCACGACTGGCCGGTGGTGCTCACGGGCGAGATGACGTACTTCGGACGGGCCGTGGCGCTGATCGAGGGGCTGGGAGCGCGGCACGTGCCGGGGTTCAACCCGGTTCGCTACGTGCGGCCCATCCTCATGAAGCACCGCTCCGCCGTCCTCCGCGCCCTCGGCCCCGCCGACGGCGAAGGCCACGACCTCGCCTTCGCACTCGGCCTCCTCGCCCGCGACGTCACCCGCGTGCTCGTGGACGCGTCGCGCGGGATCTTTTCGGTCTTCGCGCGGCACCTCACCGGCCTCCGGGCGGCCGGGAGCACGCTTCCAGAGCCGGCCGAGCCCGAGCCAGCCACGCTTCCCTGAGCCGCGAGGGTTACCGCCGCGGGATCCAGTGGACGATTAGTACATCTTTGCGCGTCGTGGCGTTGCTGGCTCCCTGCTTCACCTGGAATGGGGTGCCGGTGACCCGCGACATCACCTGGGCGATCTCGTCCGTCTTCGCCCGCGCCTCCGGGTTGTAGTAGAAGATGGTGCTGGTGGCGGCGAGGCCCTGCCACCACCTTGTGGAGTTTGCCTCGCGGACCACGGGAAACCCGCGCGCCCGCAGCGAGTCGCGCGCGGCGCGAAACCGCGGCGCCTCCGCCCGCAGGGCGTACAGGCGGACGCCGAAGCGCGCGTTCTCCGCGCGCCGGATCACCTCCTCGGCGGGGGCGGACGCGCCGTCCACCGCCCCCGTCAGCTCCTCCAGGGCGGATTGCGCGGTGGTCGCCAGCACCTGCGCCTCGTCGCGCGACGCCACCGTCTGCAGGATCGTCTTGTCCTGCTGCAGGAGCCGCTTCGCCTGCGCTTCGGCGTATCTCTTCTGCTTGAGCGCCTCGTTTCTCGCTCCAATCGCGTCCACCCACCCGGCGATCGCCAGCGCCAGCGCCGCCACCAGCACAACCGCCGCTCCGTAAAGCCACGTATTCGACCGGCGCTCGCTGGCGCGGATCAACTCGCCCAGCTCGGGAACGCCCACCGCGTACTGGCGTGCCTCCTTGAGTGCGGCACGGTTCAGAAGGTAGCCGGGGTTCCGGCCGGACTGGATCCAGAGGCGGGCGGCGTTGACGAACTGGATTTCACGCTCTGACTGGGTACGCTTCTCCCGCAGCCACCCCGCCAGCCGCGGCCAGTTGCGGATCAGCGCTTCGTGCACCACCTCGAAGCGGTCGTCGTTCCGTTCCACGCCGGGAGCCACGCGCAGGAGCCCGGCCGCCACGCAGCGATCCAGGATCTCGTTGACCTGCGACGGCGCGCCCAGCCGGGCGAGGACCTCGCGCCGCACGCGGCGGCGCACGTACTCCGCCCCCACCGAAGGCTGCACCAGCTCCACGAATATGCGCTCCAGCAGCGCCTCGTTTTCGATGATCTTCATCTCGTCGAATACGGCGTCGGCGGTGCGCTTGAGCGCCTCGCGCGGGCGCCCCACCTCGCGGTAGGCGCGCCACGAGATCAGGTTTCCCTCCCGCTTGTCCCACAGCTGCGAAAGGGTGAACTGCAGCAGGGGGAGGGCGCTCGGCTCGCCCATCACCTCCCGCACCAGCTCGTCTATGATCCCGGGCTCGTAATTCAGCCCCGCCTCGCGCGCCGGGCTCTCGATGACGCTGCGCAGCTCACGCGGCGACATGGGCCGGGGGTGGTACTGCGCCTCCGGATCGGCGGCCATCGGCTGGAACGCCTTCAGGTCGAGGACCGCGGCGGTGAAGTCCTCGCGCACCGACATCACCAATCGGTTGGGGAGGGGTGCCGCGACGAAGGCGCTTACCGCCTCCGCGAAGTGCTCCCGCACAGCGGGCTCGTCGCACAGGGTCACGAGCTCTTCCATCTGGTCCACAACCAGCAGGGCCGGGCCTGGCGAGACCGCCTCCGCAAGCTCGCGGAAGTGGGCCGCGGACTTGTCGAGCCTGGGCCGCTCCTGCGTCACCCAGCGCTGCGGATCGGTGCCGGCGGGGCAGACCGCCACCAGGAGCGCCGCCAGCGGATCGCTTCCCGGGATCACCACGGGCAGCGGGTGCCAGCCGGTTCCGTCCTCGCGCGCCGCGTCGCCCAGCCGCGGAAGGAGCCCGGCGCGGATCAGCGACGACTTGCCGCTCCCCGAAGGGCCCGTGACCACCACCACCGGCTTCGACTTCACCCGGGCCAGGAGGGAACGGATCTCCTCCTCGCGTCCGTGGAAGCGGGCCGCGTCCATCTCCTCGAACGCCCGCAGCCCCATGAAGGGGGCGGGGGCCCCGGTCAGGTCCGGCGCGTACGAGGGATCGAAGGAGGCCAGCAGCGCGGGCGCGGTGTCCACGTCGCGCGGGTCCACCAGGGTGAGCAGCGTAGCCGTCCAGTAGTCGAGTATCCCCTGCGCCCCATCGCGCTCGTCCGGGTCGTACACCAGCCGTCCCGTCTCCCGGGCGCGGCCCAGGAACTCGTTGATCCGCTCCACGATCGCGGGGCCCGTGGCGCGCCCGCGGGTGGCGCGCAGCAGCGAGGTGTGCTCTTCGCGCAGCTCGGCGAGGGAGGCGAAGGGAGTCTCGCCGGCGGATGGCTGCAGCGCTTCAAGAGCTTCCATGCGGCACCTGTCGCAGTAGGTTGTCGAGCGGCTCGCCGATGGCGGTCACCTTGCCGCACTTCTCTTTGAGCGCCTTGTCCACCAGGTAGAATCGAACGAGTACGGTACGGCGGTACCGGTCGAAGGCCAGGCGGATGCGCACCGGCTCGGGGGGCGCGGCCGCGAGTGCCGCGCGAAGGTCCGCCTCGAACCGCGTCACGTCCTTGGCCCACCCCGCGCTTGGATCGGCCGCGGCAAGCCCCTGCACGCGCCGGGTGACGTCGTCCCACAGTGCCTGGAATTCGGCGGTCCCCTCGGGCGTTCCCTTGTGGATTTCTTCCTCCGCCAGCCACAGCTCCTTCTCGGCCTCCTGCCAGAGCCAGTGCTCCCGCACGTGCCCCAGCAGATCGGGGATCAGCTCCGCCAGCGCGGTGGTGCCCGCATCCAGCTCCCCGCTCAGGCCCGATTGCGTCCCCACGGCGAGCGCCACCCGCCGCAGCGTGTCCAGGAGCTGGTTCAGCGGAAGCTCCTGCGCCGTCACCGCCAGCAGCTCGTTCAGCCGGAAGGGCTGCACCCGCAGCATGGTGCGGAGACTGCGCACTGCCTCGGACGCCGCGTGGTCATCCAGCGTGTCGAGCGCGGTGCGAAGACCCACGGCCACGGCGTCCAGCGTGCTCACCCACCGCAGCTCCACGGCGCGCAGCGTGCCCGGAGTGGCGGGAAGCCCCACCGCCGCCTCGCGCGCGTCGCTCGCCACGATCTGCAGCTCGTCCAGGTACTCTCCCAGCATTCCGCCCGCGAGCGGATCGGTCCGGAACCGCCGCGCGGCGTCGGCCACCTGCCGGAGGTGCTTGAGCTGGATCTGGTGGAGGCAGTCGTGGAGGTCCTTGTACCGGGCGAGCACGTCCACCTCGCGGCGCAGCAGCTCCACGCTCCCGCGCGACTCCTCCACGAGGGCCCGCACCGCCGGATCGGAGAGCCCCCGGGCAGTCGCCTCCAGCGCGCGGCCTACCTCGTTGACCTTGGTGTCGGTGTCGGTGGGGATCGCCTCGGGGTGGTAGCGCGCGACCACCTCGCGCAGGTCGGCTCGCGTGGGGCGGGCCGCGAGGACCGCCTGCAGCAGCGTGGCGGTCGTGCCGTGCTCGTCCAGGGCTCGGATCAGCTCGGAGGCGGTCTGGCGAAGGGTGAGCCCGTCGGGCACGTAGTCGGTGTGAAGGCCCGTGTGAAGGCTTTCCAACACGATCATCTCGAGCTCCGCTTCCGTGGGAAGCGCGGAGCACAGGAGGTCGGTCAGCTCGCGAAGCCGCGTGCCTTCGGGTGGAGCCGCGGAGGGGGGCGCGGGAGTCGGCATCTGGTGGAGGGATGGAGGTGGGGACCGCGGAGCCGCGGGCGGGAGCGCGCCGGAACGGGGTGGGGGAGCTTCCGTGCGCCGTCCGGGCCAGGGCTCAGGGCGAAGCGCCGCCGAGCACCCCTTCCTTCCCCACGCGCCGCAGCCGGTCGCGGATCGCTGCGATGGGGATCCCCTGGTTGTAGGTGGCGGGGTGCTTGAAGGCGGGATCCCCGTAGTGGTGCAGCGCCACCAACCCCCAGTTCGTGTCGAAGCAGGGGGAGCCGGACGAGCCGCTCTCCGTGTTGGTGGCGTAGCGGATGCGGGTTCCGCCCGGGTTCACCTCCTGCACCCCCTGCGTGTCGATGGCCAGCTTGAGCGGCTGCGCCAGCGGGTGCTGCAGGATGAAGAGGGGCATCCCGGGCGCGACCGCCGGCGCGGCGGCGGGCACGTTCACCCAGCCTCGCGGCTCTCCCTGCCTGGCGGCGTCTGCCGGCTCGGCCCCTAACGGACGATCCAGGCGCACCAGAGCATAATCCAGCTCGTCGGGAGTCGGGGGAACGGAGTCCGGCTGGCCCCGGCGCTCGGCGTCGGTGAAGGGCGAGTGATCCACGAGCCAATCCGCGGCGAGCGCCGCCAGCGTGCCGTCGGACTGCAGTCCGTTGCCCAGCACGCGGTAGTCGAAGCGCATGCGCACCCCCGCGGCGAGCGACGGATCGGTGATCACTCCCATCAGCACGTGGTAGTTGGTGAGCACCAGGTCCGGCGCCACCAGGAACCCGGTGCCCGCGGGGCTTCCGCCCACCTCTACCCGGCACACGCGCCCCTCCAGCCGGAACATCTGCTGCCGCCACAGCCCCACGTCCAGGAAGGGGAGGTGCGCCTTCACGGTCCGCTCCAGCCCCTCGCTGGTGGCCGGCGCCGCCGGCGGCCCCTGCTCCACCCCTCCTTTCTGCACCGTCACCGAGGGGCCCAGCGCGTACCGTTCCATCATCTTGCGGCGGCTCTCGTCCACCTGCTGCCGGCGCGCATCGTCCACCAGCGCCTGGGCGTACTTGCGGTAGACGTCCTGCACCTCCGCCTTCATCGGGCGCGCCGCGGCGACCTCCGCGATCAGGATGGGGTCCCATCCGTTCTCCTCGGCGTGGCGGAGCACGTCGTCCACTACCTTGCGGAACGGCCCGTCCGCGACCTCCGCGCGGCGGTCGAAGTCGAGCCGTTGGTACAGGAACATGTCGAACGCGTCCGCATTGAACGCCCGGACGATTACGTCGCGGACCTCGCCGTGCACGATCCCTTGCATGTTCGGATGCCGGTTCGGGGAGTGCCGCTACTCTGACGCGGCGAGCGCGGGCGCGTACGACCGCGCCGCTGCCAGAAGCGCGGCCCCGAAGCTGAGATTGCGAGTCTCCTCATCCGCGTACGCCGGGTGCGCGCGCGCCACGAGCCTCTGATCGCCGCCGCGCCAGCGCACCATGCGGTTCCGGTCGAAGTAGAAGCGGTCCTCCTCCGTGTTCTGGACGTTGCCGAATGGCTGGTCGTACGTGGACGCCTTCCGGAAAACGAAGATCAGGGAGTTCCCGCGAAAGTAGTAGTCTTCCGAAGTTCTCCCGGTTTCTCCCAGGTGCCGCGCCGCGATCTTGGCGACCCGCCCGCCCTCGAAGTAGACGCGCGCCTCTCCCCCCTCCGTCGAGAACCCTTCGAGCGCGATGGTGTGCTGGTGGGCGCCCGGACCGAGCGCTTCGATCCGCTGGAAGTCTCGGCGGATGCCGTCGATGATCGCGTCGGCCCCACTCGCCGCGCGCTTCCGCGGGGCGGTCGTCTGCACGAACGCATTCCCCGCCGCCCGGGCGCTCTCGCCTCCCTGGTCCGGGGCCGCCCACGACACCATCCGGGTGATGGTCTCCGGCGAGCGCAGAGTGATGAACACGAGCACCGCGGCCAGCCAGATCGCGCGGAACGCGATGGCGCTCTCCCGGATTGTGCCGGGCTCCCCGTCGCCGGTGCGCGGAACGAAGATGATCGCTTTGACCAGCCCGACGATCGCCAGGATGAGAATGATCTGGAGGAAAAGCTGCATGACGGTGGAGGGGGTGCGGCCGGTTGCTTTCGGATGGGCAGGGATGCCCGGGGAAGGTTCCACGGATTGCGGGGAGCATCAGCCCGCGCGAATTCCGGGGCGGGAAAAGTCGTATAATGGCCGTTCAAACGCAAGGTTCATGAGCCGCCGTCCCCGGGCGGGGATCTAAAACAAGGAGAGGCACAGAGAACATGCCTCGTTCTCTGTGCCTCTCTGGCTCACCGGGGTACCCGCGGGGCTTCACCGCCCCGCCATCTCCCGCTTCTCGCCCTTTTGCTTCCCCTTGCGGTCTTCCTGGCGCGCCTTGAGCACCACGGCGTCGGCGTCGAGGTGGTCGTCGCCGCAGGAGTGGACGTACTCCTCGTAGGTGCCCAGGAAGTCGCGGATACCGGCGCGGCTGATCTCCACCACGCGCGTGGCGAGCTGCGCCACGAACCACCGGTCGTGGCTCACCAGGATCAGCGTGCCTTCATATGACTGCAGCCCCGCCACCAGCGCCTCGATCGACTCGAGGTCCAGGTGGTTGGTGGGCTCGTCGAGCACCAGGACGTTGGGCTGCTCCAGCGCGATCTTGCTGAACACCAGCCGCGCCGCCTCGCCGCCGGAGAGGGCGCTCAGTCGCTTCTCGCCGTCATCGCCACTGAAGAGCATCATCCCCAGGTGGCCGCGCACGAAGCCGCGGTCCTTGTCCGGGCAGAAGCCCCACAGCCACTGCTCGGCCGTGCCCTCCTGGTCTTCGAGCTGCTCGTGGTGGTCCTGGGCGAAGTAGCTGCGCTGCGCCTCGTAGCCCCACTCCACCCCGCCCTGGTCGGGAGCCAGCTCGCCCATCACGATCTTGAGCAGCGTGGACTTGCCGATCCCGTTGGGCCCCATGATGACCATGCGGTCGCCGCGGCGCACTTCCAGATCCACGCCGGGAAGGACCTCCTTGTCGCCGAACGACTTGCGCACGCCCTTGATGCGCAGCACCTCCTTGCCGCTCTCCCGCCGCTGGTTGAAGCGGAACTTGGGGTAGCGGCGTGACGAGCCGGGGAGCTCCTCCATCTCCTCCACCTTGCGCTCGATCATCTTGGCCTTGCTCTGCGCCTGCCGGGCCTTGCTCGCCTTGGCCTTGAACTTGTCCACGAACTTCTGGTGATGGGCGATCTCCTTCTGCCGCCCCTCGATCTCCTTCTCCTTGCGCTCCCGGTCCTCCACCTTCTGTTCCAGGAAGTCCGAGTAGTTCCCCCGGTACAGCGTGACGGTCTGGTAGTCCACGTCCAGGATGTAGCTCGCCACGTTGTCCAGGAAGCGGTGATCGTGCGAGATCACCGCGACCGGACCCTCGAAGTCGTGGAGGAACTTCTCCAGCCAGCGGATGGAGAGGATGTCCAGGTGGTTCGTGGGCTCGTCGAGCAGGAGGACGTCCGGGCTGCCGGCCAGCACCTGCGCCAGGAGCACGCGCAGCTTGAAGCCGCCGGAAAGGGTCGACAGCGGCTTGTCGTGGATCTCGGCGGGGAGGCCGAGCCCCTCCAGGATGACGGCGGCGCGCGCCTCGGCGGTGTAGCCGTCCAGGCGCATGACCGTGTCTTCAAGCTCGCTGAAGCGGTCCGCGTCGAAGTACTCGTGCGCGTTCGCGAGCACCTTTTCCTTCTCCACCATCGCCCGCCACAGCTCCGGGTTGCCCATGAGCGTGACGTTCAGGATCGATTCGCTCTCGTAGAGGAACTGGTCCTGGCGCAGCACGCCCAGCCGTGCCGACTTGGGGATCGATACGGAGCCCTTGGTGGCATCCGCGTCGCCGCTGAGGATGCTGAGGAGCGTGGTCTTGCCGCACCCGTTGGCGCCCACGATGCCGTAGCGCTCGCCCGGGTTGAGCTGAAAGGCGGCATCCTGGAAGAGGACGCGGTCGCCAAACGAATTTTCGAGGTTGGATACAGAGATCATCCCACAATATAACGGATATTTCCGATTTTTTGATCCCCCGCGCGCACGAGGAGCGTCGATGAAGCTGTGCAGGGCGTGCGTCCGGCACTACCTTGCGCTCCACATCTCATCCTGCCGTACCCCCGCCCCCCCCCGGAGCCCAAGCATGACCATCCTGATCGTCCTCGCAGTCGGCGTCCTGATCGCGTTCCTGATCGTGGGGATGTACAACCGGCTCGTGAAGCTGCGGGTCACGTCGCAGAACGCGTGGTCGGACATCGACGTGCAGCTCAAGCGGCGCGCGGACCTGGTGCCGAACCTGGTGGAGACGGTGAAGGGGTACGCCGTCCACGAGCGCGGCACGCTGGAGGCCGTAACCGCCGCGCGCGCCCGCGCCGTCGCCGCGAGCGGTGCCGGCCCCGCCGAGCGCGCCGCGGCCGAGGCCGCGCTGAGCAGTGCGCTCCAGGGGCTGACCGTCGCCGTGGAGGATTACCCGGAGCTGCAGGCCTCCGAAAACTTCCTCGACCTGCAGACGCAGCTCTCCGAAACCGAGGACAGGATCAGCGACTCGCGCCGCTACTACAACGCCGTAGTGCGCGACCTGAACACCGCGGTGCAGACCTTCCCCTCCAACCTGCTCGCCGGGCCGATGGGCTTCCACGAGCGCGAGTTCTTTGAGGCCGCCGAGGCCGAGCGCGCAACCCCGGCCGTCCGCTTCTGATGCGCCGCCTGCTCGCGCTCGGGGCGACGCTCCTCGTCCTCGCGGCGCCGCTGCACGCGCAGGAGCGCTCCATCCGCATCCGCGACTTCGACGCGCTGCTCACGGTGGGGCGCGACGGCGGGCTGGACGTCACCGAGCGGCTCACCATCGGCTTTACGGGAGAGTGGAAGGGGCTGAACCGCGACCTCGGGCTGCGCCACGTCACCGGCGAGGGGCGCAAGGAGGTGCTCGACCTGGAGGTCACCTCCGTGACCGACGGCGACGGCAAGGCGATGCAGGTGGAGACGGAGGACCTGGAGGACGGCTGGACGAAGCGCCTGCGCATCTACGTCCCCGGCGCGCGCAACGCGGACCGGCAGATCGTGATCCGCTACCACGTGTCCAACGCCATCCGCTTCTTCTACCAGGGAAGCAAGACGGGGCCGATGGACGAGCTGTACTGGAACGTCACCGGCAGCAAGTGGGACATGCCGATCGACCGCGTCCATGGCCGCGTGGTGCTCCCCGCCGGCGCACGGGCGGGTCCGGTGGCCGTGTACACGGGCGCGGAAGGGACCAACCTGGCCGCCTCCGACGGCGAGTCGCGCGTGACGGAGAACGGCGTGGAGTTCGCCTCCAAGCGCCCGCTGGCGCCCTTCGAGGGGGTGACGGTGGGCGTGGGCTGGCCGCCGGGGTTCGTCGCCACGCGCCCCAGCGACGAGGCGCGCCGCACCGCGGAGACGGTGCGCCTGTGGCCGCTCGCCCTGCCGCTGCTGGCGTTCGGGCTCAGCTTCCGCGCATGGCGCCGCCGCGGGCGCGATCCGCGGGAGGAGTCCATCGTCGTCCAGTACGAGCCGCCCGCCTCCATGACGCCGGCCGAGGTGGGGACGCTGGTCGATCACACCGCCGAGATGCGCGACATCACCGCCACGCTGGTGGACATGGCGGTGCGCGGCTACATCGGGATCGAGGAGACGACGGAGAAGAAGCTGATGGGCCTCTTCACCAGCACCGACTACGCCTTCTACCGGCGCCGTCCGCGCGACGAGTGGAGCGAGCTGGCGGAGCACGAGCGGCTCTACCTCACGGCGCTCTTCCAGAACGCCGAGGAGCCGGAGGAGAGCTGGGAAGAGCTGCGCGCCGTCGCCCACGCCTCCGGCGACGAGCCGGATCGCCCGCGCCGCGGCCGCGCGCGCGAAGCCGGCGAAATGGTGATGCTGTCCGATCTCTCCGAAAAGTTCTACACGTCCCTCCCCGGCATCCGCGACGCGTTGTACGCGAGCCTGGTGGAGCGCGGCCATTACCTGCGCCGGCCGGACAAGGTGAAGAACCTGTGGCTGGGGCTGTCGTTCGCGGTGCTCATCGTCTGCGTGGTGGGCGCCTTCATCGCGTTCGATTCCACGATCGCCTGGGTCTCGGCGGGCGCGCTGGCGCTGGGCGGCGTGACGAGCGCGATCATCGTCTTCATCTTCTCGCGCATCATGCCGGCGCGCACGCCGGAGGGGGCGCGGGCGCGGGAGGCGGCGCTAGGCTTCCGCGAGTTCCTGAGCCGCGTGGAGAGCGAGCGCTACCGGCGGATGATCACCTCGCCGGAGATGTTCGAACGGTACCTTCCCTACGCGATGGCCTTCGGCGTGGAGGGCCGCTGGGCGCGCGCCTTCGAAGACATCTACCGCGAGCCGCCGCAGTGGTACCGCGGCACCGGCACCGGCCCGTTCAACGCCACCGGCTTCTCGTCGCGGATGAGCGCCATGTCCAGCACAGCCGGTAGCACGATGTCTTCCAGCCCCAGCTCGTCGGGTTCCGGCTCGGGCGGCGGCGGGTCGAGTGGCGGGGGGAGCGGGGGCGGGGGCGGAAGCGGCTTCTAAGAACGGCGGGTCTCACGCAGAGGCGCAGAGACGCGGAGAGAGAGCTGCAACGGCATGGCTAACACAGAGCCACAGAGCCACAAAGAGAACCGCAAAGGGTTTTCTCTGTGGCTTTCTGTTCCTTCTGTGCCCTCTGTGTGAGGCTTCTGCTGTTTGTTTTTCTCTCTGCGTCTCCGCGCCTCCGCGTGAGATTGCTGTTACGATGTCTGCGCCGCGCAGTTCTCGTCGATGATGTACTGGGTGGCGCGGGGGAAGTCGGAGCGGGGGAGGCGCACCTGCACGAGGACGGGGCCCAGGTTGGCCGGATGGGCGGGGTCGCGCAGGTGGCGGAGCACCTCGTCGAGGGCCGCGTGCGTGGCGACCTCGAAGCCGGTCATCGGGGCTTCGGGGGTGGAGAAGACTTCGGCGAGGCGGCTGTAGCTCCATGGGTGGAGGACGTTGTAGAAGCTGGCGTCCTCGCCCGAGCCTTCGGCATAGAAGCAGGGGTGCACCAGCATCTGCTCGATGCCGTAGAACGCCTCGTTGTCCAGCACGAAGATGACTGAGTCGTGGCGCAGACGGGTCTGCGTGGAGAGCTCCTGGCACGTCTCCTGGAACGATCCGTCGCCCACGAACACCAGGTGCCGCTTCTCGGGACGCGCGGTCTTGATCCCCGTCACCGCGCCGACCGAGTAGCCGATCGCCAGCCACGCACCCTGGCAGAAGAAGGTGCCCGGCTCCGGCATCTTCAGGTTCTGCGATCCCAGCAGCGAGAACCCCGCGTCCGATACGACTGCGTAGGGCGAGGCTCCGTCGCGGGTGGCTTCGTCCATGAACGCGCTGATCCGCTGAAAGAAGCTGTCGTAGGTGAGGGGCGCATCCTCCTCCGCGTGCCGCGAGAGCATGGCGACGAAGGCGGGCTGCGATGCCTCGGCGTCCTGGTAGTAGTCGGCGGTGTACTCGCGGGCGCCCCTGGAAGCGACCAGCGCGTCGCGGAGGGCGGTGATGAACTCGCCCAGCTTGACGTCCGGGAAGTAGCGCGGACCCACGCTGACGCCATGGTGCACGGCCATGATCCAGTCGTCGCCCACGGAGCGGGTGCCGCCCAGGTTCTTGGACGTCTGCCACGAGCCGAGGCCGATGCGGCACTTCGCCACGTCCTTGAAGACCTCGCGCACCTCAGGCAGGCTCGCCTTGCCGTTGTAGACGCCGTGGAAGAGCGGGTGATCCTCCGACACCACGGACTTGCCGCCGATGGTGGTGCAGAAGGGGATTCCGGTGGCGTCCACCAGCGACTCGAACTCCTCGCGTAGCCCGAACCGGCCGATCTCCTCGCCGCCCCACAGGATCGGCGAGCCCAGCCGCTCGATCAGCTCCACCGCGGCCTTCACCGCATCGGCGAGCATGCGGCGGTTGGCGGCCGTCGTGGGGCGCTCGCGCGCCTCGATGCGGCCCACAGGCGCGTCGCACTCTCCCGACCACACGTTCTCCCACACCTCCAGGTAGACGGGCCTGCGCTCGGTAAGACAGGCCGAGAGGGCGCAGTCGATCTGCACCGGCGCCATGCGGCTGCTGGTGATGACCTGCGCATCCACCGTCACCTGGCGGAACGCGTCCACGTTGGCGCGCGTCACCGGGCTCATGTGCGAGGTCAGGAGGCCGATGGCGCGCAGGTTGAGCCACTGCTCGTACGTGGGCGCGCCGGTGATGACGATGAGCGGGATCTTCTCCACGTACGCGCCGCCCGCGGGCTGGAGGACGCTGAGCGCGCCCACACCGTACGTCACCGCGACCGCGCCCACGCCGCGCACCCGCGCGTACCCCTCGGCCGCGTAGCCGGCGTTGATCTCGTTGCAGTTGCCCACCCACTTCACCTTGGCCGCCACCACCTCGGGTAGAAAGGGCCCCAGGTGGTTGCCCGGCACTCCGAACAGGTGCTCGATCCCCAGCTCCGCCAGCCGCGCAGCCAGGTAGCGCGCCACCGTCCACCCGCCCGCCGGCTCGCTCATCGCGCCACCTCCGGCCCGTTGACCTCCAGCGCCGCGCGGATGGCGGATTCGATGGCGCCCTCCACCCAGGCGTGCTTCAGCGACGTGTGCTCCCCCGCGAAGTGCACGGGCCCCTCCGGCGTCGGGATGCTGGGATGGAACTGCGTGAGCTGCCCCGGCGTGAACACCGCCGCCTCGCCGAACGCGTAGCGGTTTCGCAGCCAGCTCTGCGTCTGCCCCTTGCCGGTGTAGAACACCTCGATGCGCGCGCCGTGTATCGACTGCAGCCCGCGCAGCGCGAATGCGTAGCGCTCGTCGTCGGACATGGAGTCCCAGCGCGCCGCATCGTCCGCCCAGCTGTAGCTGGCGAGCACCACGCCGCCCTCGCTCCCCTCCACCCGGTGCGACGGGTAGTAGATGAAGCGGTTGGGGTTGTCCGTGATGGTGCCGCCGCCGAAGACGTGCGTCGCCTCCCGCTGGCGTGGGTTCTGGTGGCGCAGCTCGGCGTAGAAGGCCTTCTCCCGCCCGGGGATTCGCGTCTCGTCCACCCCCGGATCGGCGCCCAGCAGCGCGGACGAGCCCTGCCCCTCGCCGCCCGCCTCGAAGTGCTCGTACATTCCGGGCCGGATGTCGTCCAGCTCGCGCTTCCAGTCCTCCTCGGTGAACTCCCACCAGCGGCGGCTGAACTCCAGCAGCACCTTGGTGGCCGAATCGTAGTGCAGCTCGATGATGGCGCGCCGCTTCTTGTAGCTGAAGAGCGGATCGACGATCACGTGGCGCAGGCTGGAGAAGGGGATGGTGACGATCGCCACGTCCGCGGTGAACTCCTCGAACACCGGCTTCTTCCCCGATGCCCCGCCGCGGTCCTCGTCGGCCTCCTCGCCCACGCACTTGATCCACACCGCCGGGCCGTCGAGGCCCACGTGCACGCACTGGTTGCAGTCGCGCTCCGGGTGCCAGTACTCCATCTGCACCAGCCGCTGCCCCATGCGGATCTCGTCGCGCAGGAAGGCGAGGAAGGCGTACGGCAGCCGCCAGTTCCCCCCCGGGATCTCCCAGTACGTCGCGTCCGGCCGGATGTCGCTGCGGCCCAGGAAGGTGTGGAAGAAGGAGAGCGGGAGCCTGGACGTAAGGTTCTCGATCGTCCCCACGGCCTCGATCGTCTCGTCGCTGAACCCCGCGACCTCCTTGAGGAAGCCCCACATGGAGTACGGATCGAAGTCGTAGATCACCCGCGCCCACCCCTCAACCCACTCCGGGAAGGGCTTACGGACGCGCTTCCCGCCTTCGACCGTCGAGTAGTAGTCGCGCACGAAGTCGAGCGCGTCGTTCACCAGCGGACCCGCCGCCGTCCCCGCCTGCTCCGCCGGCACACCGAATCCCTCGTTGATCTCGCGCGGGCTGTCCTTGTACGCCGACCGCCGCACCTGCAGGCCGTTGGTTCGCAGCCAGGCGTTGTTGCGCTGCTTCGGGAATCGGTAGTCGGGGCTTTCCGGCCCGTTGCGCCACTCGCCGCTCCCATCGAACGGCGGATACACCACGGGCGGCACGCGCACACCCGGCTGCGGCTCCACGGGGCCCTCCACGTCGATGTTGAAGAAGGGCCGGCGCGGAAGCCCCAACTTGTCGATGAGCGCGAGCACCAGCGGGTGGAAGTCGGGGAGGCGCATGGCCCCCGCCTCCGCGTACTGCTTGCGGTCGACGAACGGCGCGCCGAGGTCCGGGCGCCACTGGTCCTGCCGAAAGGTCTTGAGCCGCCCCCCGATCCGGTTGCCGTTCGCCTCCACGATGGTGACCTGGTGCCCCGCGTTCTTGAGGAGCCACCCCGCCACCAGCCCCGCGATCCCCGCCCCCACGATCAGCACCTTCTTCGGCGGCCCGCCCGGCGGCAACCCGCGCTCGATCAGGATCTCGAGGTACTCCTTCACCAGGTCGCGGTCGCCCTCGCCCACCATCAGCAGGGTGCGGGCGAGCTGCATGCAGATCTCCCACCGCGCTTCCTCGCGCGGCGGCGTGCTGTCGTTCTGTGTCATGGGAGGTGAGTCGGGGGGATCGGAACAGCCGTCTCACACAGAGCCACAGAGGGAACGGAAAGGCAAGAAAAAAGATGTTCTCAGCCGTTCTCTCTGTGTCTCTGTGTCTCTGTGTGAGGCCAGGGGAGGCTCAGCCTTCCGCCTCGGCCAGCATCTGCTCCAGCCGCTCGACGAGGCCCCGCACCTCCGCGCGGTACTCGCGGTCATCGTGGAGCCGTTTGGGATCGAGGTGCGCGTTCAGGCGCAGGGTGCCGCCGCGCGCCGCAGACCAGCGGATCGGCGAGGGAACGGCATCCGCCGCCTGCGCGACGCCGGCGACGACGGAGCGGGCCATGGCGCGGAGCGTCGCCACGCGCTCCGGGAGCGGCTTGGACGAGGTGTCGCGGAAGACGGCGGTGCCCATGCGCGGGTGGCGGGCCAGGGCGGCGCGCTCGTCCTCGGTCATCTGCGCCAGCGCTTCGCCGCCCTTGGTCATCCAGCTCACGTAGCCTGGGCTCTTCCCCGCGCGCGCGGCGAGCACCGCCTGCGTGTGCCCGAAGCCGTGGTGCGCGCGGTAGTACGCCAGGCACGCGTCCATCACCGACATCGCCCTGCGCGACTCGTTCTCCGCAATCTGCTGGAGAAAGGCTTCCTCCTCGCTGATGGGACCCAGGTCGCGCACCGTGACCGTGCGCAGGCCGGCGAGCCGGGCGGCGTGCAGGCGGCGGCGCCCGTACACGAGCACGAAGCGCGGGGCGACCGGCGGCCCCACGCGCCGCACCCCGATGGCCCCCGGCACGTCGCCGTCGATGCGGATGGAGCCCGCCAGGTCCGCAAGCTCCTCCTCGGTCTCGACCTCGCGAACGTACGCGCCCTCCTCCTCGATCTGCGCGATGGGGAGCGTGAGGTGGTTCTTGGCGCGCGTAGCGCCGTCCACCACCGCCGCCGGGTGCGACGGGGCCATCCCCGCGAGATGGCTTGACACCTGGGTGAAGGCTGCGCGCTGCTTCGACAGGTCCAGCGCCGGACGTGGGGCCTTGCTCATGCCGCCGCCTCCATCTCCACCCCGATCCCCAGCTGCTCGCCGTCGAAGCGCGGCGCCGCGCCGCGCCCCTCGATCCCCACGCGCTCCATCCACTCCGCGGCCACCTCGCGGAAGAGGGGGGCGGCCGGCGTGCTCACCCGGTACAGCCGCTCGTACAGCTCCACCGGCATCCGCATCCCGCGCGACGAGCCGATCACGCCACGCATCGGAAAGACAGTGCGGAATACGTCCTCAGGGAAGCAGTCGCGGTAGAAGCGGACGTACTGGTCGCCCTCGGAGGTGCGGCGGTACTGGTTGATGAGGAACCCCGCGCGGCGCAGCGCCGGGTTGAAGTCGGCGCACACCTGGTCCACGGTGCCGATCAGCTTGAGCACGCCGCTGGCCGAGAAGTCGTCCGGCGTCGCGACTACGGTGTAGCTGTGCGCCGCCGCAAGCGCCACCTGCAGCCAGATCCCGCCCGACGGCGGCGTGTCGATCAGCACCACGTCGATCTCATCGGGGATCGCCTCGGAAAGGAGCGACGCGACGGAGTGGATCACCCGACCGCGCCGGGCATCGTCGCGCGCCATCTCGTACGCCACCAGCTTTTCCGACCCCGGCAGCGTCCACAGCGTCGGGAAGCTTTTCTGCACGGCGGCCTCCGCGATGGTGGAGCGCCCTTCCAGCACGTCGGCGAAGGTGGGCCCATAGCCCGGGTCGGCGTAGTCGGACCCCAGTAGCGCCGCCGTAGCGTTGCACTGCGGGTCCGCGTCGATGACGAGCGTGCGGAGCCCGTAGGCCCCGGCCAGCGTGCCGGCCACATTTACCGTCATGCTGGTCTTGCCCGCACCGCCTTTCTGGACGGTGAAGCAGGTGATGTGTGCCATGTGCGAGGGAGGAGGCGTTGCGGGTGTGAGTGAGGACCGGGCGTAAAGATGCCTTGCTCCGGGCTCTGGAGCAAGGCATCGATCTTTACTCGCCGTTCTCTTGGGTGTTTACCCGGTAAATCCGGGCTGAGAATCAGGAGTTCCCCAGCCCGCCCATGAGCCCCGCGAAGATCCCACCGAAGATGGCACCGATGATTCCGAACACGATCATGATGATGATGCCCGCGGGGATCGAAGCGATCGCGACCTTGATCATCAGCACGATCAGGTCGCCGATCCCGATGTCGATTCCGGTGATGCGGACGCCGCCAGCCGTGGGATGCGTGTTGACGAAGGGCGCGTGGGGTGAGTTGTCCATGGAAGCTCCGGGGGTGCGTTGGGAGGAAAGCGGGAGACCGCCCGCTGGCGGGTACAACGAGATGGAGGGCTATCAGTGCAGAACGTGTTTACATCGGCAGAAAACGGAGGGCGAGCAGAAGGGCGCCTCACAACAAGTACTTCCTACGATGCCGCTGCGCCAGATGCGTGTGTCAGAGGCACAGCGGCTTGCGTGACGACGGAGAGACGCTCACGCGGCGAAGCAGATCAGCGGTACTCCAGCTCCCGGCGCGTCCAGACCCTTCCCCCTCGCACCACCCGCGAGACCCTGCGGTAGTTGGCGACGTCCGCGAGCGGGTTGGCGTCGAGGACGACGAGGTCGGCGATCTTCCCCCGCTCCACCGTCCCGATGTCGTTCCGCCCCATCGCCCGCGCGCCGTTGCGCGTGCTGGCGACGAGCACGTCCATCGGCGAGAGCCCGGCCTCGGCCATCGCCGCCATCTCGCGGTACACGGAGGGGCCGTGCAGCGTCAGGGGATTTCCGGCGTCGGTGCCCATCACCACCGGAATCCCCGCGGCGTGGACGCGCCGCAGGTTCGCCACCATCAGCCGGTAGCCCTCGGCGGCTCGCGCCCGGATCGCCGCGTTGTTGCCGCGGCCTGGTGGAAGCGAGTCGGTCAGGAAGGCCTTGGCGCGGGTGGCGGGATCGACGCACTCCAGCGGGAGGCCCTGCGGGTTGAAGCGCCGCTCCTGAAGCTGCAGGTAGCCTTCCTGCACCGTAAGCGTGGGGTTGTACGACGCGCCCGCCTCGCGCGCGAGCCGCAGGAACTCGTCGTCCACCGCCACGTCGTCCACGGAGTGCACGAGCAGCTTGGCGCCGGCGCGCAATGCATCCTTTGCGGCCCAGAGGTCGGTGGCGTGCACGATGAGCGGAATCCCCGCGCGCCTCGCCTCCTCCGCCGCCACGCGGATGCGCGACTTGGATGCGGCGGTGTCCGGCGAGTTCGCGCCCACCAGGTACCACACCTTCACCGCGTCACTCTCCCACGCGGCGATCATGCGCGCCCCGGCCCGCGTGGCCGAGTCGGTGGCGGTGTGCACGAACTGCCGCTGCGCCGGCAGGTTCACCCAGTGGTCGCGCGTGGAGAGGAGCGGACCCGCCGCCGCCACGTGCGGCGCCGCGGTCGACCTCTCCGCCCCCTCTCGCAGCGCCCAGGTCCACGGATATCCACCCACGTCGAACGTCGCCGTCACCCCCGAGCAGAGGTGGCTGCGATAGAACCGCTCCGGGTGCGCCTGCAGCGACGCGATCGTGGAGTCGTACGGGAAGCGTGCGCGCATGTCGAGCGCGTCGGGGCGCCCGTCCACCCACCCCGTCTGCGAGTAGTGCACGTGCCCGTCCACCAGCCCCGGGATCAGGTACTTGCCGCGCACGTCCACCCGCCGCGCCCCCGCCGGCACCGCGCATCCGCTCCCCGCGCACACGATCCTCCCGTCCCGCATCACCACCGTCGCGCCGGGCACCGGCCCGCGCCCAGTCCCATCGATCAGCGTGCCACCCACCAGCGCCGTGACCGGCCCGCCCGCGCCGAATGCCTGCGCGGAAAGCTGCTCCCCGCTTAACAGGAGGATGAGAACGATGGCTGCGGTGCGGAACATCGTGCCCTCTGGTTCAGTGGGAAGCGTATGAGCTGCGCTGCACCGCATCATGGGGTCCCGCATCGCCTCGCAGCAAGGTAGAGACGGTCCAACATCGCAGTCTACATCGTTGAGGCCGAAGTGTCAGCAGCAACGAACATGGACTCCCACTCGGGCGAAAGAGGGCGTAGGAGGTCCCCCTTCTCCCAGACCTGCCCGCCAATGCGGGAGGTGTGGGCGTACGCCCATCGGCTGATCTGAGTGGTCGCGACTAAGGAGTATGGTGCCCCGACCGCATCAAAGGCACTCGCCAGCACGCCCGAGAACGTTTCGTTCCGCCAAAGCCAGTTCTCGAGATGTCTCTCGGCAGCAAGGTGATCCGACTTGTTTCGATTACAGCGGCCATGTGCGAGGACAAAGTTATGGCCGAGATCCACGGGATAGCGCGTCCAGGGGATGAAGTGATCCACCTCTCCCGGCCCCTGTAGAGCAGACCGGCAGTAGAAGCACGTACCGTTCTGCACCTCCGCGAGAACCGGTTGGTACATAGCGAGCGATCCCCGCCCTGTGCCGAAAAGGAATGCTCCGAGTTCGCTACTCTCGCCTAGCGCTGCCGCGTTGTGGGTGCGCACGTGCCGCAACCAAGCGCCGCGGACAAGGTCCAGGATAAGTGGGTAGAATGCGCGAAGGCAGAACGCGACGCCCGGCCGGAGTGTGATCTCAGCTCCACTGTCCACGTTCTCGTACAGAAACGAAAGGCGCTCATTTCCGACTGTCTGCAGCTTCCAGAGCGGCATCTCTCGAACGACCTGATCCACCTCGCGCACCAGCCGCTCCCACTCTGTTCTCCGCCTGCGGTACCGCACCAGCGACGTGCCGCAGCTCTCTTGAGCCTGAAGAATCTTCACGAGGATCGCCGCCTGTCGTCCCGTATTCTGCTTCAGGACGAGAGCTGTACCCGACCCGGACGCGGGAAACGGGAGCGCCTGACGCCAGTACAACTCGATGATCTCCTCCGCGATCGTCCGCGTACCAAGACGGAGCTCTCCGCCCGAGTCGTCCCCATGCAAGACCGCGAGGTCGGCGATGGCGTGTAACAAAGCGAACTTGTAAGTCGCTACGAAGCTGCCGTCGTTTAAAAGCCGTTGGAGCTGTTGCAGGAAATGGATCTGCTGCTCCGGCAATACAGAGGTTTTCATGGATTTTGCCAGTATGGCGCATGTGCGGGAACCACCCAACGTATTCCGCCCCTGGGATCCGGCACATCGCCCGAATACCGTGGGATGACGTGAATGTGGCCATGCGCGACCGTCTGGCCTGACGCAACGCCGTCGTTCACACCGATCGTGAACCCGTCCGGTTTGAACTCGGACAAGAGCTCACTCCGCACTGTATGAACAAGATCCCAGAGTGAGGCGAGTTCGGTGGGCGTGGCATCGAAAACGCTGTGGAGATGCCGGTTGGGGATCACGAGCGTGTGTCCTGGGGAAACTGGATAACGATCCCTGAATGCACGTGCATACTGGTTCCGGAGCAGGACCGCCGGCTCGGAGATACCACAGAATGGGCATGCAAGCTCCTGTTCAGTCAACGTGCGATCCTGTGTGTGTCCCTGTTCACTCAAAAGGAGCTCTGCAAGACGCGGCTTGTCCCCGCATGCGGTGGCTCGTGAACTTGCAACGATCGCCGGTCTCACGTCGACCCGTTTTCAATGTGTCACCGACGAACACAGTCAGCTGCACCGGCGCGCGTTTATACCCTCCCCAATCCCAACGCTGAATTCCTAATGAGAGACGAGCTGAACTCCCAAGTTGCAGTTACCGTTCTCAGCACCTCACAACGGACACTCTCCGCGTTGCAATTGCTCGCCGATTGGGCGGACAACATTTACCTCGCTTACGCCTGGGCGTCATCGGACCGTGGGCGCGCCGCCCATTGGGGTGCACTCCCGATTCGGAAGATCAGAAGGGCCGTCATTGGAATTCACTTTGCGCAGACGGAACCTTTCCTTCTGGAGGCTCTGACAAAGCAGCGCGACATCCTCAGATAGGACTTACGCAGTTGCCCCCAAAGTGAAGCTGGGGTTGGCGAGATAGGTACGCACGGCATTGCGCGTGATACTCACCTTTGCTTCGACCCAGCTCATTCTGGTGGCGATGCGGTTCCTTTCGAGCCGCAGGAACGCG
>DASWNZ010000138.1:0-24685 GCA_036398975.1 Longimicrobium sp.
CCCCCCCCTCCCAACCCCCGCGGCAGGTTGTTTGCGCGGACCCTTCGCACGTACCTTCCCTGCCGCCGATTTCCCTCAGCCGAGCCGTCATGCCCGGATTCGAAGTCCTTCTCGCCGGCCGCACCCTGGGTGAGCGCTACCGCGTGGATGCGGTGGTGGGCCGGGGCGGGATGGGCGCCGTCTTCCGGGCGACCGACCTGCGGCTGGATCGCGCCGTGGCCGTAAAGGTCGTGACCGTGGAGGACGACGCGGAGGGACGCGCCCGCGCCCGCTTCCTGCGCGAGGCGCAGGCGGCCGCGCGCATCCGCCACCCGCACGTGGTGGGGGTGTACGACTTCGGCACCGATGCCACGCTGGGGCTGGACTTCCTGGTGATGGAGCTGCTGGAGGGCGAGGACCTGTCGCGGCGACTGGCCCGCGACACCGTGCTCGCGCCCGACGAGGCGGCGACGGTCTTCCGGCAGGCGGCGGAGGGGTTGGCCGCTGGGCACCGCATGGGGCTGGTGCACCGCGACGTGAAGCCGGGCAACGTCTTCCTGGTGAGCGGGCGCGCGACCCACGCCATGCTGCTGGACTACGGCGTGGCGCAGATGGAGTTGGACGACACGGAGACGCGCACGCACCTCACCCGCATGGGGAAGCAGCCGCTCTCGCCAGCCTACGCATCGCCCGAGCAGATCCGCGGCGAGGGGGCGCTGACCCCCGCCAGCGACGTCTTCTCGCTGGGGATCACGATGTACCGCGCCGCCACCGGAGCGCCGCCCTATTCCGCCGCCGACCTGGAGCGGATGGCCGCCGGCGCCGACGTGCCGCTGGTGCCGCCGCGCGAGCGGGTGCCGGAGCTGGACCCCGCCATGGCCACGGCGCTGGAGCACGCCCTCCATCCCGACCCGCTCGCCCGCCCCGCCGACGCCGACGCCCTCCTGGCGCTGATGCACGGCGGGGATGCGCCCCCGGTTCGCCGCCCCGCCTTCGTCCCCACCGCCGTCGCGGCGCCTACGGTGGCGATGCCCGTGGCCCCGCCGCCGCCGCTGCCGGCCACGCCTCCGCCGCCCGCGCCGCGCCCTGCCCGCGTGGGCCGTGCGGCGGCCATCGGGGGGATGCTGGCGCTGGTGGGCGGCGCCGTCGTGTACGGTGTGGGCGGGATGGGGGGCGGCGACCCGGCCCCGGCCGCCCCCGACTCCGCGGTCGTCGCGCGGACGGACAGCGCCGCGCCCGAGAGCGTGCAGGTGGACACGCAGCAGACGACGCTCGGGGAGCCGGAGCCTGAGCCCATCCCGCCGTTCACGGACACCGCGGCCGCCGTCGAGGAGCTGCCTCCCGCGCCTGCGGATGAGAACCCGGTGTACGACGTCGGCTCGCTCGACGAGACCCCCGAGCTGCGCAACCGCCGCGACGTGGAGCGATCGGCCCGGCGCAGCTATCCGCCCTTTTTGCGAGATGCGGGGGTCTCGGGCGACGTGATCGTGTCGTTCGTAATCGGCCAGGACGGCAACGTGGAGCCCGGGTCAATCCAGATCGTGAACGACGTGCACCCCGCCTTCGCCGACGCCGCGCGCGCGGTGGCGGAGCGCATGCGCTTCACCCCGGGCAGAATCCGCGGCGAGCCGGTGCGTGCGCAGGCGCAGGTGCCTATCAACTTCCGCGCGGAAGACTGACCGCGCATCGACAGGAGAACGACTTGGAATACCGCGCGCTGGGACGCTCCGGGCTGCGGGTCAGCGAGATTTCGCTGGGCTCGTGGCTCACCTACGGAAGGACCGTCGAGGACGACGTGACGCGCGCGTGCATCCTGCGCGCGTACGAGTTGGGGATCAACCTCTTCGACACCGCCAACGTCTACCACACCGGCGCCGCGGAGGAGTCGCTGGGCCGCGTCATCCGCGAGCTGCCGCGCACCGACCTGGTGATCGCCACCAAGGTGTTCTTCCCCATGGGGTCAGGTCCCAACGACCGGGGGCTGAGCCGCAAACACGTGACGGAGCAGTGCCACGCATCGCTGCGCCGCCTGGGCGTCGACTACGTGGACCTCTACCAGTGCCACCGCTTCGACCCCGAAGTCCCCGTCGACGAGACCCTGCGGGCGCTGGAGGACCTGGTGCAGGCCGGGAAGGTGCTCTACCTGGGCGTGAGCCAGTGGTCTGGCGAGCAGATCCGCGACGCGGTGGGGATGCAGGAGCGGATGGGGTGGCACCGCATGATCTCCAACCAGCCGCAGTACAACATGCTGGTGAGGACGATCGAGGACGAGGTGATCCCCGCGTCCGAGGAAGCCGGCGTGGGGCAGATCGTGTGGTCGCCGCTCGCGCAGGGCGTGCTCACCGGCAAGTACCGCCCCGGCGCCCCGCTCCCCGAGAACACGCGCGGCGCCGACCCGTCGTCCAACTCCTTCATGGAGCCGCTGCTTCAGCCGCCCGTCCTGGAAGCGGTGGAGCGCCTCCGCCCGATCGCGGCCGAGGCGGGGATCAGCATGGCGCAGCTCGCCCTGGCCTGGGTGCTCCGCCAGCCGAACGTGGCGAGCGTCATCGTCGGCGCCACGCGCGTGGAGCAGGTGGAGACCAACGCCGCCGCCTCCGGCATCCGCCTGGACCCCGACGCCCTCCGCCGCATCGACGAGGCGCTAGCGGAGGTAGTGCGCAGGTAGCACACGCGCCGAGCCTGGCAGTGCTATACCAAAGCATCAGATGTCACGCAAAGGCGCGAAGACGCGAAGGAAAGACCCACGTAAGTACTTTGCGCCTTTGCGCCTTCGCGTGAGACATTTCCTTCGATGCACACGCGAGAAACGGTTTTATGGATGACCGGCAATGCTGTGGTTGGCCGAGCCCGAGCGATCGAGCGACCTCAGGAGAGCCCGCAGGAGGCGCTGGGCGTTCCGCGGTGAGCGGAGCAGGTGGGCCGTTTCCTCCATGCTACGCAGTTCGGCGGCGGACACGAGTGCTACGTCTTCAGCGCCGGGACGGCGGATGACAACGGTTTCGTGGTCCTGCGTGACGGCGTCGCAGAGGGCAGCAAGCGAGGCACGGGCCTGGTTGTACGTCACTTCGATCGCCATCATCGACTCCCCGGTTGGACTTGCGTGAAGCAGAGGAGGCGCGGAGATCACTCTCCGCGCCTCCTTTTCGCTCAGCCGGACTGCCCGTCGGAGGGCCGTTCGCGGGGCGGGGCGGCACCGGGGAGCGGGGCGTTGGAGCCGACGGCGCCGGGGCGCGGGGCGGGGGGTCCGCCGGGGCGCGGCTGCGGAGGGCCGAAGCTCATCGCCTCAAGGCGCTGCACCTTGCCGTTGAGACGCCCCACCAGGATGCGCGTGGCGCGCAGGTCGTGATTGGACTCGATCAGCATCAGCGCCAGGTCGCCGGCGCCCCACAGGAGGGCGCCCAGCACGATCATCTGCGTGGCGTTCACCAGAAGCGTGGGGACGGCGTTGAGGCCTGCGCGCCAGAGCTGGAGCACCACCTCCGCGATCAGCAGGAGGAGGATCAGCAGCGCCAGCACCTTGAAGAGGCGCGCCACGTAGCGCAGCCCCGCATGCGGCTCCATGTCGTCGTCGCGCACCCCCGCCAGGTCCGGCGTGGGGTCGTTGGGACCGCTCGTCCGGCGGTTCTCTCGGCTTTCTTCAGTGCGCGGGTCGGCCACGGTGCGCTCCTTCCGGCATTGTGATTGGGTGCAAGACGGTCTACCAGCGCGCGCGGTTGCCGCGCGTGTCGATGTGCACCATCCCCTTGTGCCCGCCCGTGGGCGGGTAGTAGTGCATCCCACCCACCAGGCTGGGGTACTTCTGCTCCACCCGGTCCACGGCCACGCCGATGATGCGGGCGTCCTTGAGGTTGATGGCCCCGTCGCCGTTCAGGTCGTCCATGATGCCGTTGCGGTCGTTGTCCACCGCGATGTCCATGGCGTCGCCGTACATGTGGCGGCTGAGCTGCCCCCGCCCGGCGGTGCTCCCCCCGCTGGCGTTGTACCACGGGCTGCGGAAACCGCTCACCGCGAAGAGGTTGTCCACCGGGTGCCCCATCGCCTCCAGCTCCTTCACTACCAGCTCGATCTTGTCCAGGTTCTTGGGATCCACCACCACGTACTTGGGCCAGACGTTCTCCTGCAGCTTGGTGATGAAGTCCTTGAGCTGGATGTGCTCGCTCAGAAAGATCTCCTTGTTCTGCGGCGTCACCTCGATCATCCCTTTCGGGGTCTGGTAGATCGGGTTGGCGGGGCAGCGGCCCATCTCGCACGGCCAGTTGCCGATCTTGTAGCGGCCGACGCTGCCGCCCTTTTTGACCGACATGGGGACCATGCGGATGACCTGCAGGTTGGGCACCGGCTCCGCCAGCCGTCCCGCCCGCAGCACCACGCCGGAGATGCCGCCGCCCAGCCGCCCGGCGATCTCGTTGCCCAGCGTGGGCTCGGCGCCCGGCTGCGGGGCGGGAAGGTCCGGCTGCTCCCCCGGCTCCAGGATCTGCGCGTACACGGCGCCGCTGAACCCGCGCACGCTCGGGTCGAGCGTGGCGGCGTAAGACCGCGCGGACCTTCGCAGCAGCTCGGCGGTCAGCGCCGGCGCGATCCCGCCGCGGCCCAGGCGATCGGCGATACCGGGGGGCGCGTTGGGGTCTTCGAAGGCGGAGCCGGACCCGAGCACCGGCGTGTCCGCGCCGTCGGTGACCGGGCGCGGGTTGGAAAGGCGCAGCGCGATGGTGTACGCCCAGCCCGCCACGAAGAGGAGCACGAGCAGGTTGAGCACGAGGCTCACCCGCCGCTCCTGCCGCGGCGAGAGCCCGGCACGCTCCCAGCGCGAGCGGGGCTCGCGCACGAGCGGAAAGAGGAAGTGGTCGTCGGCGTAGTGCATGGTGGGCGGGGTGATTCAACGTCCGTGCCGCGGGGGTGGCGAACGGGGGCCGTGGCGAAGTCCTTGCACCTCCGCCCGTCCCCGCGGCCGCGCGCCGCCGACGGTGAACCAACTCCCACGGGGGTGCACGATGGAGAACGATCCGCGACCGCTCAGCGAGCGGGAACTGCGCGACACGGAGGAGCGCGCGCAGCAGCTGGCCGACGATGCCCGGGGCGACGCCGACCTTCACCGGCACGGTGCGGAGCAGGCCCCGCCTCCCGGGAGCTACCCCGAAGGGCTGGCCGTGCACGACTCTCCCGCCGTCCACCGCGCCGACCACGTGCGCCGCGAGGACGACCTGCGCACCGCCGACCGCCAGGAAGAGCTCGCCGAGACCCAGGCGCGCACCGCCGAGCTCCTGCGCGAGAACGCCGAGCGCCTGGAGCAGACCAACGAGCTCCTGCACGCCGCCGGCGACCGCGTGCAGGAGAACTCCGGCGACCTCCAGGACATCCGCCGCAACACCCAGGAGCTCCAGGCCCAGCTCGACGAGACCGCCCGCCAGGTGCGCGAAGGCGTGCGGCCGGAGGAGATCGACGGCCACGAGGGCGGCAACGGCTGAGTCGCGGGCCCCCTCCCCGCTCGTTCCTCGCTGCCCCTCCCCCAAAACAACCTGGGGGAGGGGCGCGCGCACGCGTGCATCGCAGCCGGACACCTGGATCAGCGCGACGGAAGGCACGGGCAGCCACGTGGGGCGGCCCCTACGAATGTTCGGGTGCGTGACGAAGATTCGGGTATGGCGGGTGGTGGGCAGACACGTAGGTCTGCCCCTACCGGATCGGTGCGCGGCGCGAGGGTCGAGGAACGCGGGCGGCGGCGCGATAAATCGCGCCCCTACAGGATCTGTGCGGGCGAGCGGCAGTTCTCCCCCTCACCCGCCCTGCGCCCCCCCAGGCGGGGGAGAGGGCTGGGGGGAGGGGGCCTCCTCGGGCGGCGTGAGCGGCAGGACGAGCGTGAAAGTGCTGCCGCTCCCCGGCTCGCTGGCCACGTCGATGCGGCCGCCGAGGAGCTCGGCGTACTGGCCGGAGAGGTAGAGGCCCAGACCCGTGCCGCCGTGCGGGCGCGAGAAGCCGCTCTGGAGCTGCTCGAAGGGGCGGAAGAGGCGCTCGCGCTCGTCGGGATGAATCCCGGGGCCGGTGTCGGAGACGGCGAGGGCGACGCCGTCGGGGCGCGACTCCACGGAGATGCGGACGCCGCCCGTCTCGGTGAACTTCACCGCGTTGCCGGCCAGGTTGATCAGGATCTGCCGCACCTTGTCCGGATCGGTGGGGATGCGCGCGGGCGGGTCGCAGGTGAGGACCTCCAGCTCCAGCCCCTTGCGCGTGGCCAGCGGCTCGATGACCGACGCCACCTCCGATGCCAATCCGCACACGTCCGTCTCCTCGATGCGCGCCTCGGCGCGGCCGGCCTCCAGGCGGGCGAAGGAGAGGACCTCTTCGATGAGGCCGCGCAGGTGGCGCGAGGCGGTGTCGATGCGGCCGAGCGCCTCGCGCTGCTGCGGGGTGAGCGGGCCGTGGATCTCCAGCTCCAGCAGCTCCAGGTGCCCCAGCACGGCGTTGAGCGGGGTGCGCAGCTCGTGGCTCATGGTGGCGATGAAGTCGCTCTTCGCGCGGCTGGCCTCCTGGGCCGCCTCCAGGAGCTGCGCGTTCTCCACCGCGACCGCGGCGTGGCGGGCGAGGCGCTCCAGCAGGCGGAGGTCGCTCAGCGAGAAGGGCTGCCGGCCGTCGCGGCCGCGCACGGCGCTGAGCGCGCCCAGCGGACCCGAGCGCCCCACCAGCGGCGCGCAGATCACCGATCCGGTGGCGCTCAGGTCGGCGTGGGAGTGCAGGACGCGCTCGTCGTCGTGCACGTCCAGCACCAGCGCGGGCTCGCCCGTCGTCACCACCCACCCGGTGAGCGAGCCCTGCACGGGGAGCTCCGTCCCGGCCGAACCCGCCATCAGCCCCAGCGCGGAGTCGTCCATCTTGAGCGACTCGCCGCCGGGCTGCAGCAGGACGATCCCGCAGCCGTCGGGGTCCA
Source organism: Longimicrobium sp. (assembly GCA_036398975.1). GTDB lineage: Bacteria > Gemmatimonadota > Gemmatimonadetes > Longimicrobiales > Longimicrobiaceae > Longimicrobium. The sequence goes on from DASWNZ010000138.1 coordinate 6,902, forward strand.
CCAGGCGGGCGGCGGCATCGGTCACGCGGCGCAGCACCTCGGCCGGGTCCAGCGTGGATGCCAGGGAGCGCGCGATCTCCCCCAGCAGCTCCAGCTCCTCGGCGCGGCGGCTGAGGGCGTTGGCCATGCGATCGAAGTCGCGCCCCAGCGCCGCGATCTCGGTGGGGGCGGCCTCGGAAAGCGGGCCCACGCGCGCTTCCAGGTCCCCCGACCCCAGCGCCGCCGATGCGCCGCGGATGCGCAGGAGGGGGCGCGCCATGTACCGGGCCAGCGCGTTGCTCAGCGCCAGCGAGGCCAGCGTCACGCCGATCAGCAGCGACAGCAGGCGCACGTACGAATCGGCCACGTACGCCTGGATGTCGGCGAACGGCTCCTCCGTCCACACACGCCAGTCCAGCCCGGGCACCTGCGCCACGCCTGCCAGCATGCGAGCGGTCAGGCGGGAGGCGGGCACCGGCCCCGCGCCACGGCGGTACGTGGTGGTGCCGCGCGCGCCCACCGCCGTGATCGCCGCGAACGAGGTGGAGTCGCCCATGGAGCGCGGCGCCTCGCCGGCGGCGTAGGGGGCGTGGGTGTCGTAGAGCACCAGCCCGCGCCGGTCTGCCACGCGCAGCCGGTCGCCCATGGGGGGCGTGGGGGCCGGCTTGGGCATGTTGCGAAGCTGCAGCGCGCCGCCCACGAAGCCGGCCAGCGAGTCGCCCACCATCACCGGGTGCACGATGACCACCACCGGCGCGCGCGTGCGGCGCCCCAGCAGCACCTCGGACACGACGGTGGCGCGGGTGGCGCGCAGGCGGCGGAAGTACTCGCGGTCGCTGTAGTCGGTGCCCACCCCCGCCATCCCCCCCGCGAAAGCCGTCATCCGCCCTCGCGAGTCGGCGGCGAAGACCCCCGCGAAGGAGGGGAACTGCGCGTGCACCTCCTGCAGCTCGCGGGTTGCATCGTCCACGCTCCACCCGCCCGGCCGCTCGGCCAAGCCCGCCGCCGTGCGCACCACGCCAGTGTGCAGCCGCACGTACTCGCCCAGGTGGGCGGCGTGCGCCTCGGAGGTAAGGAGGAGGCGCTCGCGGGTGCGCTCCAGCGAGCGCTCCCACTCGCGCCGGCCGCTCCACACGCCGAAGCTGAGGGTGGGGACGATCCCCGCCAGCGCCACCACCACCGCCAGCGCGGAGCGCAGCGACGGGGCCCCGCGCACCCGCAGCCCGCGGCGCACGGCGGGGATCAGCAGGAGCGTTTCGGCGGCCAGGGCGTTGATCAGCCCGTTGAGCGGCTGCTTGAGGAGGATGACCGCCGCCGTGGCGCCACCCACCCCCATGATCCCCCCGTAGGTGACGAACAGCAGGGGGAGCCCCAGCAGCGCCCAGAAGACGAAGTCCGCCACCAGCGGGCGCCGCCGGTAGCGGGTGACGAGCAGCCCCACCACCAGCGCTTCCAGGGTGAAGATGGCCCAGGCGTACGGGTGGCCCCAGAGGAAAAAGGTGCGCGACGCGGCCACGAACCCCGCCAGCGCCCCCGGGCCGGGGCCCAGCGTGACGGTGGCTACAAGCGCGGCCGTCCCCCCCAGCAGCAGCTCGGTGCCGGGCGAGAGGGAGATGGGGCTCATGTTGATGAAGTAGCCGGCCGCGCCCAGCAGGAGCGCGGCAACCCAGCGTTGCCGCACCCGGAGCTCCGATGCGCCGCGGATCGCGTCCAAAGGCTACCCCGCCCTGCGGGTCTTCCGGCGCAGGAAGTCCCGCATGATGTACTGCCCCAGCGTCATCGTGTTGGTGAAGTACGCCTTGCCGCGCGCGATCTCGCTCACCTTGTTGACGAAGGCCACCAGGTACGGATCGCGCGCCAGCATGAAGGTGTTGATGAGGATCCCGCTCTTGCGGCACGCCCCCACCTCGTGGAACGTCTCGCGCAGCACGCGCGCGTCCAGCCCCATGGAGTTCTTGTAGGCCCGTGCGCCCGGCAGGGTGATGGCCGACGGCTTTCGAAAACCATCATTAGCGTTTTGGACTTGAGGGTGTTTCCCCCAAGATCGACTTAGATCAAATTTCTGAGCTGATCCGGAATGCTGTCGATCGTCAAAGGCGAAGGGAAGCTCTACGCTGCAACCTCGCGGCGGAGCGGGACACCCGAGCTGAGAAGCCAGCACGACCTTTAGCTTCCTGTTTGCACGAGAGAAGTAGTCGGTGGTTAGTCCGTCACCGGAAGAACCACCGCCCCGGCAAACGACTTGCAAACTGAAGGCCGCAACCCGCATGATTAGGATCTCCCTCATGGTGTTGCGACGATAGGTGCTTCGCTTTGCGCGGTTCCCACACTGCTAACCACAGCGGTACGCGGTCGGAGATCAACCCAATAGTGCTCAAGATCAAAGGGTGAGATTGGGAACGGGCGAATCAGCCTGTGGAAGAGGTGTGTTGTTCCACCAGACTGCCATCCAGCGTCATCGACATTGAGGTGGGGGATGGCACTAGACGAGGCGGCGGCGTTCACCTGAGTATAGATCGCTTGTAGCTCCATACTCTGAACATACCCGATCATGGCGGCAGAGGGCTCTCCCGCTGCGTAGCCGTGTTCCGCAGATACGAATCGCTGAATTCCCTTCTCCACGTAGAGTTCATTGAAGACTTGATCCGAGCGCAGGGGGCTTCCCAAGCGTTTGCATTCTACGACGAAATACCGCTCGGCCTGCTCGACAGGGGCTGTGTCATCCCAAAAGCCCCATTGGAAGTCCGGAATCTTGCGCTCCCGCGGCGTTTGTTCCTCGTCCTCAATGAACGGCTGATTCGCACACTCTCGCATCGGTAGCGGGAAGGGGATACCCGAATGACCTGCTCTTAGCTCGACGTAAGCTGATCGAAAGCATACCCGAAGCTGTCGGTTTAGTCCGGGTTCACTCGCGGATGGTAGTGGTCGCTCCTGAAGCAAATCCAGTCCACGGAGGAGAATCTGGCGCAGAACTGACCAAATATCTAACTGAGAGATGCGCGGCTGGCTCATCGGAGGCCCGCTGCGGAGACAGCTTCCTGCATACGCAGCGCCTGCAACAGAGTTGCTTCGGCGTCCTCGCGCGCGGCTGAGCTACTCCAGAGCCGCCTTTCGTTGCGTTTAAGAATCAAAATCTGAGTATCGGAGACAGCGCGCGCGATCCCATCAATGTAGACGCGCTCACTAACTGGCTGACGGAGTGCCTCTGAAGCCCGCTCCAGAGCACGCTCCCACAAACGCTCCTCTTCCTCTGTACGCGGGATAACTAACTCTTCCCGGCGATCTCTCGTCGTAAAAACGGCTGCGATCATCACAGAGGCATCTGGTTGGATCCACTGCCACGTAAACTCGCCGTCTGGGCCGAGCTGAGGGTTCCATAGCTCGAGGAGAGATCGAATGTATTTCTCGGCCATACCGTTTTCACCGTGCAACGTGGAACTGGTCCCCCAAGAACGAGTTGGTCGTCGCACCGGTGCCACGCTGTTCGATCTCGCGCCATGCTTGAAGAGGTCAAACTGAAACCGGAGGAAGTCCCGGACCAGATCTCTCTCTGGTGGAAGCAGATCGAACAGGTCGAACACGGCCTCATCGAGCTGACGCTGGATTGTACGCGCAAGTTTACGGGACTCGCCTCGGTTAGGGTCACCTTTTAGATTCCGCAACCTGTCTACGGCTCGCAAGATGCGCTTTGTGATCGCATCCTCCTCGTTCGTGAAGCGAACAGGGAGACTTAGTAGATCATTAGGAACTAGGGAATGGTACCATGTTCCCCAGCTGCCCGAAGTAAGGAATAGCCGGTACTTCCCTAGTGCAGACCAGAAGATTCCCAGGATCACTTTTGCTTTCCACTTGGGGATATGTGGAAGGGGAACACAGTAGATCGTGTGGCGAAATGAAAATGGCTTGTACTCGAGTCGGATACACGGCTGTCCCGATCCAGGTACGCCTCGCACTGCAATGATCCGCTGCCCCACGTACAGGTTCTCGTCAGGTTCTCGCTTGGTCCCCATAGGTGTTGACTCAAACCAATTCTCTTGTAGGGAGCCGAACGAGTGCAGGCCGCGACTTCGGAGTGGTCGTAATCTCCGGAGAGTTTCGCTCGGCGTGCGGGTGCCACGCTGGAAGCCATAGCCTGGCTTGTGCTCTTCCGGGAGCAGATTCCGAAACTGCTCCTCAATATCCAGCCGCGCGAGTAGCGCCGCGTCCCGATGTCCGCCCCACCAGTACGTCTTCCACAGGTAGTCGGTGGTCTGCACGTCGGATTGTGAAACAATCCTCCGATCTGCACTCGAGAGCAGAATGGAGGGAGTTTGCTCCACCACATCGGTTAGCCGCGCACTCGTATACACGAACCGATCGCGCGCACTAAGCTTACCATTGTTCCGTGCCACAGAGAGGTAAACAAAGGGTGCGATCGCGCGTTCGAAGATGAACCGCCGCACATGGCTGAAGTTCACTACCTCCAGCACCCGTGTGTGTGCGAGGAGGTGCGCGCGGAAAACCCGGCTTGTCTCACGCTGATTGAAAAGCACATTGGCATGCACGAGAAGTCCGACAATCCCACCCTCTTTCACGAGTGCCAATGCCCGTAGAAGAAACAATTGAGATAAACCCTGATCCCCTACGGGAAGCAAATTCGCACGCGCCCAAAGAACAGGCAGGGCTGTTTTCTTCGCTTCACGCCAAGGAGGATTACCGACGACTACATCAAAGGTGCCTAGCGTCACCGGTAGCCGCCCAGCTGTAGTCAGAATGTGCGAAACATCAGCTCGGCCTTCGAATCGGCGCGACTCCTCCAGCCGGTTTCTAAAAGCCAGATCTTCCTCACGCGTGAGATCGAACGCGTCCGCGTTGAAGAGAATCGAGTAGGAGTCGTTGTCACTCGCGTTGGTTGCATCGCCAATCAGGCGCGGTAGCTTCGGGTTTCTACGGATATCGCGAGGATCTTGATAGTGAAGTAGGGCCAAATAAAGGCTGAACGCGGCAATCCTAGTTGCTTCAGGATTGATTTCAATGCCCGCGATCTGGGTCTGTAGGATAGTGCGTATTTCGAGCCGAGTAGGCATCCGGCCGACGAAACGAGCGTGATGGCGGATCATTCGCCGAAACGTCTCCACGAGAAAAATACCCGACCCACAGGCCGGATCGATAACTCGCGGTCGAGTATCAAGCCGTTCAGCCGGCAGGAGACGAGAGAGGACATCCTCAACTAGGAAAGCCGGGGTATAGTGCGTTCCCGCTTGGTCCCGATTCGTGCCTCCCCGGGCAAGACTCGGAACCTCGTCCGAATGGTAGAACTCCTCGTAGATGCTGCTAATCAGTTCAGTGGGAATTATTCGGAAATCATACGCCCAGAAGAACAGTCCCGGTTGGGCAGCATCAGGCTCGCCCAAAAGGAAGCGGCGCAGTTCTTGGAGGTGCTCGGGCGTGGTGTTTCGCTCTTCCTCGTCGTCCCGGGGAAACATGTCCCCATTGAAGTCAGTAGCGAGTTGTCCGAACAAAGCGAACGTAAACGGCTTGCTGCGAAGCACACGATCGAACCAACGACTGCTTGACTCATTCAGGTCTGCCTTTTCAAGGGGTTCGTCTAGTGCCTCTTCCCAGGCAGGGTGCCCTGATGCAACCGCTCGGAAGTACTCCTCGGTGAGGATCTCTCGATCTTCTAAGTACCGGATGAAAATGGCACGTCCAAGTAGCGCATGTGCGTACTTGGGTTCAAGCTCCATCTGTAGGAGTTTCTGCCGAGCAGTCTTTAAGTCTTGGATCAGTCTCTGGTCGGCACGACCGTAGAGTGGAAGATCTTGCTGAATCGTAAAAGCCTGCCCGGACTCAACCGCCGCTCTTCTGTAGTTTTTTAGCTCCTCGCCAACAGCAGACAGCGATTCGACAGTCACCAATGGTGACACTGCTGCCCATTCTGCCTCATCACGCGCAGGCGGCTGGCTCAAGTCATAGACTCGAAGCTCGCCTTCAAGCGCAAGGAAGAGACGCTTAGGTCTCGCCATGCACCACACTGTTCGGTAGAACTCCCGAATATCCTCCTCTTCGCCGCTGTTCAGTGCACAGAACACCAGTACGGGGTCATTGTCTACAAAAAAAACCCGGTCAACACCGGCAGTGGCGGCAAGTGAAAGCCAATCCCCACGATCGACCCACGTTTCTTCCTCGCGAGACTCTGCGGTTGGGAAATGCACCGCCTCCAGCAGAGCCCCCTCGTCAAGAGCGAGTCTGGTATAGGCGCGATCAAGGAATGCTTGAGGATCCCTTTCGTCGTCTGCGAACGAGTCGGTCATAAGGGAACGTGCTCGGCCTCAGGCTTGTCCCTCGTGGGACGTCACGGTGACCCGTCGCGGGTGAACGCGATCGCGAAGGTAGGCCGCAAGATAAGCGGCATTCTCGATAAAATGAAGATAAGAAACAGATGGTGAGCGAATCAGTGCGCAGGCTGGCGGTATTAGAGCGGCGATGGCCTCCGCTCGGCTACGCATACCCATCGATGGTAATACGCTGCGCAAATCGAACTACATCGTTCTAGTCGCGCGCCATCTACGGAATATCTCTGTTATCACCCCGCCCTGCGGGTCTTCCGGCGCAGGAAGTCCCGCATGATGTACTGCCCCAGCGTCATGGTGTTGGTGAAGTACGCCTTGCCGCGCGCGATCTCGCTCACCTTGTTGACGAAGGCCACCAGGTACGGGTCGCGCGCCAGCATGAAGGTGTTGATGAGGATCCCGCTCTTGCGGCACGCCCCCACCTCGTGGAACGTCTCGCGCAGCACGCGCGCGTCCAGCCCCATCGAGTTCTTGTAGACGCGCCCGCCCGGCAGGGTGATGGCCGACGGCTTCCCATCGGTGATCATCACGATCTGCCGCATGTCCTTGTTCTGGGCCAGCAGCAGCCGGCGCGCCAGCTTGAGCCCCGCCGCGGTGTTGGTGTGGTACGGCCCCACCTGCGCGCGCGCCAGCTCGCCCATGGGGATCTCCTCGGCCTCGTCGCCAAAGGTGACCACCCGCAGCGTGTCGCCGGGGAACTGGGTGCGGATCAGGTGCGTGAGGGCGAGCGCCACCTTCTTGGCCGGGGTGAAGCGGTCCTCCCCGTACAGGATCATGCTGTGGCTGGTGTCCAGCATCAGCACCGTGGCGCAGCTGGACCGGTACTCCGCCTGGTTGACGTACAGGTCGCCGTAGTCCAGGTCGATGGTGCCGTCGTCGCCCAGCCCCTTTCTCCCCAGCGCGCTCTTGAGGGTGGCGGGGATGTCCAGGTTGAGGGTGTCCCCGAACTCGTAGGGGCGGCTCGCGGCCTCGGCTTCCACGCCGGTGGCCAGGTGCGGGGTGTCGTGCGAGCCGAACGAGCTCTTCCCCATCGCCCCCAGCAGCCCCTTGAGCGTGCGGTAGCCCAGGAAGTCGATCCCCTTTCCCGTCAGCGAGAACTCCACCTGGCGGGCGGCCTCGCGCGCGTCGTCGGTCTTGCCGGCGCCCTCCATCTCCGTGTAGCCGCCCGGCATCTGCGGCTGCTCGCCCACGTTGAGGTACCCCTCTTCCACCAGGCGCTCGATGAGGCGGTCCAGCAGCTCGGCGATCTGCTGGCGGACCTCCTCGTTGGGCTCGCCGCGGCCGCTCAGCTCGTCCACCATCTCGGGGGTGAGCTGGCCGCTCTCCATCAGCGCGCGGAGGAGCGCCTCCTTGAGCGAGTCCATGGAGCGGTCGCCCTCGTCGCCACCGAACTCGCCCCAGTACGGATGCTCGTACGCGCCCCCCGCGAACCCGCTCTGCAGGAGGAAGTCCGAGAGCCGGTCCAGGAGCGCCTGCAGGTTCAGCGCGTCCGCCTGGTGGCCCGTGAACTTGGAGTAGTTGGTGAAGCGCATGCTCCGGGACTCCGGGATGGTGAGGCCGAACGGGGCGAGGACAGCAGTTTGCGGGCCAGGGACGGCGGGTGCGTGAGTGCGTTGGTGCGGGAGTGCATTGGGTTCTGGAGCATGGCTACGGCTTCGGCGCGAGCCAGGGGCGGAGGATGGATTCCAGGTCCGCGGCGACCCAGTCGGGGGCGGGGCCGTCGCGGAAGAAGGCCCACGTCATCAGCGATCCGCTCAGCAGTGCCTGCGTGGTCCGCGCCAGCCCCGCCGTCTCGGTGGCGGCGATCAGCTCGCCGGCGGCGACGGCGTCCTGGAGCATCGCGTGGATGGCACGGCGGGCGGCTTCGGCCTGCGCGCGCATGTGCGGGTGGAAGTCGGGTTCCGAGAGGTCGAGCTGGAGGTAAGCCAGGTGGTGCGCGAACATCCCCGGCGACTCGCCCAGGCACGCGACCGTGTTCGCGTACGCGCGCAGCGCCGCCAGCGGGGATGCGTGGCGCGCCCGCAGATCCTCGAAGTGCTCCGGCGCCTCCGCGGCGGCGTGCGCGTTCATCGCCAGCAGCAGCCCGTGGCGCGATCCGAAGCGCTGGCTGAGCGCCGACGGCGTCACCCCCGCCTCGCGCGCGATCTCGGACATCGAGAGCTGCGCCGGCCCTACGCGGCTCATCACCCGCCCGGCGGCGCGGAACACCTCTGCGTCAGTCGCCTTTCGCGGTCTCGGACTCATCGCCTCGGCCGTTCCCCGCCAGCGTTATCCGGTAACTTCATCCGCGTTCAGTATGCCCCGTGCATCCTTGCCGCGCCAGAAGAACGTTGACGTTTCTAAATGCGCGTTTAGATTGCGGCGGAGATACAATTCACCGAACGCAACGGAGTGCGCCGATGAAACCGCTGGAGGGACGGGTCGCGATGGTGGCGGGCGCGGCACGCGGGGCCGGGCGTGGCATCGCGGAGATGCTGGGGGAGGCGGGCGCGACCGTCCTCTGCACCGGCAGGAGCAGCCGGGCCGGCGCTGGGCCGTCGGGCCGCCCCGAGACCATCGAGGAGACGGCGGAGCGGGTCGCCGCGCGCGGCGGTGTGGGTATCGCCCTGCGTGTGGACCACGCCAGCGACGACGAGCTCGCCGCGCTGTTCGAGCGGGTGCGCTCGGAGCACGGACGGCTCGACATCCTCGTCAACGTGCTGGGCGGGCGGACGGCGGTCACGCAGTGGGGCAGCTTCTGGACGCACCCGCTTGAGTCCGGCCGCGCCATGATCGACGAGTGGGTCTGGCCGCACCTGCTCACGATGCGTCACGCCGCCGCCCTCATGGCCGAGCTGCGTTCCGGGCTGATCGTGCAGATCACGGAGGGCGACTTCCTCTTCTACCGCGCCAACCTGTTCTACGACCTGGCGCGCATCGCGGGCATCCGCATGGTCCACGGCGCCGCGGAGGAGCTGGCGGCTCGCGGGGTGACGGTGCTCGCCCTCGCCCCCGGCTACCTGCGCACGGAGGCGATGCTCGACCACTTCGACGTTACCGTGGACACATGGCGCGATGCGGGCGCGCAGGACCCCAACTTCCTCCACTCCGAGTCGCCCTATTTCGTGGGGCGTGCCGTCGCCGCGCTCGCCGCCGATCCGCACGTCGCATCGAAGTCGGGGAGCCTCCTCAGCTCGTGGGCCCTCGCCGCCGAATACGGCTTCGACGACGTGGACGGGTCGCGCCCCAACTGGGGCCGCCACTTCGCCGACACTTATGGCGAGGTCCCCGGCGGGCCGCCTAAGACCAGGCTGGAGTGGCGCATCGTGCGGCGGGATGGGTGAGGCACGGGGTGGGGACGCCGGGGGCTGAAGCCCCCGGCTGGAACCACGCGAAGGCGGCTGAAGCCGGCTCGTGCAACGCACACATCGACCCCGAGCTCCTGGTGCGGGCCGCGACGCCGCGTCGGGCACGGGCAGCCACGTGGGGCTGCCCCTACGGGATCTGTGCGCCGGGCACGGGTCGAGGAAGGGCCGAGGGTGGCGCGGCGGCGCCGCGGTCCGTACGCGCGCAGATCTCGCCCGGGAGTCCGCGCAGGCGGACTTTGTGCTGTTGTTGCCGCGAGTTTACTCGCCCTGGCCCGGGCCCGGGCCCGGGCCAGGCCTGCCCTGCAGCACCCCGTCGATCGTGGTAAGGAAGAGGTCCACGTCGAGCGGTTTGGTGAGGTAGGCGTGGACGCCAGCCTCCATCAGGCGGCTGACGGCGCCGCGGGTGGCATCGGCGCTGATGACGACGACGGGGGTGGAGGCGGTGCGCGGATCGAGGCGGAGGCGGCGCAGGACCTCCTCGCCCGGGATGTCCGGGAGGTGCAGGTCCAGGAGGATCAGGTCGGGCGCGTGCTCCGCCGCTAGCTCAAGGCCGAGGCGGCCCTTGAGCGCGGGGACGAGGGTGATCTCCGGACGGTCGTCCAGGATCGTCTCGATCAGGCTCAGGTTGGCGACGTTGTCTTCCACGTAGAGCACCGTCGCGGGGCGGGCGCCATGCTCCTCGGCCACCGGGCGCTCCGTGCGCGCGCTGCGCAGCAGGCCCACGGGATCCTCGGCCAGCGCCAGCTCCACGGTGAAGATGGAGCCGCGGCCTGGCGTGCTCTCCACCGTCAGCTCGCCCCCCATCGCCTCCACCAGCCGCTTGGAAAGGGCCAGCCCGAGACCGGTTCCCTCCACCTCCGTCTGCTCGGCGCCCAGGCGGGCAAAGGGGACGAAGAGCTGGTCGAGGCGGTCCGCGCGGATTCCCACGCCCGTGTCGTGCACGCGGATGCGGAAGCGCTCGCCCTCGGCGCCGCAGGTGATGCGCACGCGGCCGCCGGGGCGGTTGTACTTGATGGCATTCGAGAGGAGGTTCAGCAGCACCTGCGTCAGCCGCTGCCGGTCCGCGATCACGTAGTGCGACGCGTCGCCGCCGACCTCCTCCGCCAGCGCGCACCCGGTCTGCGCGGCGAGGGGGCGCACCAGGCCGAGCGCCTCCTCCACCGCCTCGCTCACGTGCACCGCCTCCAGCGAGAGCTGCTGGCGGTTGGCCTCGATGCGCGAAAGGTCCAGCACCTCGTTGATGAGGTTGAGGAGGTGGCGCCCGGCGCGGAGGATGTGCTCCACGCCCTTGCGCTGGTCGGGCGGAAGGTTGCGGCGCTCCAGGAGCTGCGCGAAGCCCAGGATGGAGTTCATGGGGGTGCGCAGCTCGTGGCTCATGCGGCTCAGGAACTCGCTCTTGGCGTGGTTCGCCGCCTCGGCCGCCTCGCGGGCGCGCTCCGCGTCGTCGCGCGCGCGCTGCAGCGCGACCTCCGCCTCCTTGCGGTCCGTGATGTCGCGGAACCACCAGATGCGGCCGTAGTAGCGCCCCTCCGCGTCCTTGACCGGCGCGCTGTAGCGGTCGAAGACGCGACCGTCGCGCAGCCGCACCTCTTCCTCGCTGCGCTCGTCGCGGCGCTCGTACAGCTCGGCCACGCGGGCGATGAAGGCGTCCGGGTCCTCCAGCTTCTCCAGCACCGCCCCGATCGCCGCCTCGTCCGAGCGCTGGGCGATCACCTCGTCCGGGATCTCCCACATCTCGGCGAAGCGGCGGTTGTAGGAAAGGATCTTCCCCTCGCCGGAGATCACCAGGATGCCGTCGATGGAGGCCTCGCCCTGCGCCTCCAGCAGCGTCTTCTGGAAGCTGAGCTCCGCCTCGGCCGCCTTGCGCTGGGTGGCGTCGCGCAGGTTGATGATGACGCCGTCCACCGCGCTGTCCGGGCGCAGCGTGCGCACGGAGACCTCCACGGAGCGCCACGAGCGGTCCTTGTGGAGATAGCGGAAGTCGAGCGTGTACGTGACTCCCGGGTTGCGGAAGGCGCCGCCCAGCGCCTCCTTGCACTTCTCGTGGTCCTCCGGGTGGATGCGCTCGAACGCCGGCGAGCCGAGGATCTCCTCCGGCTTGTAGCCCAGCACCCGCTCGATGGAGGGCGAGTGGTAGAGGCTCACCCCCGTCGGGTCCATGATGGAGGCGACGTCGGACGAGTTCTCGATGAGGCTGCGGAAGTGCTGCTCGCTGCGCTGGAGCGCCCGCTCGGTCGTCTTCTGGTCGGTGATGTCGCGCACCACCGTCACGATCTGCTCGGCGCCGAAGGGGAGGATGCGCGCCTCGAAGTCGCGGACCTCGTCCCCCTCGCGCACCGCGTACTCGGTGCACACGAGGGCGCCGGTGCGCTTCACCTCTTCCAGCCCCTCCGCCACGCGCGCCGCCGCGTCCGCCGGAAGGAGGTCGTGCAGCCGGCACCCGGTCAGCTCGCCGGCCAGGCGCTCGCCGGCGTGGTGCTCCAGGACCGTACCCTCGCGGTCCAGGCGGAAGTAGAGGTCGGGGAGCGCCTCGAAGATGGCCTCCAGCTCGTGCGTCTTGTGGCGCAGCTCCACCTCGGCGCGGGCACGCTCGGCCACCTCATCCTCCAGCGCGCGGTTGGCTGCGGCCAGCTCGGCCGTGCGCTCCTCCACGCGCGTCTCCATCTCGTCGTACGCCTGCCTGCGCTCCGCGGCCAGGCGCAGGTTGTCCAGCGCGTTGGCGGCCAGCGACGCCACCGCCTCCAGCGCCTCCACTTCCTCCTCGTCGTACAGCCCCGGCGTGTAGCTCTGCGCGCTCAGGATGCCCAGCACCTGGCCGCCCAGCAGGATGGGGGTGCGGATGACCGACTCGCTGCGCCGCCCCGTTCCGGTGACGGCCGCGCCCTGCCCCGCCGGGTCGTCGGCGCTGTGGGTGAGGAGCGACTTCCGCTCGCGCACCACCCGCTCACCCGGCGTCCCGGCCGCGGGTACGCTGCTGGGCTCGCTGAAGACGTCCGCGTCGTAGCCGCCCACCCCCACGAACTCGTGCTTCTCCGCGTCGTACGCCATCAGGAAGAAGGCGTCGTAGGGAAGGATGGCGCGGCATGCGTCCTCCAGCACGTCGCGCAGCGCCGCGCGCGACGGCGCGCCGATTACCGCCGCCGCGGTGGCCGCCACGGCGCGCATGCGATCCGCCATCCGCTTCGCCTGCTGCTCCGCCTTGCGCAGCGCCTCGTCCGCGGCCACCTGGCGGGCCAGCTCCTCGGTCATCCCCACCAGGTGCCGCCGGAGCTCCAGCTGCACCATCACCTGCCGCGAAAGGGTGCGCAGCGCCGACCGCTGCTCGTCGGTGATCTGGCGGGGCTTCTGGTCGAGCACGCACAGCGTCCCCAGCTCGTGCCCCTCGGACGTGATGAGCGGCGCCCCCGCGTAGAAGCGGATGCGCGGCTCGCCTGTGACGAACGGGTTGTCCGCGAAGCGCGCGTCGAGCGTCGCGTCGGGCACCACCGTCACCTCTTCGTGGAGGATGGAGTGCGCGCAGAACGCCACCTCGCGCGTGGTCTCCGGCACGTCCAGCCCCACGCGCGCCTTGAACCACTGCCGGTCCTCGTCGATCAGCGTGAGCAGCGCCATCGGCGTCCCGCACAGCTGCGACGCCAGCAGCGTGACGTCGTCGTACGCCTGCTCGGGCGAGGTGTCGAGGATCTGGTACTCGTGCAGCGCCGCGAGCCGCTCGGCCTCGTTGCCTGGGAGGGGAGCCTTCATCCTTCAGAGTCCTGTGATGCGCGGGATCGGCGGGGTGGGGTGCCGTGGAACGCCGGCCTGCAATTTAATGCACGGGGGCGGCTGGGGCGAGTGAACTCGCGGCAACGACTGCACAAAGTCCCCCTGCGGGGACTCTCGGGCCAGATCCGTCCCGGTGGCGGGGTGCCGCACCTCGTCAGCGCGGAGGCGCGATTCATCCCGCACCGATCCCGTAGGGGCAGCCCCGCGTGGCTGCCCGTGCCTGGCTATACACCGAGGCCCGGTCCCAGGAGCGCCGGTCCAGATCATGGGACACGGAACCAGAGGGTGGTGCGCGTGTACGGACTGTGCGATATGTTCGTACGTACACGAATCCGGAGTTACGTCATGGCCGCTCCCTCCAGGTCCGCGCTTCCAGGTGCCCGCCGCAGCGCCGCCCACGAAGGCAAGGTCCGCAAGGAGTTCTGGCTCGATCCCCAGCTGCTCGCGGAGGCGCAGGCCGCGCTTGGAGCCGGCACCGAGCGCGAAACGGTAGAGCTCGCGCTCGATCTCGTGGCCTTCCGGGGTGAGCTCCTGGCGGGCGCGAAAGCATTGCGTGGACTCCCGGTGTCGCGGCTCGACTGACAGCTATCGTGCCCTCGATGCGGAAGTACGTGCTCGACACGAACTGCTTCGTCGACGCGGCCCGATCCGAGCCGGCGGCGGCGGCCTACGAAGCGTTCGTGGCCCGTGCGGCGCCGGGGCTCTGGCTCAGCGCCGTCGTCGCCGCCGAGCTGCGCGCGGGTGCCCGAACAGCCCGCGCGCGCCGCGTGCTGGAGCGCCAGGTCCTCGGCCCCTACCTGCGGCGCGGACGCGTGCTCACCCCGTCGGCGGCGGGCTGGGAGGCGCTCGGCACCGTGCTGGCCACCCTCGCGACCCGCGAAGGCCTGGACCTGAAGCAGGTGCCGCGCAGCTTCGTCTTCGACGTGCTCATCGCGCACAGCTGCCGCGAGGCCGGCGCCGTGCTGATTTCCGCGAACGTCCGCGACATGGAGCGCATCCGGCGCGTGTTCGCCTTCGACCACGTGGAGCCCTATCCGGATCGGCTTGATAGGTGAGCGAGACCGCTTCAGCGGTCTTCTCGTGGTTCCAGCCGCGGGCTTCAGCCCCCGGCATTGCGGCCCCGTGCCCGCCCCCCGCGCTAATCCGCGCCCCTGGTGATTCGGCGCGGATCTCGCCCCCGCAACCTGCGAAGGCAGGTTTCCCGCGGTTGTTGCAGCGGTTTCAACCGCCGGTGTTTGCCAGGGGATCCCAGCATCCCGCCCCAACACCAACGGAGGCACGGAGAACCCTCTCTCCGTGCCTCCACCATCATCCATCATCCAACCATCCTGACGCCGCGTATCAACGGCGCCCAGCGTCGGTCAGTCCGCCGGGTCCAGGATGTTCTCGATGCGGTGCACGGCGCCCTCCATGTGGAGCCGGGTGGAGCGGTCCGTGGTGCGCGGGATGGCGCGCTGGATCTCGGAGCGCAGCGTCACCAGCACGCCGCGCAGCTGCGACTTGGCGTCGTCCGAGAGCGGCGTCGGGCGCTGGCCGCCGGGGAAGATCACCACCTGCGTCGTGGCGCTCTCCGGCGGGTTCAGCTTCCGGTCGATCAGCGACAGGAGGTCCATCTGCAGCTCGCGCCGGTACGGGTCCATCACCGGGCGCGGGGAGTAGATCTCCGCCCAGATGCCGCGGCGCACGTCGTCCAGCATCGACGACAGCGGGTAGACGTACTGCCGCTCGCGGCCCAGGGCCTCCTGCTCCAGCAGGCGGTTCATGCGCCCGTCGTCCAGCAGGTTGTTGAGCACGCGCGTCTGCGCCGCGTTGATGCGCGCGATCATACCCCCCGCTTCGATGCGGCTGGCGATGTCCGGACGGATCAGGTACTGCGGCGTGCGGAAGACGTTCTCGTTGAGGAACCTCACCGCCGCCTGCTGGCGCGCGGCCGGCATGGGCGCGTACACGGCGCCGGGCTGGCTGCCGCTCTTGTACTGCACCGTGCCGCCGCCCACCATGGTGGCCACGTGCCCCGCCTCGGTGGACCACTGCTGCACCGTGCGGTCGTACAGCTCGCGTAGGTCGGCGTTGTCCTCGCCGGGCCGGGTGGCTGCGGCGGGGATGTAGCCCACCACGCGCTGGATGTTGCGGAAGCCCAGCCCAGTGGACTGGATGGGGTCCGCGTCGCCCACCGCCTCGTTCAGCGTGCCGTAGCCGCCGAACTCGTTGCCGGCCGAGAAGCGGTACCAGGGGATGGAGTCCTGCATGCGCGACCACTGCTCAAGCGTGGGGCGCTCCTGCTCGCTGGTGCGCGCGCCGGGGATCGGCTTGTACCCCCACATGATGGCGTAGCGGTCGTACGGCCCCACCCGCGGGATGATGTGCTCCAGCGGGATGTTGTCCTCCGGCTGCGCTACGTAGTTGAAGCGCGAGTAATCCATGATGCTGGGCGAGTGCCCCATCCGCCGCACCCAGCTCGGGCTGCGCACGCTGTCGGCCGGGTAGGTGCTGCTGCCGATCTGGTCGTGCTGCAGGCCGATGGTGTGCCCGATCTCGTGCGCCACCACGAACTGCAGCAGGCGGCCCATCAGCGAGTCCGGCATGGGGAGCATGCGGGCGCGCGGGTCGATGGCCGCCGCCTGCGTGAAGTACCAGGAGCGCTGCAGGTTGAGGATGTTGTGGAACATCCGCACCGAGCCGTTGAGGATCTCGCCCGTGCGCGGGTCGTGCACGTGCGGCCCCACCGCGTTCTCCGTGGTGGACGGCAGCCAGCGGATCACCGTGTGGCGGATGTCCTCGGGCGACCAGTCGGGGTCGTTCGCCGGCACCTCGCCGGGGACGATGCCGTCCTTGAAGCCCGCCGCCTCGAACGCCTGCTGCCACTCGATGATCCCGGCGCGCACGAACGGCTTCCACTGCTCCGGCGTGGCGGGGTCGACGTAGTAGACGATGGGCTTCTTGGGATAGCACAGGTCGCCCACGCGCCGCTCGGAGCACTCCAGGCGGTAGCGGGTGATGTAGCGGCGCTGCGCCGAGCGGTGCTCCGTGGTGCCGAAGTCGATCTGCCGGATGGAGAAGAAGCCCACGCGCTCGTCGAAGCGCCGCGGCACCATCGGGACGTCCGGAAGGCGCACGATGCTCCAGTGCGCCAGCACGCTCACCGCCGGGGTGGGCGCGCCGCCCGTGGGGGCGGGCGGGGCGCCCGGGCCGCGCGGCGGCGTGGGGACGCCGGTCTGCGTCGCCTCGATCTCCACGTTGTCCGGAAAGGCCAGGGCGCGCTCGATGTACGAGCGGGCCGGGTCCACCGTGCCGCGGATCGCCGCGATGTCGGGCGTCGCGGTGGTGAAGAGGCGCGTCACGTCCACCACGGCCGAGCTGTCCGGCCCGAACGCTTCCACGTTCATCACCGCGACGATCGCCGGGTAGTTGGACGTCTCCACCGCGCGGGCCACGGGGAGCGCGGTGTCCGCCGTGATGTTGAACGACGGGGAGCGCAGGATCACGCGGTTGCGGTTCCGCTCCCAGCGCAGGGTGAGCTCGGCGAACTGGTCGCCGCCGAACTCGCCGAAGCCGCCGGCCGGGTTGTTCGGGTTGATGGGCGCGGCGCGGGCGTAGCGCCCCACCAGCAGCATGTCCTTGTTGAGCTCGCGGCGCGGGATCTCGAAGAACAGCTTGTCGCCCACCTGGTGCACGGCGAACATCCCGCGGCGCGTGCGCGCCTCGGAGGTGATGACCGACGAGTAGGCGCGGGGGCGCGCGGCCCCGGTTCCGCCGCCGCCGCCGCCGGGGGCGGTGGTGTCGCCGCCCATGGCGGCTCCGGACGGCATGGTGCGCTGGACGGGTGCTCCGGCGCGGGCGGGGCCGTTGCCGGCTCCCGACGGACCTGTGGCCGGCGGCGTCTGGCGGGCGCACCCCGCCAGGAGTACGGCCGCCAGGAGGACGGTGGACTGGTGCTTCATGGGCAAATATGCTCCGGGGGAGGATGCCTTCAGGGAGCCTGGGCGGGCGCCCCTGCTAAAATAATTGCACGCTAATGCACCCGGGGCAAGCACCCCCCATTCTCACGGCCCTCCTCCGTGCCCCGCGTAGGACCGTTCTTGACATCGCCGTGGGCACGCCGCATAAATGCTACCCTAGAGGTCTATGCATAGACGGCTGCGCTCGTTCTCCTTGACAGCGCTCGCGTGCCGCCGCATACATCATACATAGACATCTATGCATCATCACCGGGGACGACGATGACCACACGGAACCGCACGGACGTGCTGCAGGGGACGCTGGGAATGCTGGTGCTGCGCACGCTCAAGGTGCGCGGCCGCATGCACGGCTACGCCATCAGCTCGGACATCCAGCGCGTCTCCGCCGAGCTGCTGCGCGTG
>DASWNZ010000139.1:0-80267 GCA_036398975.1 Longimicrobium sp.
TGCGGCTCGAAAGGAACCGCATCGCCACCAGAATGAGCTGGGTCGAAGCAAAGGTGAGTATCACGCGCAATGCCGTGCGTACCTATCTCGCCAACCCCAGCTTCACTTTAGGGGCAACTGCGTAAGTCCTATCTGTGTGAGGCTTTTCTTCCGTTGTTCTTTTCCGCGCCTCCGCGTCTCCGCGTGAGACCCGCTGTTCAGGGCGTGTGACGCACCGGGGCGTCGGCGAGCGGCACGGGCTCGGCGCCGATGGGGAGCTCGCCGGGCTCGACCACGGTGGGATCGATGTCGAAGGGCTGAGGGATGAGCGACGCTCTCTCGGAGCGGGCGACGACGAGCGAGGTGAGGAGGTCGCCGCAGACGTTGGGGACGGTGCGCGACATGTCCAGGATGCGGTCCACGCCCAGGATCAGTGCGAGGCCGCCGCCGGGGACGCCCACCATCTCCAGCACCAGCACCAGGAGCGGGAGCGAGCCGCCCGGCACCCCGGCCGCGCCCACGGCGGTGATGATGCACATCACCACCACCACGAGTTGCTGCTCCAGGCCCAGGCTGACGCCGAACACCTGCGCCAGGAAGAGGATCGTGATCCCCTCGAAGAGCGCGGTGCCGTTCATGTTCATGGTGGCGCCCAGCGGCATCACGAATCCCGCGATCTCGCGCGGCACGCCGAACTCCTGCTGCGCCGTGCGGATGGTGGTGGGGAGCGTCGCGTTCGAGCTGGAGGTGGAGAACGCCGTCACCATCAGCGTGCGCGTGCGCCGCAGGAAGACGAGCGGCGGCACCCCCGCCATCGTGCCGGAGAGGAGCGGGATGACGACGAAGAGGTGGAAGGCGAGGCCGGCGAGCACCAGGATCACGTACTTCCCCAGCGACTGGAGGACGTCGAAGCCGAAGCGCGCCGTCACCGCGAAGATCAGCGCCGCGACGCCGTACGGAGCCACCCGCATGGCGAAGCCGATGATCACCGTCACCGCGTAGCTGATCCCCTCCAGCACCTTGAGCACGGGGCGCGCGGCCTCGGCGGGGATGCGGGTGAGCGCCACGCCGAAGATCAGCGCAAAGAAGATCAGCGGGAGCATGTCCCCCTTGGCCGCGGCGTCCACCGGGTTGCGGGGGATGATGTTGACGAAGGTCTGGATGCCGAAGCCGTTGGTCTCCGCCGCGGCCGCCTTCTCCGCCGCCTGGCCGCCGAACTGCTCCATCAGCGCGGCACGAACCCCCGGGTCCAGCCCCTCGCCCGGGCGAAAGGTGTTCACCAGAAAGAGCCCGACGACGGCCGCGAAGGCGGTGGTCAGCAGGAAGAAGCCGATCGTCTTCGCCCCGATGCGCCCGACCTTGGACAGGTCGCCGAGCTGCGCCACGCCCAGCGCGAGCGAGGTGAAAACGAGCGGCACCACCACCATGAAGAGCAGGCGGAGGAAGACCTGCCCCACCGGATCGGCCACGTTGCCGACGATCCACGCGAGCGTCTCGCTCTCCCGCCAGAACGCGTTGGCGGTGATCCCGGCGACGGCGCCGATCGCCAGTCCGAGGAGGATCTTCGTGTGAAGCTGCATCCCGCGCGGGGCGGCGGAGTCTTGCATGGTGGGAAGCTCGCTGAAAGGGCGGTTCAGCCTGCGTGACGCGCTGTTTTCAGTCCCCGTTGCCGCGCATGAACCGGTCGATCTCCTTGGAACGCCGCTCGGCGTCTTCTTCGCCTAACGATATCAGCCGCTTCACGTAGTCGTCCTGGAACATCAGCATGCTGAGGACGTCCGGGGCGGCGGTCTCGCGCGTGCCAAGGCCGCGGGTGAGGAGGCGGATGGGGCGCGGGAGGCGCGGCTCGTACTCCGCGGCGATGCGGGCCAGGTCGCGCGAGGGACGCACCACCAGCAGGTCGACGACGCGCATCCCGTCGCGCCGCGTCTTGGGGACGCGGTTGAGGACCTCGTTCATCTTCTGCATGCGCAACGCGTCCTGGTCGATCAGGTCCAGGAAGACCGCGTCGAAGAGCACCCCCATCACCTGCGCCGGCGGCGGATAGCCCTGCACCTGGGGCTTGGCCGCCTCGTCGAAGTTGCGGCCGTAGCGCGTGGAGACGGCGATGATCTTGTGCGCGCCCAGGTGCAGCGCGGGGGAGAGCGGGGCCGTCAGCCGCACGTTGCCGTCGCCGTACCAGTGGTCGCCGATCTGCACGGCGGGGAAGAAGAGGGGGAGCGCGGCCGACGCCATCACGTGCTCCACCCGCAGCCGCGTGTTGACGCTGCGCCGCTGCGGCCGCTCCCACGTCTCGATGGCGCGCCCCTGCAGCCAGATCACAGACTGGCCCGTCGTGTAGCTGGTGGTGCCGATGGCCGCCGCCCGCAGCGTGCCGCGGTGCAGGTTGTAGTCGATGCCGGTGAGCTCGCCCTCCACGGGGCAGAGCGCTTCCTCCAGGAAGGAGCGAAGCGGCTCCGTGTCCACCACGCCGCGCACCCGCGACTCGCCGCGCGACGCCCGCGCGAACCGCATCCCCCAGCGCCCCATGTTGCCGAGAAGGGCGCCGGTGTCCACGTGGAAGATGCGCTCGGGCGTCAGCTCGCCCCAGAGCGCGGCCAGCTCGTCGGCTGCCTGCAGAAAGGTGCCGTGATGCTGCGCCAGGAGCGCGACGTTGATGGCGCCCGCGGACACCCCGGTCAGGATGGGGATGTGCAGCTCCGGGTACGCCCGCGCCAGGTAGCGGAGGAAGCCGACCTGATAGGCCCCGCGCGCGCCCCCGCCCGTGAGGACGAGCGCGAGGTCGCCGTGGTCAGTGGTGCCGCGCTTCCTCGGCGCGGCCTTCTTCTCCGCCGGCTTCTTCACGGGCGCCGGTAGACGGTGCGCCCGCCCACCACCGTCATCGTGGGCTCCGCCTTGAGGATCTCCGCGTCCGGAATGGTCAGCAGGTCGGCGGACCAGACCACGAAGTCGGCGAGCATCCCGGGGCGCAGCGTGCCCTTGCGCGCCTCTTCCCACTCGCCGTACGCGGAGGCGGCGGTGTAGAGGCGGATCGCTTCGGCGCGGGTCAGGCGCTGCTCGGGAAGCCAGCCGCCCGGCGGCACCCCCGGCTCTTCGCGGCTCTGGCGGGTGACGGCGGAGTAGATCCCCTCCACCGGCGCCATCGGCTCCACGGCGAAGTCGGTTCCAAAGATGACCACCGCGCCCGAGTCGAGGAGGGTGCGCCAGGCGTACGCGCCCTCCACCGCGCGCTCGCGGCCGATGCGCGTCTCGGCCCAGCGCATGTCGCTGGTGGCGTGCGTGGGCTGCATCGACGCGATGACGCCGAGCTGGCGGAAGCGCGGGATGTCGCGCCGGTCCAACACCTGCGCGTGCTCGATGCGATGCCGACGTGCGCGCGGCGGGTTGCGGCGGGCGACGCGCTCGAAGGCGTCGAGCGCCTGGCGGTTGGCCGCGTCGCCGATTGCGTGCAGGATCACCTGGAGCCCCGCGCGGTCCGCGGCGGTCACCAGCGAGTCGAGCTGCGCCTCGGTGTACTGCGGGAGGCCGCGGGTGGAGTGGTCGTCCGCGAAGGGCTCCAGCATGGCCGCCGTGCGCGAGCCCAGCGTGCCGTCCGTGTACCCCTTCACCATCCCCAGCCGCACCCACTCGTCACCCGTCGGCGCCGTGACGCCGCGCGCCTGCAGCTCGCGGATGGAGCGCTCGGTGAGCGGGAACCAGCCGTAGACGCGCACGCTCAGCGAGTCGGCCGCGGCCAGGGCGCGGTACACCTCCACGTCGGCGGCCGATACGTCGCTCTGCACACTCGTGACGCCGGTGCGGGCCGCCAGCTCCATCGCCGCGCGGATGCCGCGCCTCACCTGCGCCGGGGTGGGATCGGGTACGACGCGCGCCACGAGGCCTTCGGCGGACTCCTTGAGGATGCCGGTCGGCTCGCCCGCGGCAGTACGCACGATCTCGCCGCCGGCGGGGGCGCGGGTGGCGCGCGTGACGCCCGCGATGCGTAGCGCCTCGCGGTTGGCCCACGAGGTGTGCCCGTCCACGCGCGACAGGAGCACGGGGTTGCGGGGGGCGGCGCGGTTCAGGATCTCGTTGGTGGGCCAGCCGCCCGGCCCCAGCTCGCCGGCGGGGAGGCGCGTGTGGTCCCATCCGCGACCCGTGATCCACTCGCCGGGCTGCGCGCGGGCGGCGGCGGCGGCCACACGGCGCTCGATCTCGGCGAGTGACCGCGTTCCGCCCAGGTCCACCGCCAGCAGCGACGCGCCTCCCGCGGCGAAGTGGATGTGCGCGTCGTTGAAGCCCGGCGTCACCAGGCGGCCTTCGAGGTTGTGCTGCGCCGTGCGGGGCCCCACCAGCGAGTCGAGCCCCGCCTGCGGGCCGGCGTACACCACGCGTCCGCCGCGCACGGCCATCGCTTCGACGACCGTCCCCGCGCTGTCACCCACGAAGATCTTGCCGTTCACCAGCACCATGTCCGCCGGCGCCGCGGAGACGGTGCGCGCCTGCGCGGGAGCCGCATCGCCCGGCGGCATCGTGGGGACGGGCTGCGGGAGCGTGCGGGCGCAGCCGGCGGCGAAGGCCAGCGGCGCCGCGAGCGCGATGGTGCGGACGATGGTTCGGGTCATCGTGGCGGTCTCTCGAAGGCTGGGATCAGGGTGCGAAACAAGGTGCTCCAAGCGCATGCATGCCGCAAGGCGGTAAGAACAGCAGGGCCTCACGCGGAGACGCGGAGACGCGAAGGAAAACGGCAGGGCTCACACAGAGCCACAGAGCCACAGAGAGAGAAAGCCAGAGCGAGAACGGTGCTGCGGCGGCTTTGCGGTGAATCTCGTTGACGCCCGTCCCGGTGGCGGATAGCTTGGGCGCCGCCATGCTGAACCCGAATAAAAGCGCGCAGTTGCACGCATCCGACCTGTCCGGCGCCCGCATCGCCATCGTGATGATGAGCGCGATCGGTGACGCCGTGCACACCCTGCCGGTGCTCAACTCGCTGCGGGCGGCGGCGCCGGACTGCAGGCTGACCTGGGTGATCCAGCCGGCCCCGCACGCCCTGGTGGCGGGGCACCCGGCGGTCGACGAGTTCGTCCTCTTCGACCGCAAGCGCGGGTGGCGCGCATACCGCGACGTGGCGCGCGCGACGGAGGGGCGCAGCTTCGACCTGGTGATCGCGCTTCAGGTGTACCTCAAGGCCGGGCTGGTAACGCGCGTCCTGCGCTCGCCGCGGAAGCTGGGGTTCGATCGGGCGCGCGCGCGCGACGCGAACTGGCTCTTCACCACCGAGCGCATCCCGCCGCGCGGGCAGCGTCACGTACAGGACCAGTACTTCGAGTTCCTGGAGCACCTGGGCGTCCCCCCGCTCCTGGAATGGCGGCTGGGGCCCACCGCCGCCGAGCGCACCCGCTACGAAGGCACCCTTCCGCGCGACGAGCGTCCCACGGCGGCGTTCGTGGTGGGGACGAGCAAGCCGGCGAAGGAGTGGCCCGCCGAGCGCTACGCCGCCCTCGCGGACCGCCTCGCCTTCGCGGGGATTAGGACGGTGCTGGTGGGCGGCCGCTCCACGCGCGAGCTGGCGGCGGCGGAGGCGATCCGCGCGAAGGCGCAGCATCCGCCGCTGAACCTGCTGGAGTGGGACCTGCGCAAGCTGGTGTACCTGCTGGACCGCGTGGACGTGCTCGTGAGCCCGGACACGGGGCCGCTGCACATCGGCGTGGCGCTGGGCACGCCCACGGTGTCGCTGATGGGCTACACGAACCCCAAGCGCGTGGGCCCCTACCGCCGCTTCCACGACCTGATGATCGACGCGTACGGCGATCCGGGCGAAGACTACCCGGTGAGCGCCGAGTACCGCCCCGGCCGCATGACACGCATCACCGTGGACGAGGTGGCGGCGAAAGTCGGGCTGGCGCTGGAGCGCTACTCGAAGTCGGGCCTCTCGGAGACGTAGCCGGCGCGCAGCCAGCCGAGGTACACGTTGTTCAACGGGAGCCCGAGCTTGGCGGCGGAGCGCGCCAGCCGCGCCAGGTCGCGCTCGCGGCGGGCGCGGGGCACCACTCCTTCCATCACCCGGGCGCGGTCGAAGTCGATCACCCAGAGCTCCCAGATCTTCCCCACCAGCAGGTTGCGCAGGTTGAGATCGGGGTGCGCCACCCCCGCCGCGTGCATCCGCGCGATCTGCTGCCCCGCCTCCCAGAGCACCTCGGCTTTGTCCCTCCCGGCATGCAGCGCGGTCGCGGCGTCCTGCACCCCTGGGATCAGGCGCGTGGCGATCATCGCACGGTAGCCGGGGAACGCGTCGACCTTTCCCGCGGCGATCACCTCGGGCGCCCTCACGCCGCCCGCACGAGCCGCCTCGGTGGCCCGCAGCTCGTCCAGCGCGCGGTCGCCGCCGAAGTAGCGGTCGCGGTTCAGGTGCCGCACCATCCCGCCGCGCCGGTAGCGCCTCACCACCGCCTTTCCGCCGTCCGGCAGCGCGATCACCGGGTGCGGCGCCCGCCCCCCTTCGATCCACTCCTTCCCGAGCCCGAACCACGCACCCACCAGCACGCCGGCGAGCCCCTCGTAGCCCTGACGCAGGTGGAGGAGGGCACTTCCGAGCGAGACGGAATAGAAGTCCATCATCCAGCACACCCAAACCGCGATCTCACGCAGAGGCACAGAGACACAGAGGAAAGACGAGAAGAGCTTTTGCTTTTCTCTCTGTGCCTCTGTGTCTCTGTGTGAACCATGCAGTTGCTGTTCTTGTTCATGACCGTAACGTGAGGATCGCAAGCCGCGCTGTCAAACGGGCCGGTCGCGTTGACCCGCACCCCTCGGGGGCCTAGCTTTCCACACTATGCCAGCACCGGTCAAACGCCTGCTCTGGGTAGACGACGAGATCGATCTCCTGCGCCCGCACCTGCTCTTTCTGCAGGGGCGCGGCTACCACGTGGACGCCGTCTCCAACGGCGACGACGCGCTGGAGCTCCTCCGCCTGCACCCTTACGACCTGATCCTGCTGGACGAGCAGATGCCCGGCCGCTCGGGGATGGAGGTGCTGGACGAGCTGCGCAGGCTGGACCCCCGCGTTCCCGTGGTGATGATCACCAAGAGCGAGGAGGACCGCACCATGACCGAGGCGATCGGCCGGCGCGTGGCCGACTACCTCGTGAAGCCCACCTCCCCGCGCCAGGTCCTCTCCGTCGTCACGCGCCTCCTGGAAGGCGAGGCGATCCAGCAGCAGGTGGTGGCGCGCGACTTCGCGGGGAGGTTCCGCGAGCTCAATGCCCGCCGCGCCGAGCCGCGCGACTGGCGCGAGTGGGCCGCAGACTACTCGGAGCTGGTGGACTGGGAGCTGCGCCTGCGCGAAGCCGGCGAGACCGGCCTGCTCGCCGCGCTGGAGACGCTGCTGGACGACTTCCGCCGCGAGTTCTGCCGCTACATCGCCGAGGTGTACCCCAAGTGGACCGAAGGCGGCTCCGGCGCGCCGCCGCTCTCGGTAGACATCGTGCCGCAGTTCCTGGCGCCGCTGGTGGGAAAGGATCGCGCGGTCCTCTTCGTGGTGATCGACTGCCTGCGGCTGGACCAGTGGCGCGCCCTCCTCCCCATCCTGGAGCCGCTGGCGCAGGTGGAGGAGGCGCTCTACTACTCCATCCTTCCCACCGCGACCCCCTTCTCGCGCAACGCCATCTTCAGCGGGATGTACCCCGACGGGGTGGCGGAGCGCGTCCCCGGCTGGTGGGGCTTCGAGGGGGAGGGAAGCCTCAACTCGTTCGAGGCGGAGCTCTTTCGCGAGCAGCTCAAGCGGCTGACGGGGCTCAGCATGCCCGTGCACTACGACAAGGTGTTCGACGCGGGCGACGGCGAGGCGATGCTGCGCCGGCTCCCCGCACACCTGGCGCAGCCGGGCGTCACGGCGGTGGTCTTCAACTTCGTGGACCTGCTGACGCACGGCCGCACCGAGAGCACGGTGCTGCTGGAGGTGGCGCGCGACAAGGAAGCGCTGCGCGCCCTCACCCGGCAGTGGTTCGAGCGCTCCGAGGCGCTGACGGCGATCCGCGAGGCGCTGCGCATGGGCGTGCCGGTGCTGGTGACCACCGACCACGGATCCATCCACTGCCACCGCCCGGCCACCGTCTTCGCCAAGCGCGACACCACGCAGAACCTGCGCTACAAGTTCGGCGCGGACCTGCGCGCGGAGGACCGCACGCTGGCGATGACGATCAAGGACGAGAAGGCGCTGCGCTTTCCGCCCGGGAAGGCCGCGACCAACTACCTGATCGCGCTGGAAGACGTTTTCTTCGTCTATCCCACCAAGCTGCGGCAGTACCAGGCGCGCTACCGGGGCTCCTTCCTCCACGGCGGGGTATCACCGGAAGAGATGATCCTTCCGGTGGCGCTGCTGACCCCGCGATGAAGCTCTACCTCCGCATCCTTCGATACGTCCGTCCTCACCTCGCGCTCTTTTCCTGGGCGATCGTGGCGATGTGTGCGTTCGCGGCGCTGGACGCCTTCTCGTTCACGCTGCTCATCCCCTTCCTCAACCTGCTTTTCGGTGGCGACGTGCTGCCCGGCGGGGCGGTGGGATCGGTGTTCACGGGCGGCGGCGCGGTGGGCGACCTGCTCAGCTGGTCCGTGGGCTGGCTGGTGGACGGCCGCCCGCCGATGGAGGGGCTGCGGAACGTGGTCGGGTTCCTCTTCGTCGTGTTCCTGGTGAAGAACATCGCCCTCTACGTCTACCAGATCTGCATCTCGGTGGTGGAGGGGCGCGTCACGCGCGACGTGCGCAACGACATCTACGGCCACCTGCTGTACCTGGGCTTCCCCTTCTTCCAGCAGACCCGCGCCGGGCAGGTGATCTCCCGCGTCACCAACGACGTGGAGCAGATGCGCGGCATCGTCGTCGGCAGCGTCTCCAAGCTGATCTCGCAGGTTTTCCAGGCGGCGTTCGCCCTCACCTTCATGATGCTTCTCTCGTGGAAGCTCACGCTGGTCTCCGCCCTGTTCCTGCCGCCGATGCTGGGGTTGTGGGCGCGCCTGCGGAAGCGGCTGCGGCGCGGCGTGCTGCGGGTGCTCAACGCCACCGGCGAGGTCGCGTCGCAGGTGCAGGAGACGGTGAGCGGGATCCGGCTGGTGAAGGCGTCGGGGGCGGAAGAGTGGGAGGGGCAGCGCTTTCGGGCACTCACGCGCGGGCAGTACAAGGCGTGGGTGAGGAACGAGCGCTGGCGCAAGTTCTTCCCGCCCGCCACCGAGATGATCACCGCCACCTGCATCCTGGTGCTCCTCTGGTACGGGAGCTACCTGGTGCTGGAGGAGCGGTCGCTTACGGCCACCGCGTTCCTCGGCTTCCTCACGCTTGCCGGCAAGCTGATGTCGCCGGTGAAGTTCATCGCGCAGTTCCCCTCGGTGGTGCAGCCCGGCCTCGCCGCCGCGGAACGCGCCTTCGAGCTGATGGATGCGCCCGTGGAGGTCAGGGACGCCCCCGGCGCGATCCCCGTGACCGGCTTCCGAGACGAGATCCGCTTTGAGGATGCCGGCTTCGCGTACGCCCCCGGCGTCCCGGTGCTCTCCGGCATCGACCTCTGCATCCGCCCGGGCGAGGTCGTTGCGCTCGTCGGCCCGAGCGGGGCGGGGAAGAGCACGCTCGCCGACCTCCTCCCCCGCTTCCACGACGTCACCGAGGGGCGCATCACCCTCGACGGCGCGGACCTGCGCGAGCTGCGCCTCGCGGAGTTGCGCGGCCTGCTGGGGATCGTGACGCAGGAGACCATCCTCTTCCACGACACCGTGCGCGCCAACATCGCCTACGGCGTCCCCGACGCACCGCGGGAGCGCGTGGAGGCGGCGGCGCGCGCGGCGAACGCGCACGAGTTCATCGCGTCGCTGCCGGACGGCTACGACACGGTGCTTGGCGAAAAAGGGACGCGCCTTTCGGGCGGGCAGC
This sequence comes from Longimicrobium sp., assembly GCA_036398975.1. GTDB lineage: Bacteria > Gemmatimonadota > Gemmatimonadetes > Longimicrobiales > Longimicrobiaceae > Longimicrobium. Next base: position 9,878 of record DASWNZ010000139.1, read on the forward strand.
GCCAGCGGATCGCCATCGCGCGCGCCCTCTTCCGCAACCCGCCGATCCTGATCCTGGACGAGGCCACCTCCGCCCTCGACACGGAGAGCGAGCGCCTCGTGCAGCAGGCGATCGACGAGGTGATGGCCGGCCGCACCGTGCTCGTGATCGCCCACCGCCTCTCCACCGTGCGCCGCGCCGACCAGATCGTCGTCCTCGAAGGCGGCCGCATCGTGCAGCGCGGTACCCACGACGAGCTCCTGGCCCGCGGAGGCACCTACCGGCGGCTGTACGAGATGCAGTTCGGGGCGGAGGGGAAGGTTCTGGCTCCCGCGGGCGAGTGAACTCGCGGCAACAACAGCACAAAGTCCGCCTTCGCGGACTCCGGGTCGAATGCCGCGCTTCTCGAGCCGGCTTCAGCCGCCTTCCCGTCGTTCCAGCCGGGGGCTTTAGCCCCCGGTGGGCGCGGACCTGGGAGATGCGCCCCGTGCAGATGTTCAACATTCGAATCCAAACGAGCAATCCATAGATGCAAGTACCCCTGTTGGACCTGTCGCTCCAGTACCGCCAGGTGGCGGACGAGGTGATGGAGGCGCTGCGCGGCGTGGTGGAGGACCAGCGCTTCATCCTCGGCCCCGTCGTCGAGAAGCTGGAGGGGGAGATGGCGGCGAAGCTGGGCGTGCCGCACGCCATCGGATGCGCCAGCGGGACGGACGCCATCCTCCTGGCCGTGCGCGCCCTGGGCGTGGAGCGCGGCGAGGAGGTGGTGACGAGTCCGTTCACCTTCTTCGCCACGGCGGGCGCCATCCACAACGCCGGAGCGCGCCCCGTCTTCGCGGACATCGAGCCCGACACCTTCAACCTCGACCCGGCCGCCGCCGAAGCCGCCATGACCGAGCGCACGCGCGCCGTCATGCCCGTGCACCTCTTCGGTCAGATGGCGGACATGCGCGCCTTCCGCTCCCTTGGTGACCGCCACCGCGTGCCCGTCATCGAAGACGCCGCGCAGGCCATCGGCGCCCGCCAGCGCGACGGCGACGGGTGGATCACCACCGGCACGCTGGGAGACGTCTGCTGCTTCTCCTTCTTCCCCACCAAGAACCTCGGCGCGTTCGGCGACGCGGGGATGCTGGTGGCGAACGACGATGCGGTGGCCGAGCGGCTGCGCAAGCTGCGCGTGCACGGCGGGCGGCAGATGTACCACCACGAGGAGGTGGGCTACAACTCGCGCCTCGACGCGCTCCAGGCCGCCGTTCTCTCCGCCAAGCTCCCGTACCTGGACGGCTGGAGCGCAGCCCGCCGCCGCAACGCCGCCTTTTACGACGAGGCGCTGGCGGGGCTGGACGGCATCGTGCTCCCGGTGGTGCGCCCGGGCAACGAGTCGATCGTGAACCAGTACACGATCCGCGTGACCGGCGGCCGCCGCGACGCGCTGCAGGACTTCCTCAAGGCGCGCGGCGTCGGCAGCTCCGTGTACTACCCGATCCCCCTGGACCGCCAGGAGTGCTTCGAGTACCTGGGCTACCGTCCTGGCCAGTTCCCCGAATCGGAGCGCGCCAGCCGCGAAGTCCTCTCGCTCCCCGTCTTCCCGGAACTCACTGAGGCCCAGCTCGCGTACGTCGCGGATTCGGTGCGGGCGTTCGTCGAGAGTGGCGCAGGGCGGTGATCTGAGAGGCAGGATGTATCGCAACTTGATGCATCGTCAGCGGATGTATCGAGGCGGGATGTATCGTCGGATGGTATAGGGCACGCCGGCATCGCCGGGGGACGAACAGCACCGGGGGATAAAATAAATCCCCCGGCTGGAACCACGCGAAGACCGCTGAAGCGGTCTCTGTATCCGGCAACGCGCGCAGATCCATGCAAAGCCACCCCCTCCCCCAGGCAGTATTGGGGGAGGGGGATGCGTCGCGGAGCGACGCTGGGGGAGAGGGCCCACCACCGCACCCACGCACTTCTTGTTCATCGTCGCCCACAACGGAGCCCCCATCTGGGGCGGAGCGGAGCGCGCAACGGCCCTCCTCCTGGCGGGGCTGCGGGAGCGGGGCCATCGTGTTCTCCTCCTCTGCAACGAGGCGGAGGTGGCGCGGCGGGCGGAGGAGCTGGGCGTGCCCACCGAGATCGCGCGGCTCGGCGGCGATGCGGCGCTCCACCATGCGGCCGCGATGGGGCGCCGCCTTCGCGTGCTGCGCCCCGACGCGTTCATCGTCGGGACGTTTCGCAAGCTCTTCCTCGCATCGCTGGCGGCGCGGATCGGCGGCGTGCGGCGGGTGGTGGCGCGCGTGGGGCTCGAGTCGGATACGCCGCGCAGCGCCAAGTACCGCTTCGTGCTGGCGCGCTGGGTGGATGCCGTGGTCGTCAACGCCTCGCGGATGCGCCCCGCGTTCTCCAGGCTCCCGGGATGGAACGATGCGCGCGTGCCCGTGATCCACAACGGCGTCACCGCGCCTGCGGGGGCAGGGTCGATGAGAGCGGAACTGGGCATACCCGCGGATGCGCCGGTGGTGGGGACGGTGGCGCGGTTGGCGCGGCAGAAGCGGATCGACAGGCTCCTCCACACCCTCGCGCTCCTGCCGCCGGAGACGCACTGCGTCGTGGCCGGGAGCGGCGGACGCCTGGAGCGGCTCCGCACGCTAGTGGACGAGCTGGGCATCGGCGCGCGCGTACACTTCGTAGGTCATCGCGACGATACCGGCACCGTGCTGGCGACACTCGACCTCTTCGTCACCGCGTCCGACTCCGAAGGCCTGAGCAACGCGATGCTGGAGGCGCTGGCGTGTGGCGTGCCGGTCGTGAGCACGCCCGTGAGCGGCGCCGAGGACGCGCTGGAGCCGCTCCCAGATGGCCGCGGTCCGGGCGTGGTCGCGGGATGGGAGCCGGAGGAGCTGGCTGCCGCGATTCGCTTCATCCTGAATGATCCCGAACTGCGCGCGCGGATGAGTGAGGCGGCGCGCGAGAGGGCGGAGGAGCGCTTCGGGGTCGCGGGGATGCTGGACCGCTGGGAGCGCGTGCTGCGCGGGGACGCGGCGTGAAGGTCGTCATCCACAGCGCCGCGACGGAGCTGCGCGGAAGTGAGCGGCAGGCGCTCCTGATCGCAACCGAGCTGGCGCGGCGCGGGCATGAGGTGGTCGTATCGTGCGACCCGCGCGCACCCTTTCACCAGGCGCTCGTCCGCAAGAACGTGCGTACCACTGCCGTACGTCCCCGCGGCGACTTCGATCCCTGGAACTTCGCGCGCTTCGTGCTCTGGCTGCGACGCGAGCGACCCGACGCGCTCCTGCTGACCACGTGGAGGCGCATCCCGACGGCCGCGCTTGCCGGGCGTGCGGCGGGGGTTCCAAAGGTGGTGCTGCGCCTCGGCATCCCGCGCCCGATCCCCGCGCGGCGCGACTTCCGGCTCGCCTTCCGCCACTGGGTGGACGCCTTGATCGTCAACTCGCCCGACGTGCGCGATCGTTTCCTCGCCTCGGCGCCGTGGTTTCGCCACGACCGCGTGCACCTGGTGCTCAACGCCGTCGAGCCGGTGCTGCCAGGTGCGGCCCCACTGCGCCAGGAGCTCGGCGTGCCGTCCGACGCTCGGCTCGTGGTGAGCGCCGGCGGGCTGGAGCGACGCAAGGGATTCGATTTGCTCCTCGAAGCCTTTGCGCGGCTGCGGGACCGCCGCGCCTGGCTCGCCGTCGCCGGGACCGGGCCGGATGCGGACCCACTGCGCGCGAAGGCCGATGCGTTAGGAATCGGCGATCGCGTGCGGTTCCTCGGCCACCGGCGCGACATGCCGGAGGTAATCGCCTCGGCGGACGTGTTCGTGCTCGCCAGCCGCAAGGACAGCTTGGCGAACGTGATGCTCGAGGCGATGGCGCTCGGCGTCCCCGTCATCGCGACCGCCACCGGGGGCGTGCCGCTCGCGCTCGGTGCCGCCGATGACGCGCCGCTGGCAGGGTGGATCGTCCCCGTCCGCGACGCGGATGCGCTGGCCGGGGCGCTCGACGAGGTGCTCGCCACGCTCGACGCCGATCCCGCCGCCGTCGCGGCTCGCGCGGAGGAGGCGCGCCGCCGCGTCCGGGAGTGGTTCAGCGTGGAGCGCATGGTGGATGGCGTGGAGGCGGCATTGAGCCCGGAACCCTCTCGATGAGCGACTTCCTCTTCGCCGCGCGCCGCCGGGCGCCGGGCGAGCTGCGCGAGTTACTCCAACGCTATCTGGGCGCCATCGCCGCGGACATCGTGGAGCACCATGGCGGTTGGGGCTCGCTCGCGGTCGTCCGCGCGCCGCACGATGGCGATGGCGTGGCGGAGGACGAGCGCTCGCTCTCCGTCCTGGTCGGCCTGCCCATCGCTCGGATTGCGCCACATGCGCCGGGGCTGGCGTCAAAGGGGCCGCGGCGGCGTGCGGTGCACGAGCTTCTGGCGAACGGGCCGGCCCTCGCGTGGCACGAGCGGCTGGACAGCGGTTTCGCGGCGCTGCGGGTCGACACTGAGCGCGGCGGCGGGATGGTGTTGACGGACATCGCCTCCTTCGTCCCCGTCTTCTTCGCCGATGACGTGATCGGGACGCACCCGGACGCGGTGGCGTGCGCGGCCAGACGCCATCGCGACATCGATGAGGTCTCCGCGACCGATCTCCTGCTCAACTTCAGCACCACCTTTCCGCACACCCTCTTTCGCGGCGTCGAGCAGTTCCCGCCAGCGACGGCGCGGAGCTTCGATCCGCGTGGCGCGTGGATGGACGATGCGCACACCTACTGGCGACCCACCGAAGACAACCCGTATGCCTCGCGTGCCGATGCGGCCACGGCGCTGCGGGAGGCGCTGGTGGAGAACCTGCGCGAGTCGTGCGGCGAGCTCCCCGTCGCCGGCATCCTCCTCAGCGGCGGCGAGGATGCGCGGGCGGTTCTGGGCGCCATACCGCCGGGGCCGGAGGTGCGCGCATTCGTGTACGCCGACTGGGAGAACCGTGAGGTGCGCGTAGCTCGGGACGCCGCCCGTGCATACGGAGCGGAGCTGACCTTTGGCGCGCGCCGGCCGGACCACTACCTGCGTGGGCTGGAGACGGTGGCCGGACTGCTGGGGAGCGGGCAGCTCTTCATGGACGTGCACGGCTTCGGCTTCCACGAGTCGCTCGGGCTGCGCGCGCTTCCCATCGTGCTGGGCGGCCTCTCCTCCGACTCCTTTCTCAAGGGCGAGCACGCGCCGCCCGCGTCCGCCCCCGGCGCTCCGTTTCCGCTCCCCAATGCGCCCGAGCTGCGGCCGGATCTGCTGCACGCGGTGGCGGAGCGGCGAACGGCCTTCCGCCGCTGGCTGGAGGAGTTCCGCCCAACGACGGCCCAGGAGTGGGAGAAGCTGTACCCGTTCACGCAGCGCAAGCATTCGGCGAACTTCCACGGCAACCGACGGCTCTTCGCGAGCCATGAACCGTACCATTCGGTCGCAATGGTGGCGCTCGCGGGAGCGGTCCCGCTCCGCTGGAAGCAGGGCAGGGCTCTCTTCCACCAGGCGATGAAGCCCCTCTTCGCTCCATCGTGGCACGTGCCACACTCGCGCTGGCGCTATCCATATTTCGGGCGCGCCGCCAACCTCCCACTGACGGTGGGGCTGCGGGTGGCCCGTGGCGTGCGCGCCGTTGTGACCGGTGAGGTGCGCGCGCGGCAGGGCCCCTGGCCAAAGTGGCGGAGCGTAGTCGAGTCGCCGGTGATGGCGGAGAAGAGGCGCGCCTATCCCGTCACCGCCTCGCCGATCGCCGCCGCGTTCAACGCGACCCGCGAGGAAGAGGTGGAGCGCGCGGTGGCGCAGTGGCATCCGCTGCGCCAACTCCTGCTCCTCCAGCTGTCCTACCTCACCCGCGCGGAGTAGGCGATGCGCATCTGTATCGTCCTCCTCACCGGCCTGGGCGACGTCATCCACGGCCTCCCGCTGGCCAACGCGCTGCGCGACCAGGGCCACCGCATCACCTGGGTCGTAGAGCCGATGCCCGCGCCCGTCCTCCATCCCCATCCGTCGATCGACGAGGTGGTGGTTTATCGGAAGAAAGATGGGTTGCGCGGCGTCGCGGAGCTGGCGCGGGCGCTTTCTGGGCGCCGCTTTGACGTCACGCTGAACCTCAACGTGTACACGAAGAGCGTCTGGCCCACGCTCCTTTCGCGCGCACCGCTGCGCATCGGCTTCGACCGCGCGCGCTCCTTTGAGGGCGTCTGGCTCACCGCCAACCGCCACCTCCCGCCCACGCCGCGCGCGCACACCCAGGAGATGTTCCTCCAGTTCCTGGACGTGCTCGGCGTGGCGCGCCCGGAGCCGCTGGAGTGGCGCATCCCCTTCACGGAGGAGGAGCGCCGCGCGCAGGCCGAGTTCTTTGGCGCGCTCGACGGACGCCCCGTCGCCGCGCTGGTCCCCGCATCGGCCAACCGCAAGAAGGACTGGCTCCCGGAGCGCTACGCCGCCGTCGCGGACGCGCTGGAGCGCGACTTCGGCTTTCGAACCATGCTGGTGGGCGGCCCCGGCGAGCGTGAGAACGCCCTGGCCCGCGAGATCTCGGAGCGCGCCGCCATCCCGCCGGTGTGGGCAATGGGCGACGGCATCCGCCGCCTGATGTGGACGCTGGCCGGCTGCGACCTGGTGATCGCGCCGGACACGGGGCCGGTGCACATCGCCCGCGCGTTCGGGGTGCCCGTCATCGGCCTCTACGGCCACACGAACCCGTGGCGCGTGGGCCCGTACCGCGCCTTTGAGGACCTCTGGGTCGACCGCTACACCGACCCCGGCGCCGCCCCCGATCCTTCGCACTGGGACCCGCGCCACGGCCGCATGGAGCAGATCACGGTAGAGGACGTATTGGAGCGCATCCAGCGCGCCATCCACCGCTACTCCGCCGGTCGCGCGTAGACGAACCCCCCAGCGCGTGCTAAACTCCGCCTCCCAGTTAGCGGGGGGCGGTGTTCATTCTCTTGCGCCCCAGGTCTCACGCAGAGGCGCAGAGACGCAGGAGAGAACTCCGCGCCTCCTCCTCCGCGGCTCTGCGTCTCCGCGTGAGATGCAGTTAGGATCCAAGGATGAGCGATAAACCTGAGCCTCGCCACACAGCTTCTCACCGGGTGGAGTACGCCCTCGCGCGGACGCTGGAAACCGCTGTCGCCACGTTGCCGGAGGGCGCGGCGGACGCGGTGGGGCGGCGCGTGGGGCGCATCGTGCACGGGATGGGGATCCGCCGCAAGGTGGTGGAGTCCAACCTCCGCCTCGCCTTCCCACAGGCCGACGAGGCGTGGATCGATCGCACCGTACGCGCCAGCTACGAGCACCTGGGACGCGAAGCCGCCGCCATCCTGCGCCTCTCCAAGCTCGACCCACAAGCGGTCATCGAGCGCACCGACGTGACCGAGGACTGGCGCAAGCTGCAGGCGGCGCTGGGCGAGGGACGCGGCGTGCTCCTGGTTACGGGCCACTACGGCAACTGGGAGATCGCCGCGGCGGCGGTAGCGGCGCGAGGAGTCCCCATCGCAGCGATCGTTCGGCGCCAGGGGAACCGGCTGGTGGACGAGCGGCTGGACGCCCTGCGCCGCAAGCTCGGCGTGGAGACGATCTACCAGAGCGAGGCCCCATCGCGCGTGCCCCGGGTGCTGCGCAAGGGCGGCATCGTGGGGATCGTGGGCGACCAGGACGCGCGGCGCTCCGGCGTCTTCGTCCCCTTCTTCGGCCGCCCGGCAAGCACGCATCGAGGGCCGGCGCTCTTTGCGCTCAAGCTGCGCGCACCCGTCTTCGCCTGCGTGGCGCGGCGGCTCCCCGGCGGCGCGGTGCGCTACGTCGTGGCGGGCCAGCAGATCGTGACTGAGCGCACCGGCGAGCTGGAGACGGACGTGCACACGCTCACCGCTGCGCTCGCGGCGCGGCTGGAGGCGGAGGTGAGGGCGGCGCCGGAGCAGTACTTCTGGTTCCACCGGCGCTGGAAGAGCAAGCCGCCGCCGGAACCCGCCCCTGCCGAGCAGGGTACCCACACGACACAAAGCGCCGAGCGCGCGGCACCGGACGAGGACGAGGCGTGATCTACATCTGCATTCCGGCGCTGGACGAAGCGCCCACCGTGGGCGTGCTCCTGTGGAAGGTCCGCCAGGTGATGGCGGAGTTCGGGCGCGACTTCCACCTGATCGTGGTGGACGACGGATCGACCGACCACACGCAGGAAGTGCTGGAGCCGTACGCCCGCGTCCTGCCGCTGACGGTGCTCCGCAACGAGCGCACGATGGGCTACCCGGCGGCTGTCGAGCGCCTCCTTCGCGAGGCCGTGGCCCGCTCCACGCACCCCAAGCGCGACGTGGCGGTGGTCCTCCAGGGCGACTTCACCGAGTCGCCGGACGACGTTCCCGCGCTGGTGCGCAAGGTGGAGGGCGGCGCGGACGTGGTGGGGACGGTGGTCGCCGGGACGGACCGCGAGCTGCCGCGCGCCGAGCGCTGGGCCCGCCGCGGATTGCCGTGGCTCCTCTCCGGACGCGCGCTGCCGCGCGAGATCCGCGACCCGCTCTCCGGCTTCCGCGCATACCGGGTGGCCGTGCTCAAGAGAGCGCTGGCCGCAAGCGAGGGGAAGCCACTCCTTTCGAGCCCCGGGCTCGCCGCCAACGTGGAGCTCCTCGCGGCCGTGGCGCCCCACGTGCGCCGGGCGGACGCGGCGGAGGTGTCGCTCCGCTATGCACGCCGCGAGCGCGAGACCCGCTTCCGCGCCTGGGGCACGGTGAAAGAGGTATGGAACCTGGCGCGCCGCACCCCCCGGCGCGGGCCTGCGCCGGTGGAGGCGGAAACCGCCAGGGCGGCGCCCGCGGAGGGTGCGCGCCCGGCGCGACGGGGCCCGCGCGGAACCAACGAAGCCGGGATAACGAAGCCGGAATAAAAGCGACGATAGAGGGATGACCTTCTTTGCGATAGACAGGATGGGCAGGGCGGCGATAGCCGTGCTCGGCGTGGTGCTCCTTGCCGCGGCGGGGCCCGCGTCCGCCCCGCAGCGGGTGTACGGGCCCGGCGAGCGGGCCGAGTACCAGGTGAAGCTGGGCGGCTTCAACGTGGGCCGCGGCTCACTGGAGATGCTGGGCGTGCAGAACGTCAACGGGCGTCCCGCCTACCACGCGCGGATGACGGTGCAGGGCGGCGTCCCCGGCGCGCGCGTCAACGACCTGTACGAGACGTGGATCGACACGGCGGGCGGCTTCTCGCGCCGCTTCCATCAGAAGCTGCAGGAGGTCCGCTACCGGCGCGACCGCACCTACGACTTCAACCCGGAGCGCCGCACCTGGCGCCGCGACAACGGCGACACCGGTACGCTCCCCACGAGCCAGCCGCTGGACGACCTGTCGTTCCTGTACCACGTCCGCACGCTGCCGCTGGAAGTGGGGAAGACGTACACGCTGCGCGACTACTTCAAGGAGGACGGCAACCCCGTCATCCTGCGCGTGGTGCGCCGCGAGACGGTGCAGGTCCCCGCCGGCCGCTTCCGCACCATCGTGGTTCGCCCCAGCATCCGCACCAGCGGCCTCTTCAGCGAGGGCGGGCAGGCGGAGGTTCACTTCACGGACGACGCGCGCCGCGTGGTGGTCCTCATCCGCAGCCGCGTGCCGGTGGTGGGGTCGCTGACGATGCACCTGGAAAGCTACCGTCCCGCGCGCTGACCCCCACCCGCCCCTCCACGTGACCGACGACACGAATCCATCCAGGTCCGCCTCCGGCCCCGCGCCCGAGGCGGACCTTTCGCTGGTGCGCACCGTCCCCGTGGCCGGGCGCCCCAACAAGGTCCTCGCCGAGCAGTTCGCCGCCCCCGTCCCCGCGGACCCGGCGCAGCGCACCTTTGCGAGCTTCCTCTCGTCGCTCCCCCACATCCTGCAGGCCGAGTCGTTCCTCGCCGTCGCCGACGCCATCGCGGACGCCGTCCGGCGCGAGCGCGCGGTGGTGTGGATGCTGGGCGGGCACGTGGTGAAGACGGGTCTCGCGCCGCTCCTCATCGACCTGATGCGGCGCGGCGCCGTGTCGCACCTGGCCTCAAACGGCTCGGCGGGGATCCACGACTACGAGATGGCGCGCTGGGGCGGCACCAGCGAGGACGTGGAGGCGGGGCTGGCCGACGGCTCCTTCGGGATGGCGGAGGAGACGGGGCGCGACATGAACGCCGCTCTCACGCGCGGGATGGGCGCGGGGTGGGGGATGGGCGAGGCGCTGGCCCGCGACCTGGACGCGCGCAACGATCTGGCGTACCCGGAGCTCTCGCTCCTCCTCCAGTCGCACCACCTGGGCATCCCCTACACGCTGCACCCGGCGCTCGGCGCCGAGATCATCCACCAGCACCCCGCCGCGGACGGCGCCGCCATCGGCGCCACGGGCCACCACGACTTCCGCCGCCTCGCCGGCGCCCTCCCGCGGCTGGACGACGGCGGCGTAGTGATCAACGTCGGCTCGGCCGTGGTGATGCCGGAGGTCTTCCTGAAGGCGCTGACGGTGGCGCGCAACCTCAACGCGGGGAAGCCGGGCCACTTCACCGCGTGTAACCTGGACATGCAGGCCCACTACCGCACGCGCGTCAACGTCGTCGAGCGCCCCACGCGCCACAGCGGCGGCCGCGGCTTCCACATCACCGGGCACCACGAGATCATGGTGCCGCTGCTCGCGTGGGCGGTGGTGGAGCGGTTGTAGGGCGCCGGCCAACATCCGGTCGCCGGAAGCGGCGGCCAGGCGGGCCGCCGTTTCGGCTCAAGCTTCCGGGGCAGCGGGCGGATGGTGCGTGGATATCTTGCCTGCTTCGCGCGGCATGTCCGCATCTCCAGATAGAACGCCGTTCGAGAGCATTATACAGCGATCCTCCCCCTTTAAAAACTCACCATCATGTCCGCCGGACGAGCCTCTGGTGGAGGAGAACTCGTGCGTAGACAAGCGGTCCGCACGTTATCTGGATGCCCGCAGTTTTTCGCATATCAACTCGCCAGGCTAAGTCCGAAATCACGAAATAGCGCGGGTTGTGGAATATACACGTCCCTGCATATACGAATACGCTCTATTTAGAGTGTGGCAAAGCCGTCCACTACCCCAGCCGGGTCCCATGAAGGCTTTCATCAGCCACAACGCCGCCGATAAGGAAACAGCACGACTGCTCGCTTCCCGATTGGTGGAGCGAGGGATCGACGTCTGGTTTGACGAATGGCAGTTGCGGCCGGGCGATTCAATCACGGGCGGCATTGAAACTGGAATAGGCGAGTGCGATACCTTTGTCACCCTCTGGAGTTTCGTCGGCGAAAACGTCGAGGTGGGTCGGCACAGAACTTCGAGCAGCGGTTCGCCGCCGAGTTGACGACGAAGCTCTGCGGGTGATTCCCGTCTTGATCGATGGCACGCCCTTGCCAACGCTCGTTGCGGAGTATCGCGGATTTCAGCTTCGCACTCTCGCTGATCTCACAAGCATTGCGCAGGAGATCGCGGGCGACAGAGACGAAGCCGACTCCGCGCGTCGCCTCCAGAAGCGCTTGCTAGAATTAGCGTTGGGAGAGTTCCCTGCGGATGATCCGATCACGGCGGGGTTCTGTCCTCGATGTGCCTCGACCCAACTCGCCGCCAGAATCGTCGACAATTCGACTTTTGATAATTATTACTATCAGATCACTTGTGGCGCGTGCGATCTCGTTCACCGGGTCAGGCTGCGGAAGGCCTAACAATCGGCTGCAGGGAATGCGAGTGCGTCCATATTTCGGCGGACGCCAGGCTTGCGTGCCCGGCCCGCACGGCTGACACTGGTGTCGTTAGGCTGCTATGATCCAAGTAGCTCATCGTTGGCAGACTCCCGGTTCCGATGAGTAGCGCGGTGGGCGCGCAAAGAGCCGCGTACGCACATTCACCTCTTAGTCACGGGATCTCACGGTGCTAGAAAATAGCGTTCGGCATCAGATCGGGCTTGCCCAGTGGGTGCTTCGCGTACGATACAGGGTAGACATCTCAGTCGCGGGAATAGAGAATTTTCTGTCGACGCACGCAGCGGCGGCAGGTGAGGAGGAAACATGGTACGCGAGCCTGGATGCCGATGCCATACGCGAGATTGTGCTTGACAGCTTGGCAATCTCCGTTGGGGAAAGTCGATCCGGAACGATCAACCTTCGAGAAGGAGTCATTCCCGACCATCTCATCATTGGGGGAACGCAGGGGGAGCACGTCGAGCTTAAGGTGCGTGTTGCCGGAGAGCAGTGGTGCATCCACCGAAACGATGCAGACCCCTTTCCATCTTCGCCTCACGCCCACAACTATCCTCAAAGGCTCAAGTTGCACTTGGGGAATGGAGACCTTTATAGAGGACGGTCGATCGTTGGAAATGTAGGCAGGAAAGCGCTGGAGCGAATCCGCAACAAAATCTCACACGTACCGTTGCCCCCTCTTGAGTAGTTGGCAGGGCAACTCGACACCATACCTTAAGAGTGTTCATGCACCCGCTTGTGAAGCACCTGCTGCCCAACCGCCAAGGCTTCGCCGCTGATCCGTTCGGCTACGCCGCCCTCGCATGGCACCGGTGGGCACTGGCTCAGCAACTAGCCGGCTTGCCTTCGGATCCTGAGCGGCCCCCAACCGCCCAGGATCTGAAGTCCCCCGTCCTCTGGCTGAGCCAGGCTCGTGCGCTCTCGGAGGCCGCGACGATTGTACTCCAGAGCGAGCCAAATCTTGACCAGATGCCTCTCCCGACTAGAGGGGTGTGCGACAGTCAGTACTGCGCCGTGGGCCTGATGCTGGTTGGGTACAGCTTGGAGGTTTGCCTCAAGGCCATGCTGATCATCCGGAAAGGGATAGGGGCCTTCATCACGGATGAACGCCAGTTCAAACATCACCGGCTGGAGGAGCTTGCCGCATTCGTCCCCGATCTGTCGGCAAAAGATCGAGCAATTCTGAGGTTGCTCACCGACTTCGTGATGTGGGCGGGCCGCTACCCGGACCCAGGCTCTGGCCGCGAGCCTGCGGCGGAAGCGATCTTCACTACGTCCGAGGAACACCAGATCGCCGCGCTCGACCTCTTCGATCTCGCACGTCGGGTAATGCAGCGAGCTGCGATGGAGATCGAAGAGTCTGACCGCGCGCCGGAACCGAGTTGACGAAGTGTTACATCTGACGAAGCGGCGCTGTCATCGTACTCAATCCATTGCTCCGCGAGGGCCGCTTCGCTGCTGAATTCTGGTAATCGGCGCGCGGGAATCCGGTCCGTCGGCAACCGCAGGCAATTCCGCCCGCGGCTGCCGAGCGCGTCCGGCTACCTGTTCTTCTCCGTAGCGTTTAAGCGGCGCGCTACCTCTCTCGCCCCGCGCCGGTACACAGTCAGGCACACCAGCTCGCCCGCCGGGTCGAGCACCTTCCACCAGCGGGTCCACTCGCGCTTCTCGACCCTGAATCCGGTGTTCTCCTCAGTGGTGGCGGCGGTGTTCTCCCCAGCCTGCTCCTCGCCCATCTGGACCTCCGATTCTCTTGACCCGCGCCGCCGTGCAGGGCTACGTTGGGAAAGCGGGCGGCTCTCGGGTCGTTCCGTGTGTGAGGCTGGCCGGGTCTTCTTGGCGGGAGATCGGTCAGCCTTGCTTTTGGCCCTGCGTGGATAGAATATTCTATCCATTTCCGGTGTTGTCAAGAGAACTCTATCCATCCACGCGTGTGGACTTCAAAACGGCGACAGACATCCTGACGCGGCGTATCACGGCGGAAGAGATCGCAGAGGCTGCCGGTGTCTCAATCAGCACCATCGCGCGCGCGCGCCTCGATCCTTCCAGCTCGGCCTACCGTTCTCCTCCCGAAGGGTGGCAGGAGGTACTTGCGCGTCTGGCAAACGAGAGAGGCGGTGAGTTCAAGGAGCTTGCCGAGCAGTTACGGCGGGGCGCGTAAGTGCCGGGCGCAGGCGCAGGCATCTGGCCGAACTAGGCGTTGCAGGCGACGTGCGGCCGGGCATTGTTCGTGAAGCAAGGACCGTTACACGCAGATGCCTGTACTTGGTCGTTATGGCAGCTACCCACCTCCACCGGGAAAAGAGAGTGTCTCAACGGAAGTACATCAGCGAGTTTGGGCTAAACGCAGAGACCCAGCTGATCTTCCTCGCGCAATACGAGGATCTGGATCGCCTAGCTCAACAGCCGGATCTCCAGGAACATCCCTGTCACGTCTATGCAATCTGCCGCCGGCCACGGATCACTATTGATCCTGCCGTCTTCGCGATCGACGAGACAATGGTGCGCGGGAGAATGCGGATACAGCGCGGCACCTCCTTCGAGGACCGTGACTATACCACGCCGAACCTTCTTGGCCGCACGGACATCAAGCTTCGATCCGAGTATCCGTTCACAGAGTTCTCGCTAGTCGCGCCTTCAGGCGAGCGAGTGAGCTGGGGAAAAGTCGGCATGCTTGCCCACTACGTCCAGCAGATGCAGGACGCGCTTGATCTAGAGGTGCTGTACGTCGGGCAAGCCTTTGGATCGGGAGGTGAGCGAACTGCGATTGACCGTCTCAAGGGTCACTCCACGCTACTCGGGATTTACGCAGAGGCAGCCACACGGTCACCGGATCAAGAGATCTGGCTTGTCCTGCTGAATTTCCGTTATTTGCTGCTTGGTAGCTTCGACGGCATTACGAAGAATCACGGTGTGAGCGACGAGGAGGACAACGCACACATCAAGCGGATCACCTCGGCAGACCTCCCTGAGCAACTCTGGATCAACTTCACTGAGGCTGCACTTATCCGCTATTTCGATCCGCCGTATAACAAGATGTTCAGGGGGACCTTCCCGAATCCCGCGCATGGCAGCTATCACGAGTGCTATAACCTCGACTTGAATTTGGTCTCGGTCGCTGTGGAGACTAGTGAGGCCAGGACTCAGCTCTGGTCATCGGCAGTCCCTCGCGCGTGGCTGCATTTGCCAGTGTATCCATTGCATTCGGCCGAAGAGCGGCGCAGTATGTTCGAGATCCTTTAGGCGCTGCCCAACGTCGTCTCAATGACACGATCGGGTAGGTCGTACTCTGGCCCAACCTCAGTTCACACGGTCGCCAGCCGTGGGGTGGCGAACTCGAACGTCCATATCTTGGCTACGGCTTGTTCGCGCTTCCGCCGGGGTGTCTTCGCGCGAAACCGAGTCCACTTCCGTGCTGTTTGGCTCACACGCTCGGTTTTTGCGGGTGCAGTACCACCCAGTCAAATTCTCACCTCCGAACCACGGCGAAGCGGTTCACCCCCAACTGCTCAGGGCCCCTAACCTTGCCCTCTCCGCAAGCCAAGAAGTACCAGACCCAATGGGCAGCTCAGTACCTTTTCGCCGGTGAAGCAACCCGCCGTGGGTACCTTGTTTCGTTCACCATGGGCGCGGCGCCCATTGCCGACCTGCTGGTCGTTAGCCCGCTAGGCATCCAGTTCATGGTGGATGTGAAAGGCTTATCGACCCCGAACTTTTGGCTGATCCGGGAACGGGCGTCGCAGGAGAATTTGTACTTCGCCTTAGTGCACGTGCCACCACCACCCCATCCGGTCGCCATTCACGTTGCCCAGAGCGGGGCGGTGATGGAACGTGTGGCCGACATTCGAGAAGCAGCGCTTACCAAACGCGGCGTTTGGAAAGCGTCGGGGTCTGGGCTGAACTGGTCCGACGCGAAGGTTTACCTTGACCGGTGGGACGTTCTCCCCGGTTGATCGTCCACCCCAACACCTGCTTTCCCACTCGCCGCCTAAAAATCGTCTGCAGCCGACGAATGGCCGCGGACCTCGTAGTGTGGAGGCCTATACGGCCCGCTCGCCGGATGGCCGGACTACACTCCGCGCAGGACGACGGCGGGGTCTACGGACGAGGCGCGGCGGGCCGGGAGCCATGTGGCGGCGACGGCGACGAGCGCCACCCCTAGCGCCGCGATTGCGGTGACCGCCGGCAGCCCCACGACCGAAAATGCAGCGTCGGAGGCGATCAACGGGCGTAGCCCGAGCAGGCTGACGGGAAGGCCGAGCGCGAGCCCTGCCCCGCCGTACCACGATTGGTGCGCTCTGGCCGGATCCGGTGCGGAATCACTGCTACCGCGCCGACGAGATGGCGCAGATGATCGACCTCGCTCGGAATTTTGGGTACAACATGCCTCCGATTCACTCACACAGGTGCCGGTTGACCCTGCTGCCACTTTCCTCCAGATTGGAGGCAGAAAGGAGGATGCATGGCGACCCTGAACGTCAAGAACTTACCGGACCCGCTCTACAAATTGTTAAAGCTGCGAGCGGAGTCCCAGCACCGATCCGTTGCACAAGAAGTCACGCACATCCTGTCGGAGGTGCTCGGTAGGGATGAGCCGCTGTCGATTCTTGACCTTCAGGGCCTAGGTAAGGAACTCTGGGCGGGAATGGACGCGACGCGTCACGTTGCGGACGAGCGTGAGTCGTGGGACTGATCGATGAGGTGGGCGCGGGGCCGGTGGCGCTGGACACTGCGGCGTTCATCTATTTCATCGAGGCGCACCCGCTCTACCTGCAAACGCTGCTTCCAGTCTTCGCCGCCGCGGATGAGGAACGTCTGACGATCGTGACCTCGGCGGTGACGCTGCTCGAGGTGCTGGTCGTGCCGTATCGCGCCGGCAACCTGCCTCTGGCCAATCAATACGAAGCGCTTCTAAATCGAAGCAGGGGCGTGCGCCTCCGCGAGATCGACCAAGCCCTGCTTCGCGCGGCCGCACAACTCCGAGCGACCAGCCGTGTGCGAACTCCCGACGCGCTACAACTCGCGGCGGCACTGGCGGAGGGCTGTACGACCTTCGTGACCAACGACCGCCGCCTTCCCTCTCTCCCTGGGCTGCGGATCCTTCAGGTTGGTGACTACAGCTGAGGCGTGACCCGCGCGACGCATCGAACCGGGTTCGCCTGTACGGCTTCGTGTAGATCGCGAAACGACCATGGGTTGGCGGGGGTTACGGGGTCGTTAGCAGCGCCAACCACAGGCTTGCGCGCCGGTCCCGCACCCTCGACCATTGTGTCAGGTCGACGAACCCTCCGAAACCCTTCGAACCTGCGCCTCCATGATCACGTCACAGCCGCGCGGAGCCCAGTTGTTGAAGGCCGCGGCGCTTTCGAGTTTCGCGCTCGCGGCTCTTCACCTCGCTGTGGTCTTCGTCGGCGCCCCAGGATACGCCTACTTCGGCGCCCCCGAACTCGGCGAGCAAGCGGCCCGGGGCTCTCTGGTTCCGGCCCTGGTCACGCTTGGGCTGGCGTTGGCCTTTGCACTCTTTGGAATCTACGCCCTTTCAGGCGCGCGTCGCTTCCGGCCTCTACCGTTCTTGACCGTTGTCCTCGTTGCAATCGGGGTCATCTTTACTCTGCGCGGCCTGCTTTTTCCGTTCGAGGTCAACGTGCTGCTTCGGGGGGCAGCGCGGTTTCCGTCACGGTACGCACTGTTCTCTGCCGTCTCCCTCGGAATCGGGCTCCTGTACCTCTCCGGCACTGCCCGCGCGTGGCGTGATCTCCGTGAATCCCGGCGCGCCTAACACGACGCTCGGAGCCAACGGCGTGGGCGGCGCGGGAGCTCAGGAAGCCGCACACCAGCACGCCCACGTTGGATCATAGTGGCTGTTGCGCACGAACACTGGCGTTATTGAGGGGGGAGCCTTGCCGACCAAGGCACTGATGGTGGATGTAGACGGCGTTCTGGTCGACGGGCGGCCGGAAGACGGGCGTCACTGGCAGACATCGCTCGATGAGGATCTTGGATTCACGTCTGAGACGCTTCATGAGGCGTTCTTCGCTCCGTACTGGGGGGATATCGTCCTCGGTCGCGCCGGCTTGATGGAGCATCTGACGACCGCGCTTCAGAGGATCGCTCCGCATGTAAGTCCGGCTGAGTTCTTGTCGTACTGGTTCGAAAAAGATTCGCGACTCGCCACAGCTTTGTTGCAGGAGCTCTCGCTGGTTCGCTCCGCGGGAATACCAGTGTACCTGGCGACGAATCAGGAACACCTGCGAGCCGCCTATCTCATGGAGAAGCTGAGGTTGGCGGAGCATGTGGATGGCATCTTCTACTCCGCGAGCCTCGGAGCAAAGAAACCGGATATGGAGTTCTTTGCAAAGGTCCAGGCGGCCGTGGGGCTGAATGGAGACGAACTGCTGCTCATCGACGATGACCGGCGAAATGTCGAGGCTGCGCTGCAGGCGGGATGGCAGGCGCTTCACTGGACAGGGCACAGCTCACCCGGCATCGTGCGCAACTTGTGTTCATGAGTAGTCCACGGAAGGCTGTGGCGAGGTTGAGTCGGACTCGCTGCTCAGGCGTGCTCACGTCAGCGGTATGGAACCCCCAGAGTTGATCGGCCGGCTCCCGCGCGACCTCACCGCTGCGGCCACCCTGATGCGCGACTTTCCCGCGCCGTGGTGTATCGCCGGTGGATGGGCGCTCGACCTCTTCCTCGGGCGGCTCACACGAGCGCACGCCGACGTCGACCTGGCACTCTATCGCGAAGACCAGGCGCATCTGCACGAGCACCTCGCCGGGTGGAAGCTGCGCAAGGTGGTCAAGGGAGTGTTCACGAGCTGGCCCGCGACGGAATGGCTCTCCTCGCCCGTGCATGAGGTCCACGCCCAGTCACCGGATGATCCGAACATCACGTTCGAGTTCCTGCTCAACGACCGTGTGGGCGAGCAGTGGGTATTCCGCCGCGATCCCGCCGTCAGGTGCCCCGCGCGTCGGGTCATCACCCCCTCATCCGCGGGGCTCCCGGTCCTGTGCGCTGCGGTGGTGCTCCTCTACAAGGCCAAACAGCCCAGGGCGGCCGATGAGGTGGACTTCCGAGCCGTTCGAGATCACCTAGCCCCGGAGCGCCGGGAGTGGCTTCGAGCCGCGCTGGAGCACGTGCATCCCGGTCACCCGTGGCTGGAGCAACTGTAACTCTGCCCCCCGCTGGCCTGACCAATGCGCCGCAGCCGACGCGGCCGGGATTGCTTCTGAGGGTAAGGATCGCCAGGCTACATGCGGCTGATCTCCGGTCGTCACGCTGATCTTATCGAGCCCATGGTAGATATCCGGCCGTATCATTCCGCCGACGCGGGTGCGGTGTCGCGTCTCATCCGCACCACGATGCGCATCTCGAACAGTGCGGACTATCCGATGGAGCGCCTCCAGCCGCTCATCGACTACTTCTCACCGGAGAAGGTGGACGCGCTGAATCGAGAGCGGGTGTGCTTCGTGGCGGAGGAGGCCGGCGAGGTCGTCGGAACCGGCGCCCTCGAGGGCGACGAGCTCGTGAACTTCTTTGTGGCTCCGCACACGCAGGGCGGCGGGATCGGCTCGGCACTTCTGCGCGCGGTAGAAAAGGCCGCGTGTGAGGGCGGGCTGCGGCGGCTCAAGGTCGGTTCGAGTCTCGCCGGGGCACCCTTCTACCGGCGACACGGGTACGAACCCACCGGTGAGACCCTGGAGGGGACCGCCGGCGCCCACATCGCGATGGAGAAGGAGCTGAAGCCGACGGCGAGTGCCCCCCGCGCGTAGCTGCTCGCGGCAGGCTGCTTGACCCGCCTCCGCGTTCCGCCAGGTAAGAGGTAGAAAGGAGGGTGCGTGGCGACGCTAAACATCAAGAACTTCCCGACTCGCTCTACGAATCGCTCCGGCTGAGGCATTGAAGGGCGTCGGCGCGGACAGCACAGCATCCGCGTGAACGACCAGTGGCGGATCTGCTTCCGATGGGCACACGGCGATGCCTATGAGGTCGAGATCGTCGACTAACATTGAGCAATGGAGGAGCCGTGACAAACCCAACGACTGGAGCCGACAAGCTCACTCCGATCCACCCGGGCGAGGTGCTGCTCGAGGACTTCCTCCTGCCAATGGAGCTGTCTCAGTACCGCTTGGCGAAGGACATCAGTGTTCCGCCGCGTCGCATCAACGAGATCGTGCTGGGGAAGCGCTCGATAACGGCGGACACAGCCCTCCGCCTCGGGAGGTATTTCAGTACGACCGAGCGATTCTGGCTCAACCTCCAGGCGCGGTATGATCTTGAGGTTGAGCGGGACCGTCTGGGGTCGCGCCTGGCTCACGAGGTCGCCGTGCTGGACCGCACGGCCGCGTAACCGCGCGGAGATGCTCCTGCTCTTCCTGCACTCGGAGCTTTTCAGCGGGCACCGCGGCTGACCTTGTGAACACAGCGGTGCATGGAGAATCTCCCTAGCCGCGGACTAACGGGTCTGTGGCTACCCGAGTGCCTTCTGCTATCTGGTGCTCCGTCCGCAGCTAAGGCGGCGCGCCATCTTTGGTGCTCTCGAAGATGATGGCTCGGGCGACGCGGGGGATCACGACGCTGCGCGCGCCGGGGAGCGCCGCCGCCACCGATTCGGCGAAGCGCACCGGGATCACCGGGTCGCGCGCGGCCCACCACCATCCGCGCGGAGGTGCCGAAGAGGTCGTGGTGCTTCGCCTTACACTGCGGCGGAGCTTCGGGGCCCGCGCCTGCTGACTCTGATCCTGCTTTATGAATCGACCAGGGCGGAAACTCGCTGGTGTGGGCGGCTGGCTCCTGATTTACTGGTACAGCCTTATGCTGGTCGGTCCGCTGATGACCACCTGCACAATGGCCTCCGACGATGCGTGGCGAGCGGTGTGGTTACTCGGGGTTCCCGCGGCCGTGCTCGCCCTGCCGCTACTGATGGTGGGCCTGCGTGACTCGAGATTGCTGCGCTGGTTGACGCTGCCCATTCCCGTGGTGTTACTGCTGGCCTTGCCGCAGTTGATCGCTGAGTTCGATTACGCGACGCTCGGCGGTGGGCACCTGTGCGATCTGAAGGTGCTGCCCGACAGCTATGGCGTTTCCGCGCCGCAATGGCACCGGTACTACGCTCCAGTCCAGCTCGCGCTCCTGCTTGCCTGCGCGGTGTTCGCGGTGCTGTATTGGGTACGAGCCCGCACGAACACGGGCGCAGCACAGTCCGTCGCTGCGCCTGACGCCGTGCGCATGTAGCCCTGGTCGTTAACGGCTGAACGTCACATGAGTCACTCAAGCTCGGACCGGCCAGCAGGTGCCGTCCTCTACAGCGAGAAACTGCTTGGCCTGCGCAGCGAATGTCCCGCCTGCGGGGAATGGGAGCAGAGTACCGGGTGGCTCGTCTCCCGCGAGGGGGACCTCTACCTCTGGTACGTCGACTTGAAATGCACCGGCTGCCGCAGCCACGGATCGACGTGGAAGCGCGAGTGGGTGCCGCTGATCGAGGAAATTCTTAAGGCCGAAAGGCCGTCCATCACGGCTTCGTCCAGACCGTGTACCGCGTGCGAGGGCGATGGTAAATGTGATGCATGTAACGGGACAGGGGTTGATGTAGCTGTGGCAATGCTCGCCGGGCACGAAGGCGACTGCGAGAGGTGCGGCGGGACGGGGGCGTGTCCTGCTTGTGGGGGATCGGGTGAAGTCCGGTGAGGGTCCGTTCGGCGGCTCGCTGAGCACTCAAGGACGACGCTGTCGAGGTAACGCGTATGCTGACGCAGGGATTCGGTTGTGACCGTTGCTGGCCCGCCGACGCAAGTGCGGCATGGGGCGCTCGCGACGGGCTCACGCGGCTCAGGGAGCTGATCGACGAGTCCCACTTCATCGTCACGATCCTCGCCTGTCCCGCCTGTGCTCAGCGGTACGTCTCGGTTTTCAGTGAGCTGATCGACTGGGGAGGGGGTGATGATCCGCAGTACTGGACACTCCTTCCACTTACCGGCGCCGAGGCCGAGGGCTTCATTCAGGAGGCGCCCTCTCTGAACGAGACGAGCCTGAATGCACTCGGACGTGAAAGGCGCTCCCTCCGGCGCGATCACCCAAAGGACGAGCCGCCGCGTGTGTTCTGGGGGAGCGGCATCCTTATCGGCCCTCACGATTGAGGACGGCCGCGGGCGTATTTCGATTGTGTGCTCCTCACCTCCCCCGCAGCGCCGTGTCCGGCAGCGGCCCGGGGTCGGCGTGGCCGGTCTCGCGGAGGAAGTCGAGGATGGCGGCGTTGAAGCGCTCGGCGGCGTCGAAGATGACGGCATGGGCGGCGCGGGGGATCACGATGCAGCGCGCGCCGGGGAGCGCCGCGGCCACCGATTCGGCGAACCAGATCGGGACCACCGGGTCGCGCGCGCCCACCACCACGCGGGCGGGGACGCCCACCCGCGCGGCGGTGCCGAAGAGGTCGTGGTGCTTCGCCTTCCACCAGGTCAGGAACCAGCGGACGAGGCCCGCGCGCAGGTACGCCTCCGCGATCCATGGGACGAGCGACAGCGGCTCGCGGAACATGTCGCGCGCGAAGCCGATGATCTCGCGGATGCGGCGCTTCTCGCTGCGGTCGCCGGTGGGGGCGGCCAGGAGGAGGGCGACAGCGCGGTCGGGATGGTCCGCGGCGAGGTCCACGACGGTCTGGCAGGAGAGCGAGTGGCCCACGTACGCGGCGGGCGGCAGGCCCATCGCGTCCACCCACGCCGCGAGGGCCGCCGCCTGCTCGTCGATGTCGAGGCCGCGCCACGGGCCCTCCGTGCGGCCGAAGCCGGGAAGGTCGGGGGCGAGGACGCGCAGGCCGGCGGCGGCGAGCGGCGGGCCATTGCGCACCCAGTAGTCCGCCGAGCAGCCCAGACCGTGCACCAGCACCAGCGCGGGCCCGCTCCCCGCCTCACGGTAGCGCACGGCGATCCCGTTCACCTCCACCCGCCGCGTCACGATCCACTCCGCGGCGGCGCGGCCCAGCGCCTCGCCGGGACGCGTCACTCCCCCACCTGCTCGCCCGCGAGGAAGTCGAGCACCAGCCGGTTGAAGGCTTCCGGCTGGTCGACCATCGGGTTGTGGAAGGCACGGGGGATCACCGCCAGCCGCGCGCCGGGGATGGTGGCACGGAAGACGTGCGCGTTCTCCAGCGGAATGACGGCGTCGCCCGCGCCCCAGATCACCAGCGTCGGCTGGGTGAGCACGGGGAGCAGCGGACGCACGTCGTCGCGAAGGATGTTGCGGAGCCCCTGCGCCACCGCGAGCGGGCCGGCGGAGAGCGCGTCGCCCCAGATCACGGGGAGGAAGGCGGGGTCGCCCCACTGCTTGGGCGGGGCGAGCTCGTAGACGAAGCGCACCACCGAGCTGATGGTGACGGGGCGCGGGAGGCCGGCGGCATCGGCCAGCACCAGCCGGCGGATGCGCTCCGGATGGCGCGCGGCGACGTGGACGGCCAGGTGGCCGCCCATCGAGTGCCCCACCAGGTGCACGGGGCCCGTCCGCGCGGCGTCCATCCACCTCGCGAAGACGGACGCGACGTCCGGCATGGCGGGCAGGGGGCCGGGGCAGCGGCTGCGCCCGAAGCCGATCAGGTCCGGCACCACCACGCGGTAGCGCGCCGCCAGCGCCGGGATGTTGCGCTGCCACCAGCGCGACGACCCGCTGAGGCCGTGGATCAGCACCAGCGTCTCGGCGGCCGGGTCGCCCGCCTCCACCCAGTGCACGCGGTACGGGCCCACGTGCGCGGACGACGCGCGCAGGCCGAGGGTGTGCCACCACGCACGCGCCACCGGCCACCTCCACCGCTCCCGAACCGGGCCCCGCTCGATCCCCCCGCGCGCCATCATCACCCTCCGCCAGACGTTCCCCCCGCGAGGCCGCAACCTCCGCGCGGAGCCGGGGTAGCAAAGGATGGACCCCGGAGTTTCCAAAACGCCGGGAAAGCGTTAGATTACCATACATTTGCAACGCACCACTCTCCCCTCCGCGCGAGGGGTTCTTTTTTCGCGACTTGGAGGCCTTTTGAGCAGAAACCGCGATCGTGATCGGAAGCCGCAGCGTTCCTCCGCGCCCTCGGCGCTGGAAGAGGCTCGGAACGAGCTGTTCAGCCACATCCACCGCTGTGGCGTGCTTCGCGCCGAAGCTGAGCAGCAGGAGGAGTGGATGAAGGATACGGTGGACTTCATGGGCGAGCGCTATCCGGCGCTGACCCGCGAAGAGCTGGACGAGCTGGCAGGGATCGGGCTGCGCTTCTGCCGCCCGGTGATCGCCAACTCGCCCGTCGAGGCCGAAGCGGAACCCGAAGCCGTCGGCTTCGAGGCGGAAGCGGAAGCCGAGACAGAGACAGAGACCGCCGCGGCCTGACGCGGCGGCCGCACGGAGGGCCGGGATAGTGCCGAGAGGGTTCGGCGCGCCGGCCGCTCCGCGCGATTCGGGGAGCCCGGGTGGGCCGGGCTCCCTTCCTACGTACACCTCGCATGGATCCTGAACCTGGCGGTCTAAGCATCCTCGCAGTGCTGGGCCTCGTGCTGGTCAACGCCTTCCTGGTGGCCGCCGAGTTCGCCCTCCTCTCCGTTCGCCGCACCCGAATCGAGCAGCACGTCCGCCAGGGCGACACCCGCGCGGCCCGCGTCCTTCCGGCGCTCGGCCAACTGGAGGAGCTGCTCTTCGCCGGCCAGGTCGGCCGCAGCCTCGTATCCATCCTCCTGGGCACCTACGCCCTCGCGGCCTCGCGCGCGTACCTCGTGCCGCTGCTGGGCCCCGTCCGCGCGCTCCCCGTCGTCGGCTCGACGGCCGCGGCCGCGGACATCATCGCCATCGCGGTCGTCGTGGTGCTGCACGCGACGCTGGGGCAGCAGGTCCCCAAGCTGGTGGCCGTGCACCGCGCTGAATCGGTGGCGGCGGTGCTGGGATACCCCGTGCTGCGCGCGCTGTGGGTGGTGTTCTGGCCGGTGCTCAAGCCGCTGGAGCTGTGCGTGCGGCTGGCGCTGCGGCCGTTCGGGCTGGGCGGCGCCGGGTTCGCGCACCTCACCGAGCCGGACGAGGAACTGCGCATGCTGGTGGCCGCCGGCGCCGACCCCGCGGAGATCGAGGAGGACGAGCGCGAGATGATCCGGGGCGTCTTCGGCTTCTCGGACACAGTGGCGCGCGAGGTGATGACGCCGCGCACCGCCATGGCCGCCATCCCCGTGGACGCATCGTTCGAGGAGATGCTGGACGTCTTCTTCGAGGAGGGCCACTCGCGCCTCCCGGTCTTCGAGGGAACGATCGACACCATCGTGGGCGTGGTCCTCATCAAGGACCTCTTCCCCCTGCTGCGCGATGCCGAGCGGCGCGCCGGGTTCGACATGCGCGCCGTGATGCGCCCTCCGTACTTCGTGCCCGAGACCAAGCCGGTGAGCGACATCCTGGCCGAGCTGCGCCAGCAGAGCGTGCACCTCGCCATCGTGCTGGACGAGTTCGGCGGCACGTACGGCCTGGTGACGATGGAGGACATTCTGGAGGAGATCGTCGGCGAGATCAACGACGAGTTCGACGTGGCCGAGCCCGAGTTCGAGCACACCCCCGAGGGCGACACCCTGATCGACGGCGCCGTCTCCCTCTCCGAGGTAAACGACCGCTTCCTCCTGCACCTTCCCGTGGACGACTTCGACACGCTGGGCGGCTACGTCTTCGGCACCCTGGGCCGGGTGCCGGTTGAGGGCGACGTCGTGGCCGTGCCCGGCGCGGAGGGCGAGTGGGAGCTGCGCGTGGAAGAGGTGGAGGAGCGCCGCGTGAAGTGCGTGCGGCTGTACCATCCGGTGCCGGTGGGGGAGCCGGTGGCGGTGGATGGGGCTGGCGGTTGAAAACACCGGGGGCTGAAGCCCCCGGCTGGAACGACGCGAAGGCGGCTGAAGCCGGCTAGAGTAACGCGGCGTTGGACCCCCTCCTGTCGGGCGAAACTAAGGTACGGCGAGAGCTCATCGGAGTTCTCGCCGTTTCTTCTGTGCCTCGTGGCGCGCACCGTGTGTCGCAGCTGGCGGTGTTGTGGTGCGGGGTTGAACGAGGGCGTGCTGCGGCGCTACAATGGCTTGGGACATGAGCGGGCGCACAGGAGGAGCGGAACGATGGCAGAAGCAACGATCCGATGCTGGGAGGAAGATCTGCGCTCCGCGCGGCAGATCTGCGAGCGGGTTCTCGAGGCGGAAAGCGACCGGGTAGCGCGCATCCTGTTCCACGGGTCGCGCGTGAGCGGGCGTCCGCGCGGTACGAGCGATTTCGACATCCTCGTGGTCGTCCGCGATCCGGTGGACGACTGGGTGGCGGACAGCCTGCGCCTCTCTGAGCTGTTCAACGACTTCCCCTGGCCCGTGGACGTGCAGGTTTTCGGCGAGACCGAGTTCAACGCGTCCGTCTCCGTACCCGGCACGCTGGCGTATCCTGCGTACACGCGCGGCGTGGTGCTGTATGAGCAGCGATGAGCTTCGCGCTGCGCTTGCACGATCGTATGTTGGGTCCGCGAGTGACGATTGGGCCTGGGTGGAAGCAGGTGTAGCGGATCCCGGCTTGCCAGCGAGTCCGATGGGATTCCATGCACAACAGGCGATCGAGAAGCTTCTGAAGGCTCTGCTGATCACGTACGGTGTCGAACCCGAAGAACAGCACAGCATCGCGGCTGGTGCAGCAGGTTGCGAGACTCGATCGTGCCGTCGCGGAAGCAATCGGTTCAACGAGCCAGCTCACCCCATTCGCGGTCCATCATCGGTACCCGCCCCGCAATCCCCTTTCGGCACGCGCGATTGGCCGGCACGAGGTCCTTGATGTGGTGCGGGTAGCGCGTGATGCGTATCCGGTTCTGGAGGCCGCGATCAAGGCTCGCCTCGCGTCGTGATGGTGGGATCGGCCCGGCGCGCCTTGAACCGCGCCCCTGCGGTGCGTTAAGTTGCGCGTTCGCTTCGATCGATCCCTATCCCGGTCTTCATACATGCGCTCCGACGAGATCCGCACCCGGTTCCTCGACTACTTCGCCCGGCAGGGGCACACCGTCCGGCCGTCGGCGTCGCTCGTGCCGGGGGACGATCCCACGCTGCTGTTCACGAACGCGGGGATGGTGCCGTTCAAAAAGGTGTTCCTGGGGGAGAACCCCGGGTACACGCGGGCGACCACGTCGCAGAAGTGCGTGCGCGCGGGCGGCAAGCACAACGACCTGGAGCAGGTGGGCGTCACCGCGCGGCACCACACCTTCTTCGAGATGCTGGGCAACTTCTCGTTCGGCGACTACTTCAAGCGCGACGCCATCCGCTTCGCGTGGGAGCTGCTGACCGAGGAGTACGGCATCCCCAAGGAGCGGCTCTGGGTGACGGTGCACTACACCGACGACGAGGCCGAGAAGCTGTGGCTGGAGATCGCCGGGGTGAAGCCGGAGCGCATCTTCAGGCTGGGTGACAAGGACAACTTCTGGCAGATGGCCGACACCGGCCCCTGCGGCCCGTGCAGCGAGATCCACTTCGACCTGCGCCCCGAAGGCGTGCGCGGGACCGAGGTGTCGCAGGAGCAGTTCGAGGAGCTGGGCGAGGAGGGGCAGTTCCTGGAGATCTGGAACCTCGTCTTCATGCAGTACGACCGCGACGCGGACGGCAACCTCAACCCGCTCCCCGCGCCCTCCATCGACACGGGGATGGGGCTGGAGCGCCTCGCGTCCGTGCTGCAGGGGGTGAAGGCGAACTACCTGACCGACCTCTTCACCGACATCATCGACCGCGCGGTCGCGACGGTGGGGGTGCCGTACGAGTACGACACTCCGCAGGGCGTGTCGTACCGCGTGCTGGCCGATCACGGGCGCGCCACGGCCTTCCTCCTTGCGGACGGCGTCTTTCCGTCCAACGAGGGGCGCGGCTACGTACTGCGCCGCATCCTGCGCCGCGCCGTCCGCCACGCCTACCTCCTCGGCCGCCGCGAGCCGACGCTGGTGCACGTGGTGGAGGCGGTGATCGACCGCATGGGTGGCGTGTTCCCGGAGCTGAACGCGCGGCGCGAGTACATCCTGCGCAACACGCGGGCGGAGGAGGAGCGCTTCCTGGCCACCGTCGATGCGGGGATGAAGCGCTTCGACGAGCTCGCCCCCGACGGCGGGAGCGGCACGGTGAGCGGCGCGGACACCTTTCGCCTGTACGACACCTTTGGCTTCCCGCCCGACCTCACCGAGCTGATGGCCGCCGAGCGCGGCTACTCGGTGGACATGGAGGCGTTCGAGAACGAGCTGGAGGCGCAGCGCCGCCGCTCGCGCGAGGACCGCGCGGCTTCCGGAATCGGCGTGGGCGCGGACGCGCTTGCGGACGGATGGGAGGCGGTGGGCGATGCGGCCGGCGCGGAGCAGGACTACGCCGCCTACCGCGCCGTCTCGCTGGACACGGACATCCTCGCCTTCCGGCGGATGGAGGACGGGCGCGTGGCGCTGCAGCTCCGCGAGAACCCGTTCTACGCCGAGAGCGGCGGCCAGGTCTCCGATGCGGGGCACGTGCGCGGCGACGGGTGGTCGATGAAGGTGGAAGAGGTGAGGAAGGTGAGCGGGCGCGTCGCCGTGGTCGGTCCGGTGGATGGCGACTTCGCGCCGGGGCTGGTGCGCGCGGAGGTGGAGGAGCCGCCGCGCCGCGACACGGAGCGCAACCACACGGCCACGCACCTCCTGCACGCCGCCTTGCGCGCCGTGCTGGGCGAGCACGTGCACCAGATGGGATCGCTGGTGGCGCCGGAGCGGCTGCGCTTCGACTTCTCGCACAGCGGGCCGATGACGCCGGCCGAGATCACGGACGTGGAGGGGCGCGTCAACCGCGCGATCTGGGCGAACACGCCGGTGGAGCCGCGCGAGATGGGGTACCAGGACGCGATCGGCCTCGGCGCGATGGCGCTCTTCTCCGAGAAGTACGGCGACGTGGTGCGCGTGGTGGACATCCCGGGCGTGTCGATGGAGCTGTGCGGCGGCACGCACGTGCGCACCACGGGGCAGATCGGGCTCTTTCGCATCGTGTCGGAGAGCGGGGTGGCGGCGGGGGTGCGGCGCATCGAGGCTGTCACCGGGCCGCAGGCGTTCGAGCGCGTCCGCCGCGACGAGGCGACGCTGCGCGAGGTGGCCGCCCTCCTGAAAACCCGCGAGGAGAATCTCGTCCCCCGCATCCAGCAGGTGCTCGGGGAGCAGCGCGAGCTCCAGCGCGCGCTGGAGAAGGCGCGCACGCAAGGCGGCGCGGACGTCATCGGCCGCCTTCTGGACTCGGCGCACCAGGTGGATGGCGCGCGCGTGATCGCCTCCACCGTCGACGTGGCGGACGCGGACGAGCTTCGCGCGCTGGGCGACCAGCTCCGCGAGCGGCTTGGGAGCGGGGTGGCCGTGCTCGCCGCCGCGCTCGGCGACCGCACGACGATCTTTGCCGTCTCCACCGACGACATGGTCACCCGCGGCGTGCGCGCGGACCGGGTCGTGCGCGAGGTGGCGGCGCTGGCCGGCGGCAAGGGCGGCGGCAAGCCGCACATGGCGCAGGCCGGCGTCACTCAGCCCGAGCGCGTGCCCGAGGCACTGGAGCGCGTCCCCGAGATCGTGCGCCCGATGCTGGCTGGGGCGTGAGCGCCGCCGCGGACTGGCTGCGCGCCCGCCTCGCCGACGCGCCACCGTCGCTGCTGGAGCAGATGGTCGCCGTGCTTCCGGAGGGCGGGGAGGTGCCGGATGCGCTGGCGGAGGGGGCGATGTCGCTGTACGAGCAGGTGCTGCGCGGCACCGGCGGGCGGGAGGATGCTCTCCCGCTCCTGGCCGCCGACGCGCTCCTCACCCATGCCCTTGAAGCCCGGGCCGAGATGGATGCGGACGGAATGGGCGAGTTCGCGGAGGCGTGGGGCGGGGCGGGGAGGATCGGGGCGCTGGCGGAGGGGTGAACGCCGGGCGCCGAACACCGGGTGCGCCGAACACCGGGGGCTGAAGCCCCCGGCTGGAACCACGGGAAGCCCACTGAAGTGGGCTTGAGGGGCGCGGGATCGGACCCGGAGTCCGCGCAGGCGGACTTTGTGCTGTTGTAGCCGCGAGTTTACTCGCCTGGTACCTCGGGAGGGAGTGGATGGCGATGAACCAGTGGATCGTGTGCGGGGGCCTCGCGCTCGCGGCGTGCGGGGGCAGGGCGAAGGAGGAGCCGAAGCCGGGGGCCGGCGAGTCGCCGATCATCAGCGTCGAGCCGCCCGCGAGCGCGAGCAAGTTTTCGCGCGCGGACACGGCGTGGTCGGTCACGCCGCGCGGGATCGGGTCGGTGAAGGTGGGGTCGAACGCGCGGGACGCGCTGGGGCTCAACGTGACGCTCGCGGACGCGCCGGGCGCCACGCAGGCCTGCGCGTACGTCCGGTCCGGCCGGCTCCCCGCCGGGGTCGGGGTGCTGGCCACGAAGGGGGAGGTGGCGCGCATCGAC
Organism: Longimicrobium sp.; assembly: GCA_036398975.1. Taxonomy (GTDB): domain Bacteria; phylum Gemmatimonadota; class Gemmatimonadetes; order Longimicrobiales; family Longimicrobiaceae; genus Longimicrobium. Next base: position 39,970 of record DASWNZ010000139.1, read on the forward strand.
GTCGACTCCGGACGGGTGGCGACGCTGGAGGGCGCGCGCATCGGCGACCCCGAGGAGCGCATCCGGCAGATCTACGCGGGCCGGGTTAGACAGGAGCCGCACAAGTACACCGACGGGCACTACCTCGTGGTGACCCCCGCGGACAGCGGATACCGAATCATCTTCGAGACGGACGGAAAGGCCGTGACCAGCTATCGTGCCGGGCGCATGCCCGAAGTGGCGTGGGTGGAGAAGTGCGGGTGAGGGCGCGCGTGCTGGCCGCCGCGGCGCTGGTGCTGGCCGGGTGCGGCGAGGAGAGCGGCGACTTCAACGGGCGCGTGGGCGGCGCCATCGAAGGGCCCCTCGGCGGGTCGTCGTGGTACTGCGAGCGGCCTGACGGCGTCGTGCTGACGATGGAGGACGAGCGGCGCAAGTCGACGATCTCCTTCACCGGCGCGCCCGGCTCCATCACGCCCGGCGCCTGGCTGCTCGGAATGCAGCCGCAGCCGGGCGGCTTCAAGGTGGACGCGGCGCTGAACAGCTACCCGGACCCAGACGCCGAACGCCTCGCGATCCACGTGCGCGGCGGCAAGCTCACCATCGACGCCGTGCGTGACGGGGTGGTTTCCGGGCGCTACGAGGCGGAAACGGTCACCACGGACGTAATGCCCACGCTGCATCCGGACGGCCGAGTCGGGCGGGTGCCGAACGCGGCGGGGACGCTGGTCGGCTTCTTCAAGGCGGCGCGGCGCGAGTGCCCGTCGACCGCCGCGGCGAAGCAGTAGCGTTCTGGCACCCGAACCGGATTCCAATGGCCGACATCCTGAAGCTGCTTGCCGAGGCCCGCGCCGCCGAGAAGGCGCAGGCGCTCTTCTACCGTGCCCTCGCCGCGGAGGCGGAAGAGCGCGGCGCCGCGGAGCTCGCCGAGCGATTCAACGACCTGCACGCGGACGAGCAGCACCACCTGTCGCGGCTTTCGGTGCGGTTGATGGAGATGGGCGCGCCGCTCGCGGAGCTGGGCGAGATGAAGGGCGAGCTGGTGGGGATGGAGGGCTGGGAGCCCGCCGCGCGCCTTCGCGAGGAGGCAGAGGTGCATCGCTACGAGGCGCTCCTGGCCGAATCCCTCGATCCCAAGACCGACGCGCTCCTCCGCGAGATCCTGGACACGGAGCGGCACCACGCAGAGGAGTTGGGGGGCAAATGGACGCCGGCCTGAGCATCGACCTGCGCGGGCGGCGCGCGCTCGTCACCGGCGGCTCGCGTGGCGTGGGGAGGGCGACGGCGCTCCTCCTTGCCCGCGCCGGCGCCGATGTGGGGATCGGCTACCTGAGCCGCGCCGCCGAGGCGGAAGCGGTCGTCGCCGAGCTGCGCGCGCTTGACGTGCGCGCCTTCGCCGCGTCGGCGGACGTCGGGACGGTGGAGGGGGCACGGCTCCTATTCGACCGCTGCCAGGAGGAGCTGGGCGGAGTCGACATCTTCGTCGGCAACGCGGGTGTGTGGCCGCCGGACGACGTGCCGATCGCGGAGATGGCGGAGGAGCAGTGGGCGCGGACGATGCGCGCCAACCTCGACTCCATCTTCCACTGCGTGCGCCTCGCCGCCGCGCGCATCGGCGACGGCGGGCGCATCGTGCTGGTCGCCTCCACCGCCGGCCAGCGCGGCGAGGCGGGGCACGCCGACTACGCCGCCAGCAAGGGCGCCGTCATCTCCCTCACCAAGTCGGTGGCGGTGGAGCTCGGCCCGCGCAACGTCACCGTCAACTGCGTGGCGCCGGGGTGGATCGACACGGAGATGGTCGCCGGGCCGATGGCCGGAGAGGGGCGCGAGCGCATCGAAGCCGCCATCCCCCTGCGCCGCATCGCCTCCGCCGACGACATCGCGGGGCCGATCGTCTTCCTCTGCTCCCCGCTGGCCCGGCACGTCACGGGCGAGATCCTCAACGTGAACGGCGGGAGCGTGCTCTGTGGCTGACGCGCTCCCGCGGGTGGTGCTGATCGCCACGGGCGGCACCATCTCCATGAAGATCGACGCGGAGAGCGGCGGCGCCGTCCCGCGGCTCACCGGTGCGGAGATCCTCGAGGCGGTCCCTGGCGTGGACCAGGTGGCGCGGCTAGAGGTGCGCGAGTTCGGGCGCTACCCCGGGCCGCACATGACCATCGATCGGATGTGGGAGCTGCGGCGCGCCATCCTCGACGCCATCGCCGAAGGCGGGGTAGACGGCGTGGTGGTGATGCACGGCACGGACACCATCGAGGAAACCGCGTACCTCCTCGACCGCTCCCTGCCGGCGGGAGTCCCGGTGGTCATCACGGGCGCGATGAGGAACTCAAGCGAGCTCTCCTGGGACGGCCCCGCCAATCTGATGAGCGCGGTGGAGGTTGCCGCCAGCCCCGAAGCGCGCGGGCGTGGCACCATGGTGGTGATGGACGAGGAGATCGTGCAGGGCGCCGAGGTGGTGAAGACGCACACCGAGGCGGCGGGCACCTTTCGCTCGCCCAACTGGGGTCCGCTGGGGATCACGGACAAGGGGCGCGTCCTCTTCTATCGCGAGAGCCGCCGCAAGCCGCCGCTGGAGCCCGAGTCGCCCGTCACCCTGGTGGACCTGGTGAAGGTGGTGGCCGGGATGGACTCGCGGCTGGTGGAGGCATCGCTGGACAGCGGCGCGCACGGGATCGTGCTGGAGGCGATGGGGCGGGGGAACGTGCCGCCCGCGGTCGTCCCCGGCGTGCGCCGCTGGGTGGAGGCGGGGCGGCCGGTGGTGGTGGCGTCGCGCTCGGCGCGGGGGCGGGTGCTGGACACCTACGCCTACCCCGGCGGCGGCCACGAGCTGCGGGAGATGGGCGCCATCTTCGCGGACCACATGACGGGCCAGCAGTCGCGCATCGAGCTGATGCTGGCCTTGGGCACGTACGGCGGCGACCTGGCCCGCGTGCGCGAGGTGGTGGAGGCGGGCCGCTACGCTCCCTGAACATCGGGGGCAAATCGCCAGGGGCAAATCGCCGGGGGCTGAAGCCCCCGGCTGGAACCACGCGAAGGCGGCTGAAGCCGGCTCGTGCACGCCGGCATCCGACCCGGAGTCCGCGAAGGCGGACTTTGTGCTGTTGTTGCTGCGAGTTCACTCGCCCCCAACCACCCAGACACCCACCTTGATCCTCACTCGCCGTGACTTCCTGAAGGCCGGCATCGCAGCCGCGCTTACGCCGGGGGCGTCGTTCGCGATGCCGCCGCGCGCGTTTTCGTTCGCGTTCTTTTCGGATACGCACCTGGCGCTCGGGCGCAACGAGCGGGAGTGCAGGGCGATGATGGAGGAGATCGCGAGGGGCATCCGCCCCGACTTCGCGATCAACGGCGGGGACGTGACCGATTATGGGTGGCGCGGCGAGTACGACGGGTACGCGCGCGTGCTGGCCGGGATGAGCTTCCCCGTGCACCACATCCCCGGCAACCACGACGTGCGCTGGTCGGCGCTGGGGCCGCAGATTTTCGCGAAGTACTGCGGCGAGCCGTTCCGCTCGTTCGAACACAAGGGGTGCCGTTTCGTCCTCCTGGACAGCTCGGTGCCCCTTTCGCACTGGGGGCATTTCGAGAGCGGACAGCTCCGCTGGGCAGAGCGCGAGCTGCGGCGGGTGGGGCGCGAGACGCCGGTCTTCGTCTTCACCCATCACTGGGTGGGGCGCGACCGCGTGATGGTGGACAACGAGAACGAGCTCCTTCGCGTGCTGGAGCCGTACAACGTGAAGCTCGTCTTCAACGGCCACGGCCACCAGGACCTCCTCTGGCACTGGAACGGCGTCGCCGGGACGATGAACAAGGGGCTTTACCAGGGCTCGTACCAGCGCGTGGATGTGGACTGGAACGCGGGCGAGGTGCGCCTCTCCCGCCGCACGGCGCAGGCGCCCGAGCTGCGTCCGTTGCTGACGGTGCCGCTCGCTCCGCGCCGCGATGCGCGCCCGCTGTGGGCCGTGGGCGTGTCGCTGGTGGGCGCGGGTGCGGCCGTTCCCACGCGGGCGGAGGGCGCGCGCGAGTTCCGCTGGGATGAGGGCGCCTGGGCTCCGCTCCCCCTCGCGGGCGCCCCGACGGCGGGGCTGCGGCCGGGCGCACACCTCCTGTCGCTGCGTGCGGGCGAGGGGGGTGCGCAGCGCGCCTTCCCCGTGCGCGTGAGGGGTTCGGATGCAGCGCTGCGCCCGCGCTGGGAGCGGCGCCTCACCGGCGGGGTCATGTCGCACCTGCGGCTGGCGGACGGCGTGCTCTTCGCCAGCGCGATGGACGGCTCGATCACCGCGCTCCGCGCCAGCGATGGGACGCAGATCTGGACGGCGCGCACCGAGGGGTACTGCCACTCGTCGCCCGCGGTGGATGCGGAGCGGGTGATCGTGGGGAGCGCCGATGGCGGGGTGTACGCCTTCGACGCGCGCACCGGGCGGCGCATGTGGAAGCACGCCACGGGCGGACCTGTGTACGCGTCGGCGGCGGTGGCGGGGGGGATCGCCGCCATCGCGTCGGGCGATGGGACGGTGTACGGGCTGGATGCGCGCACCGGCGCCGTCCGCTGGCGCTTCGCCCTCCCCGCGGGCGACACGGCTTTCGCGCAGAGCCCCGCCGCGACCGACGGCGAGCGCTTCTACGTCGGCGCGTGGGACCGCAACCTGTACGCGCTGGATGTTGCGACGGGGCGCGAGGTGTGGCGGCGGCAGTGCACGGACAAGTCGTTCGCGTACTCGCCGGCGATTGGCGGGCCGGCGGTGGGGGGTGGGCGGGTGTACGTCCCCTCCAACGACAACGTCCTGCACGCCTTCGATGCCGCAACCGGCGCCCCGCTCTGGCAGGCAACCGCGCCCGGAGACAAGTTCGGCTACTCCTCGCCCACACTCGTAGGCGACCGCATCTTCATCGGCTGCTTGGGCGACAAGGGCCAGGTGCGCTGCGTCTCCGCCGCCGACGGCCGCGAGCTGTGGATGACGGAGACCGGAGGCGAGATCTACGACTCCTCCCCCGCAGTGAGCGACGGTCGCGTGGCGATCGGGTCCGTGAACGGCACGTTGCACCTCCTCTCTGCTGACGATGGGAAGCTGATCGCGCAGCACCGGTTTCCCGCGGGGCACTTCCTCGCCTCGCCCGCGGCGGGCGGGCGTTCGGTGTACGCCGCGACGTTTTCGGACGTTGTGATGGGGTTCGACGTGGCGGGTTGATTCGCGTGTGAACAGCGGAGGTCGTCATCGGGCAGGGCACGGGCAGCCACGTGGGGCGGCCCCTACCGGGATCGGTGCCAGAAGGCAGAGGTTGAGGCGGAGGCAGGGGCGGGCAGACACACAGGTCTGCCCCTACCGGTGCCGATGTGCGTGAACGGGGCCGGTGCAACGGCGGGCACGGGCGCGATGAATCGCGCCCCTACGGGATTTGCGCAGCGCGCAGGGTGTTCTCCCCCTCACCCGCCCTGCGCCCCCGCAGGCGGGGGAGGGGGCCGCGGGGAGGGGGCCCTCACAGCGAGGAACGAGCGGGGGTGAGGGCCGGCCGTCACACGACGGCCGGCCCGTTTTCGTCGTTACAAAGATTCGTGACGCATACCTCTTGCATGCGCAGCGTCACCGCCGTATCATTTGCGAAAGTTCAGTGTATGGCACTAGAGACTTAAGAAAATTAAGTGAACGGTCAGACTCGCATCGACGATGTGGACACCCGGCTCCTGGAGATGCTGCAGGAGAACGGGAGGACCTCCCAGCACGACTTGGCGGTCGCGGTGGGACTTTCGTCGCCCGCGGTGGGGGAGCGGCTGCGGAAGCTGGAGGAGCGCGGGATCATCCGCCGCTTCGCCGCCGTGCTCGATCCCAAGCTGCTGGGGCGCGACGTCACCGCGTTCCTGGCGGTGGGGATCGCGGGGTCGAGCTTCTACGAGGAGTTCAGGGCACGCGTGCTGGCGCACCCCGAAGTGCTGGAGTGCCACTCGATCACCGGCCAGGGCTCGCACCTGCTCAAGGTGCGCACCGACACCACCTCCGGGCTGGAGGGGCTCCTCGCCGAGATCCAGAGCTGGCCGGGAGTGCAGTGGACGAACACCAGCATCGTCCTGTCGACCATCAAGGAAACCGCTGTGCTCGGCCTTCGGCCGCGCGTGCAGGCGGAGCGGTAGCAAGACCACAACGCCCTTCAACCCGAGCAAAAGGAAGGAGCTCCAATGCCCAAGACCGCCGCCCGCTTCGACACCCTGGCCGCCGCCACCTGGGAAGCAGACGACAGCCGAAACGGAGATGGCGCCGCACGCGGCCCCATGGACATCGAAGGAATCTTTGGCAAGAACACCTTTGGCCTGGCGGAGATGCGCGCGCGCCTCCCCAAGCAGGTGTTCAAGGCGCTGATGAACACCGTGGACCGCGGCGAGGCGCTGGACGCCAGCGTGGCGGATGCGGTGGCGCTCGCCATGAAGGAGTGGGCCACCGAGCGCGGCGCGTCGCACTTTACGCACTGGTTCCAGCCGCTCACCGGCTCCACCGCGGAGAAGCACGACTCCTTCATCACCCCGAACGTGGGCGGGGGCGCCGTCGCGGAGTTCAGCGGCAAGGAGCTGATCCAGGGCGAGCCGGACGCGTCGTCGTTCCCCTCCGGCGGGCTGCGCGCGACCTTCGAGGCCCGCGGCTACACGGCGTGGGATCCCACGTCGCCGGCGTTCATCGTGGACACCCCGGCCGGCTGCTACCTCTCCATTCCCACCGCGTTCGCGTCGTGGACGGGCGAGGCGCTGGACGTCAAGATCCCGCTCCTGCGCTCCATCGCCGCGCTGGAGACGCAGACGCGCCGCGCGCTCGCGCTCTTCGGCGACACGGCGGAGCGGGTGGTGGCCACCTGCGGGCCGGAGCAGGAGTTCTTTCTGATCGACCAGGAGTTCTTTTACCGCCGCCCGGACCTGGTGACCACCGGGCGCACCCTGTTCGGCGCCAAGCCGCCGCGTGGGCAGGAGCTGGAGGACCACTACTTCGGCTCGATCCCGGACCGCGTCCTGGCCTTCATGACCGAGGTGGAGCGCGAGCTTTACAAGCTGGGCGTGCCGCAGCGCACGCGGCACAACGAGGTGGCGCCGGGTCAGTTCGAGATGGCGCCCATCTACGAGAACGCCAACCTCGCGGCCGACCACCAGCAGCTCGTGATGATCACGCTGCGCAAGGTGGCGCGGAAGTACGGGCTGGCCTGCCTCCTCCACGAGAAGCCCTTCGCGGGTGTCAACGGGAGCGGCAAGCACCTCAACTGGTCGCTGGGCACGGAGAACGCCAACCTGCTGGAGCCGGGCGACACGCCGCACCAGAACATGCAGTTCCTCTTCTTCTGCACCGCCGTGCTGCGCGCGGTGGAGCGGCACCAGGACCTGCTGCGCTCGGCGGTGGCTTTCGCCGGCAACGACCACCGGCTGGGGGCCAACGAGGCGCCGCCCGCCATCATCTCCGTCTTCCTTGGGACGCAGCTGGCGGACGTGTTCGACCAGATCGAGCAGAGCGGCACGGCCACGTCCAGCAAGCAGGGCGGGCTGATGGGGCTCGGGACGCACGTGCTGCCGCACATCCCGCAGCACGCGGGCGACCGCAACCGCACCTCGCCCTTTGCCTTCACGGGGAACAAGTTCGAGTTCCGCGCGCTGGGCGCATCGCAGTCCGTCTCGTGGCCGGCCACGGTGCTCAACACCGTCATGGCCGAGTCGGTCGACGAGCTGTGCGCGGCCCTCGAGGCGGAGGTGGAGAAGGGGACTTCCTTCGAGGACGCCCTGCAGCAGCTGATCGCGTCGGAGATCCGCCGCGTGAAGCGCATCATCTTCAACGGCGACGGCTACAGCGACGACTGGCAGGTGGAGGCGGAGCGGCGCGGCCTGCTGAACCTGCGCACGACGCTAGACGCCCTGGAGACGATGGTGAGCGACAAGAACACGGCGCTCTTCCAGAAGTACGGCGTCCTCTCGGCCCGCGAGCTGGAGTCGCGCCACGAGATCGCGCTGGAGACCTACTTCAAGACGATCAACATCGAGGGTGAGACCACCGCGGACGTGGCGGCCACGATGGTGCTTCCGGCGGCGTTCCGCTACATGAACGACCTCCTCGCCGCCGCCGAGCGCGCCGCGGACATCAAGCTGGACGCGCGCGGCCTGCACTCCACGCTCCGCGAGCTGAACGGCCTGATCGACGAGCTGCGCGACGCCCTCGACACCCTGCGCACCCACAACGCCGACCTCGGCGGCGACGACGTGCACTCCAAGGCCTACCACATGCGCGACAACATCGTCCCCGCGATGCTCGCCGTGCGCTCCGTCGTCGACCGCCTGGAGAAGATCGTCCCCGACGACATGTGGCCGCTGCCGACGTACCGCGACATGCTGTTCGTGAAGTAAGCGGTTATTGAGGGAAAGCAGAGAGGCACGGAGATTGGTGATCTCCGTGCCTCTTTGCTTTTCCTGGCTCTACCGGGCGAGTAAACTCGCGGCAACAACAGCACAAAGTCCGCCTCCGCGGACTCGGGCTCTGATGCCCCGCTACTCGAGCCGGCTTCAGCCGCCTTCCCGTAGTTCCAGCCGGGGGCTTCAGCCCCCGGTGCCCAGCCCCAGGCCACCCGCGTCAACCCTCCGGATCCCCGCCCAACGCCTCCATCCGCGCGCGCAGGTGGCCCAGGTGGGTGGTGAAGACGGAGTCTTCCTCAGGCTCGGCGCGCCCGTCGGCGGCGAGCATGGCAAGGGCGAGGCCGCTGAGGGCGGTGACCACCTGGCGCGTGTTCTGGGTGCCACGCTCGCGGTCCATCGCCAGCACGGACTCTAGGTAGGCGGGGGTGGCCATCAGGTAGTCGTGGAGCGCGTCCGGATCGTCGGCCAGCTGCACGCTCTCGGCTACGGAGCGGCGCAGGACGTCGTCGCTGGGGTGCTCGCCCGTGGCGGCGCGGAAGACTTCGCCGAAGAGCTCCAGCTCGTGCTCGTTGAGGTCGTCGTCGCCGCCGGCCAGGACGCCGAGGAAGCGGGTCAGGTGCGCGACGGCGTTCTCGGCCGCGGTCCCGGGGCCGGACCAGTAGCCCTGCTCGTCCGCGTTCACGGCGGCTTCTACGACCAGCCGCGACAGCTCGTCGGGCGACAGGTTGATGCTGTGGGTCATGAGTCGATGCGGGAGGGGAAGGGCGAGCGAGAGCGGAGCAAGGTGCACGTTTGGTGCGCCCGCTGCAACCGTCCGCCAGCGTTTCCTCAGCGCCCGCGGAACTTCTGAACCACGGTCGAAGTGATCGCGCGGCAATTGGAGACAGCCGGAGTGCCCGCCGCGCCGGCGAGCCCCTCCGCGACCGCGTTCGCGAAGCCCAGGTTCGCGCCCGACAGGATCTCGATCGACTCGGAAGGGATGCGGCCGGACACATCGACATCGTACTTCACCGTGATTTCGGACTGCACCCGGCTCTCGGTGGGGCGCATCCCGGGACTGAACCTCAGCGATCCGCGCACGAGCTGCGCCGGCGCTTGCTGAGCCGCGAAGCGCACGACCCCCGCCGCACCCGACCCGGGGTCGACCCCGAACCCGATCTGCACGCGCACCGAGTCGGCTCCGACCGGGAGCGGCGGGAGCTCGGGACTCGCGGGTGCCGGATCGCGGAAGTGCGCCGCGACCGAGCGGTCGAACGCGCGGTTGCCGGACATGGAGAGCATCTGCACCGGCCCAGGAGGTGCCGCGCGGAAGAGGGTGACCACCACGCGCGCAGTATCGCCCGCTGACGGCTGCCAGTCCTGCGGCCACGGCGGCTCCGGCGGCTGCACACGGCGTCTGAGGCGGGAAAGCCCGGCGTACTCGCCCCGGCCTCGGCTGGGCGGCTCCCACCGCCGCGCCACCGCCTGCGCCAACGCGCGCCCGAACTCCGCGTCCAGCACAGTTCCATCCGAGAACCGCACCGACACCGGATATCCCGCGACTCCAGCGGGTATCGGGCAGATCTCCGTCGTGAACGGCGACGGTCGCGCCCGATCCTGCCCCGCGGACGGGGTGGCGACCAGGCCGAGCGCGAGCAGGAGTCCGACGCGGTGCCAGCAGCGGAAGATGAGCACGGGATAGGCCTCAAAAAGGTTGAGCGGCTAGCGACCAGCAGCTTAGCATCCTTCAACATCGGTTCCAAGCCTCCCGTCCGTCTGGCAGGACTCGCGAGCCAGCGGGCGAACAGCAATCTCACGCGGAGGCGCGGAGACGCTGAGGAGGACGCGAAGGTCTCTCCGCGCCCTCTGCGTCTCCGCGTGAGGCCATGCAGTTGCCGTTGCGTGAGACGCCCTGATGGAAAGCAAAAGGGCCGCCCGACGTCAGGGCGGCCCTTCTTGATCTGAACTCGAGATGTCCTCAGGCGAGGATCGCCGGCATCTCCTGGCGGTTGATCACCTCGACGATCAGCATCGGCTCCAGCGGCACCACACGCTCCTCCACCCAGGAGCGGAAGCAGTCGTGACCGAACTCGCGTGCGGCGCGCGCCTGGTCCGGAAAGCCGAAGTAGTCCGCCCACCCCTCCTGCTCCGCCCGCCACTTGCAGTCCCAGTGGAACCGGACGTGCCGCTCTTCCGTCGTCGTGCGCACGATGAGCGTCCCACGAAAGAACTCGCACCCGCTCGACCCGCGGACTTCGATTGATTCGATGGCGAGGTCGGGATATTCTAACAGCGCCTTGGTCAGCGTCCGCTCCACCTTGACGGGGGGCGAGAGCCGGTCGAAAGAGATCCGTTCGTTGGGACGGCCGCTGCTGCGAAAGGAGCGGAATGCCGCGCGGAAGGCGTCGCTGGCGGGAGCCTGGAGGAGGAGATCTTGGGTGGTCATCACACGCGCGGTTGAGGTGGGGGGAGCGGTTCGCGATTACAAGATAATTAAGAGTGGCCGATCCGCCAAGCCGTTGCCGCAAATACGCTTGCATTCGCCCGGCCCGGCGGGGCGCACGAGGACGATGATCGAACCGAACACGATCGCTCCGCCGGCTGCCGGCCCGCCCGCTATCGACGAGGAACGGTGACGGAAGCGAGCCCGGAGCTGCGCGCGCCGGAAGAGGTCGTTCGCATCACCCGCGTCCTGCAGGATGCGGGGTTCGAGACGTGGACGGTGGGCGGCGCCGTGCGCGACGCCCTGGCCGGCCGCACCCCCGGCGACTGGGACCTGGCCACCGCCGCCCGCCCCCGCGACGTGCAGCGCATCTTCCGCCGCACCGTTCCCGTGGGGGTGGCGCACGGCACGGTGGGGGTGCTGGGCAAGGACGGGCGGATGTACGAGGTGACCACCTTTCGCCGCGACGTGGAGACCGACGGGCGGCACGCGGTGGTGCGCTTCGCGGACTCGGTGGAGGAGGACCTCCAGCGGCGCGACTTCACCATCAACGCCGTCGCCTGGCACGCGCTCACCCGCGAGCTGCGCGATCCGCACGGCGGCGTCCCCGACCTGCGCGACGGCGTTCTGCGCACGGTGGGCGACCCGCGCGAGCGCTTTCGCGAGGACCGGCTGCGCGTTCTGCGCGCCCTGCGCTTCGCAGCGCGCTTCGGGCTGCGCATCGACGCCGCCACCTGGGCCGCCGCGCGCGAGTCCGCCCCCGAGCTCCCGAAGCTTTCCGCCGAGCGGGTGCGCGAGGAGCTCCTCAAGGTGCTGCGCGAGACGGAGCGGCCGTCGGTGGCGCTGCGGCTGTACGAGGGATGCGGCGCGCTCGGCACCCTCTACCCCGAGCTGCAGGCGTGCGTCGGCGTGCCGGACGGCGCGGACGACGTGTGGAGCCACCTGCTGAAGACGGCCGACGCACTGCCGCGCCGCCACGCCGTGCTGCGCCTGCCCGCGCTCGTCCACGACATCGGCAAGGCGCGCACGGCGGATGCGGGCTTCGCGGACCACGCGGCCGCGGGCGCGGCGGCGGCGTTCGGGATGCTGCGCCGCCTCAAGTTCTCCAACGCGGACACGGACCGCGTGGTGCACCTGGTGGCGCAGCACAGCGCCATCCCCGCCTCCGACGCCCCCGAGCCCGAGCTGCGGCGCTGGCTCCGCCTGGTAGGCGCCGGCTACGTGCGCGACGTGCTGCGCCTGCGCGTGGGGGACGTGCAGGCGCGCGGCGCCGGCCCGGGCGACCCGCGGCTGCGCGAAGCCGCGGAGCTACGGCGGCGAGTGGGGAGGATCCTGGCCTCCGCGCCCGCGCTCACCCTGGGCGACCTGGCCATCGGCGGCGCGGAGCTGCGGCGGCTCGGCATCCCCGTGGGCCCTTTCATGGGTGAGATCCTCCGCGACCTGCTGGAGCGCGTTACGGACGATCCGTCGCTCAACACCGTCGAAGCGCTGTCCGCTATCGTGCGCTCGCGAATCGACTCCCCGGAGGACTGATGTCGCAACCCGAAGTCTGGCTGCGTGGCCCTATGGCCGGCGTTCCGCCGCTGCTGATGCCCGCCGCGCACGCCCTGGCCGGTGCCGGCGAGGACGTCGCGCGCGTCGCCGCCGGGCTCACCGTGGAGCAGCTGTGGGCGCGGCCGGCAGGCGTCGCATCGGTCGGCTTCCACCTGCGCCACATACCCGGCATCCTCGACCGCCTGCTGACATACGCCCGCGGCGAGTCCCTCACCGACGCGCAGCTCGCCTACCTCCGCGCCGAGCCCGACCCCGGCGATCCCGCGCCTACCGCCGACGAGCTGCTGCGGGGCGTGGACGAGGCGATCGCGCGGGCCCTGGCGCAGATCCGCACGACTCGCGAGGACGATCTCCTGCTGCCGCGAGGCGTGGGCCGGCTCCAGCTTCCGAGCACGGTGATGGGCCTGATCTTCCACGCCGCGGAGCACGCGCAGCGGCACACGGGGCAGGTCGTCACGCTGAGCCGCATCGTGCGTAGCGTCTGAGGACCCAATACATTGCAGAACTTGGCTATATTGCGACGGTTGCTTGTCTCGACCATTCGTGGTGCGCCTACGCCCAGCCGCGCCTCTCGGGAGTGGAGTTCATGGGGACACTAATCACGATCGAGTATTTCGATAATTTTCGGCGAGTGCTGGACTGTCCGCCCGGCGATGTTCCGGACGAAGCGCTCAGTACGGTACGAGGACTCGATGAGCGCGAAGAACTCGAGCCCGCAATCCGCGCCATCCTTACGGATGTCGGTGTGACACCTCACGGCCCGGCGGAGATCGTCGACATTCTTACCCATAAAACAACGGTCAACAAGAAGCCCGGGATTGCCGCTTTCATCCTGAAGGGGAGATCCTTTCCGACGGTGCGCCCGGTACACGTGGCGCACCAGATCTACAGACTCGAAAAGATCAACGACCTTGCGTTCGCGGTCTTCGCCGCCACAGGGACCATTCTGGATGCTGCTAAGGAGCAGTTCGTCTCTACCGCGAGCAGAGTCAGCGAGTACTACAGCATCTTCGACGCGTTAGATCTTGCTAGGCTCTTAATCTCCTATGGGTTCATCTGCCCTCGAGACGGGCGGCGGATCTCCGCCGGAAGGTGCGTGTGCGGCTACTCGCCGGCAAAGAGGATCCTTAATGTGCTGCAGGAACAAGCACTTCGAGAGCTACGGTCCGCCCACGTGCTCCGTCAGTCATCAGGGCTTGTCATCCTTCCTCCCGGCTCTGGAAAAACGCGGATTGCTGCCGAGGATGCCAATTCGCAGGGAGCAGAGCGGATCTTGTATGTGGCACACACGCATGAAATTCTCCAAGTCGCGGAGTCGGAATTTGTAGCCGTCTTTGGTCGGGCACATGTGAAGCAACATACCGGTGGCGCTTCACTCCAAGAACTCGCTCGCGTGAACCTCGCGACGATCCAACTGCTCCGGGAGCATCTTGGATCGCTGCATCCACAGAGCTTTGACTATCTGGTAGTCGACGAGTTTCACCACGCAGCAGCTCGCTCGTACCGGGACCTTCTACGGCGAATCCAGCCGAGGTTCTTGCTGGGTTTGACTGCGACCCCTCGTCGAGGGGACCGACAAGACATCGCGGAATTGTGCCAGCGCAACGTGGTAGTGAACTACGAGTTGCGCTCCGGCATAGAGATGGGCGTGCTCGCGCCGTATCACTACTATGGGTGCTTTGATGACGTGGACTACACCACAATTCGGCACAACGGAACGCAGTACAACATTCGAGATCTGGAGCGTGCGCTCATCATTCCGGAGCGGGACCAAGCAGTCATCCGGAAGTGGCGGGAAATCGCTGAGGGCAAACCAACGATTGCCTTCTGCTGTACCCATCGGCACGCCCAAAGAGTCATGGAGAGTTTTGTCTCCCAAGGAATCGCAGCGGAGACCTATCTGTCCACAACCAGCATCCAGCAACGCAAGCGCCTCCAGAGGCGGTTCGAGAGGGGTGAAGTACGGGTGCTATGCACGGTTGATGTTTTGAACGAGGGCGCGGACTTTCCGTACATAGACTGCCTTCTGTTCCTTCGCCCGACCGAATCTGAACGGATTTTTTACCAACAACTCGGGCGAGGACTGCGCCGCTACCCGGGCAAGTCCCATTGCACAGTGGTGGACTTCATCGGGAATTTCAAAAACGCGTATCGGGTTGTCGAATACCAAGGGCTCCTGATCGATGCCGCCGATCAGACGGCTATCGGGGCGGCTCGATCATCTAAGGAGTTGCTAAACCTTCCGCTCGGCTGTCGCGTGGAGTTCGATGACCGAGTCATCGACCTCTTCACACGACAATTGAATGATCCACGGGCCGCGACACGGCACAACATTGGTCGTATTTTGCTCTACCAGTATCGCAAGCTATGGAACCGGCTCGGCCGAAAGCCGACCGCGCGGGACGTTGACCGCCTGTCTTTGCTTGGTAGCAACCTCTATCGGGACGTGTTCGGAAGCTGGACAAAATTTAGCGCGCTTGCTGATCACCACTTTGAGGCGCCCGTGGCGGGGGCTAAGCTCCCTTCGTAGAAGTCTACTGTTCCGGCGGTCAGTAACGATGTAACACGTAATGTCCTAGAACGTCCCGCCAGGGTCAGCGGCCGTGCTCGCCGGATATGGTGCCACATCGTGTGCGGAGCGAGCTAGTCGCGTAGCCTCAGGAGCGCGGCTTCGGTCGGGCGGAACCCCGCCGCCTCGTAGAAGTTGGCGAGGTGCGGCTCGTAGTCGACGTGGAGCCATTCCACGCCCGCCTCGGCAGCCATCCTTGCGGCGTGGCGGACGAGCGCGAGGCCAATGCCGTGGCGGCGGTAGTCCGGGTGAACGGTCGGGTCGAGGAGGAACGCGTGGTCTCCGCCGTCCCACGCGACTTTGACGAACCCGATCAGCCGCCCCGCCGCGAACGCACCGAAGTGCCCCAGGCACTGCGCGAGCGTCGGGCCGAACGCGCGCGGCGTGTGCCCCGGCCACGACGCCTCGAACAACACGTTGAGCTGATCGTCCGTTAGAGCCGGGCGCGCGACGATCTCCACGTCCTCCATCATCAGTAGCGGATCGCGTCCAGCGGGCGCTGGCCGGGGAGGGGGAGGATGACGCCGGGGTTGAGGATGCCGAGCCGGTCGAAGGCGCGTTTTACTGCGCGGAAGCAATCCACGATCTCGGCGCCCCAGATGATCTCGATCAGCGGCGCGCGCAGCCGGCCGTCGCCGTGCTCGCCGGCCATGGTGCCGCCCAGCGCCGCCACCCCGGTCGCCACCTCGTAGACGATGGCCTCCACGCGCGCCTTCCACCCCGGCGCGCCGACGTCCACCAGCGGGTTGACGTGCAGGTTGCCGTCGCCCGCATGGCCGAAGATGACGGCGGGGAGGTCGTTGGCCGCCAGCACGCGCCGCAGGAGGCGCACGTAGTCGGCGAGGCGATCGACGGGTACGACGCCGTCTTCGATGAATTGCATCGAGATCCGCCCGCCGGCCAGCTTCGCGATCAGCGGGCTCGCGGCGTGGCGCACGTGCCAGAAGCGCTCCTGCTCCTCCGGATCGACGGCGATGCTGATCCGGTCAGCCACCCCGCTCAGCGCCACCTCGACGCGCTCCAGCGACGCGGCGACTTCATCCACCGAGGCGCCCTCCATCTCCACGAAGAGGATCGCCTCCAGGCCGGGGCGCAGGGGATAGCCGGGATCCTCACCGCCGCCGCGCACCAGGTCGATGAAGGTGCGGTCGATCATCTCGCACCCTGCCGGCTCCAGCTCCAGGATGCGCTGCACGGCGGCCGCGGCGGCGGAGAGGTTGGTGAACTCCAGCAGCGCCAACCCGCGCGCGGCGGCGACCGGCTCCAGGCGCACCTCCGCGCCCGTCAGCAGCGCCAGCGTTCCCTCGCTCCCCACCAGCAGGTCCACGGCATCGCCGCTCTCCAGGTACTCGCGGAGCGCGTAGCCGGACGAGTTCTTTCGCACGCGCGGCCAGCGCGCTTCGATGGCGGCGCGGTGCGGCTCGATGGCGGCGTTGACTTCGGCGAGGATCTCGCGCAGGCGCGGGTGCTCGGGCGGGGCGCCGCGCTCCACGTGGGCACGCGTGCCGTCGGCGAGGACGACATCCAGCGCGAGGATCCAGCGGCGCGTTGAGCCGTGCTTTACCGTGTGCACGCCGCCCGAGTTGTTGGCGATCATCCCGCCCAGCGTGGCGCGCGCGGCGCTGGACGGGTCCACGGGGAAGTGGAGCCCGTGCGGCGCGGCCGCGATGTTCAGCTCCGCCAGCGTGCAGCCGGGGAGGATGCGGGCGCGACGCGCATCCCCATCCACCGACACGACCGTGCGGAAGCCGGAGACCAGGTCCACCGCCACCCCGCGCCCCACGTTCCCGCCCGGCATCCCCGTCCCGGCGCCGCGGGGTACGAGCGCGGTCCGCGTCGAGGCGGCCCACGCCACCAGTGCGGCCACGTCGTCCGCATCTGCCGGCACGGCGACGGCGTCGGGGAGCGCGCGAAAGATCCCCGACGCCTCGCCAAAGGGGGTGCAGCGCGCCTCGTCGCCCAGCACCTCGCCCCGGAAGCCGGGGATCACCGGAGCGGAGCGCGGGGCGGCGGGTTGACAGGGAGGGTCGGCGGGGTGCATCGTGGCGCGCTCGGAGGCGGAAACGAAAAACGCTCCCCGCGGGGAGCGTCAGGACGGGGAGGCGCGTTGGGTCAGCCGCCGCAGCTGCCGCAGTAACCCACCACCTCCACGCGGAACCCTTCGACGCGGAAGCCGTCGCCCACGCGCACCTGGGGGCGGTACGCGGGCTCGGCGGCGTGCACGTCGCGAACGACGCCGCAGCCGAGGCAGCGGGAGTGGTAGTGCTCGTCGGTGCGCGCGTCGTAGCGGGCCGAGCCGTCGCCGTACGAGAGCTTGGCGGCCAGCCCGCAGCTCACCAGCGTCTCCAGCGCCTTGTACACCGTGGCCAGGGAGATGTCCGAGATCTCGCCGCGCACCACGGTGAACACCTCGTCCGCCGTCGGGTGCTCGTCGGTGCCGCGCAGGAACCGGTACACGGCGGCGCGCTGCTCGGTGAACCGCTGGCCATTCGCCTCCAGCGCTTCGCGGAGGACGGCGTCCACCTCTTCGGGGCGCGGGTGTGCGGTGGTGACCATCGGAATCAGGGGGGCGGCCTGGGAGTCGGGCGGGCTCCATCGCGGAGCACCGGCGTTTTCAAGCTAGGGCGGGTTCCGGAGGGTGTCAACTCCAGCGCCCGCGCGCACGTAGCCGCACTCGCCGCCGCCCCGGCACGGACGATGCGCGGTCGGGCGCCGTGCGATCCAAACCCAACAGGGAGAGAGGCGTGGCCGGACGACGGGGAAGAGCGATCTGGGCGGGGCTGGCGCTGCTGGCCTTCGCGGCGGGGTGCGGGCCCGACGAGGTGGAGCCGCTGCCACCGTTGCAGCGGCCCAGCGCGGAGCGGCGGGCGGGGCTGCCGGAGGTGCGGGGGCGGTGGCTCTTCGCCGGCTTCGAAATCGCGCCGCGCGACAGCGCGTCGATGGCGAACAGCGACTACCAGCTCACGCCGCCGGGCGAGTTCCGCTTCCTGACGCAGCGGCTGGACTCCGTGGCGGGGCAGTACGGGGTGCCCGGCAGCTACGTGCTCCCCTTCACCGGCGAGGTGCGCAAGGACGGCGTCTTTGCGCTGGTGGCCTTCCCGGGCGAGGGGGTGCAGCAGTTCGTGGCGGGGCGCGTGATGAGGGACACGCTCTGGCTGGAGCTCACCAACGTGCTCTCGGTGGAGCGCTGGCCGCCGCGCACGCGCGCCGCCTTCGTGCGGCGTCCCCGCGGCGCGCCCTTTACGCGGCTCCTGGGCGGCGCTCCTATCATCGTCCCGCCCACCCCCGAGGAGCTCGACTCCATCCGCCGCGACTCGATCCGCCTGGACTCGATCCGGATGGATTCGATCCAGCGCGGTGGCGTGGCGCCGGGCGTGGTGCCGGGTGCCGTGCCTCCGGGCGGCGTGCAGCCGGGCACGGTACCGGGTGCTCCGGTGCAGCAGCCGGGAGTCGCCCGCCCGCCGGTGCAGACGCAGCCGGGCGTTGTGCGTCCGCCGGCGCAGGTGCCGCCGGCCGCCACGCCGCGCCCGCGTCCCCCGGTGCGCCGCCCGCCGCCGCCGGCCCAGACCCCCGCGCCGACCCAGGGCCCGCCCGCGCCGCAGGAGTACCCGCAGCCGGCGCCGCCCTCCAACCCGCAGCCGTCCATGCCGCGCGAGACGATCAACATCCCGCCTCCGCGCCGTTGATGCGAAAATGGCGGGGTCCCGAGCCGGGACCCCGCCTTTCTGCTGGCGAGTGAACTCGCTGCAACAACAGCACAAAGTCCGCCTGCGCGGACTCCCGGGCGAGATCCGCGTCCATCGAGCCGGCTTCAGCCGCCTTCGCGTCGTTCCAGCCGGGGGCTTCAGCCCCCGGCGTTTCCGGGCACCGGCGATCCGGCACCGACCCTTGCCCCCGCGAGCCTGCGAAGGCAGGCTTCCCGCGGTTGTTGCAGCGGTTTCAACCGCCGGGGTCCCTCACAGCCCCTCCCTCACCCCCCCGCCCGCCACTCCGCATTCGTCAAGCTCGTCAGCACGTGATCCTGCCACTCCCCGTCCAGGTACAGGTAGTCGCGCGCGTACCCCTCCACCACGAACCCCAGCCGCCGCAGCAGGCCCCCGCTGCGCCGGTTCCACGGAAAGAAGTTCGCCATCACGCGGTGCATGTTCAGCTCGCGGAAGACGTACTCGATCGCCGCCTCCAGTCCCTCGCGCATCAGCCCGTGCCCCTCGCGGTCGGCGGCGATGCCGTAGCCGAGGACGCAGTAGTGCGCCGCGCCGCGCACGAACTGCGTGAAGTTGGCGTTGCCGATGACGCGGCCGGGATTCGCGTGCTCCCACATGAAGAGGCGCAGCGAGCGGTCGCCGCGGAACTCGGAGCGGCTCGCCTGCGACTGCGAGCGCCAGAACTCCGCCGTAAAGAACTCGGCCTCCATTCGCGGGCGGGTGCTCGCCAGGTGGTCGTGGTTCTCCACGAAGTAGCGCGCGATCGCCTCGGCGTCGCCGGGCTCGGCCAGGCGCAGCGTCAGGCGCGCGGTGGTCAGCACCGGTGGCTCGCGAAGGGAGGGCATCGTTGGACGCGGGAAGGCGGTGGGGAGCGCGTGACCCCGCCAAGGTACGGAACGGGCGCCGCCGAGGGAAGCGGCATGCGGGTTGCTCTCCACAGCCCGTCGAATCACGACGCCCACACACCCGGATGCTGGAGCACGCAATGAGGCCCGACGACCACAAAGACCTCCCCTTCGAAGGCGGGTCGGAGCCCGTGCCCCAGGTCAAGGAGAGCGTCCCCGGCCCCGGGCGCGGCGCCATGCAGTACGTGGTGATCGGTGTCTGCGTACTGATCGCGCTCTTTTCGCTGCTCTGGCTCTTCGGCTTCTAAGCGGGCGGTGCGCGCCACCCTGCGCACGCCCCGCCGGAACGGCTTGCCCGATCCGGCGGGGCGTGGCTATGCTTGGGCATGCTCACCGCCGTCGCGCCCCGCCGCTGGGTCTTCCCCCAGCCACCCGACTCCGCCGCCGTCAACCGCCTCTGCCAGGAGCTGCGGCTCCCTCCCGTCCTCTGCGGCCTGCTGGCGCAGCGCGGGATGGCGGAGCCGCTGGCCGCGCGCGGCTTCCTGCGTCCGCACGCGGGGCAGCTCCACGCGCCCGCGCTGCTGGCGGGGATGGGCGACGCCGTGGCCCGCCTGCGCCGCGCGCGCGAGCGCAACGAGGCGGTGCTGGTGCACGGCGACTACGACGTGGACGGGATCTGCTCCACCGCGCTCTTTACCCGCGCGCTGGGGATGATGGGGCTGCGCGCCATACCCTTCGTCCCGCACCGGCTGGTGGACGGCTACGACCTGTCCGACGCCGGGATCGCGGAGGCGCGGAAGTGGGGCGCCACGCTGATCCTGACCGGCGACTGCGGGATCGTGGCGCACGATGCCGTGGAGCGCGCCACCGCGGCCGGCATCGACGTCATCGTCACCGACCACCACACCGCCGGCTCAACCCTTCCCGCCGCCGCCGCGGTGGTGAATCCCAATCGGGGCGACTGCGAGTACCCTGAAAAGGGACTCGCCGGAGTCGGGGTGGCGTACAAGGTGTGCTGCGCGCTCGCCGCGGAGCTGGGCTTCCCGGAGGAGCGCCTGCACTCCTTTCTGGACCTGGTGGCCGTCGCCACCATCGCGGACCTGGCGCCGCTGGTAGGGGAGAACCGCGCGCTGGTGCGCTGGGGCCTCAAGATCCTGCCACAGACGCCCAACCCAGGCCTCCGCGCCCTGCTGCGCGTCACCGGCCTGGCCGACAAGGAGATCACGGCGACGCAGGTGGGATTCGTCCTCGCCCCGCGCCTCAATGCCGTAGGCCGCATGGGCGAGGCGCTCCGCGGCGTCCGCCTTCTGCTGACCGATGACGAGCGCGAGGCGGACAGGATCGCGGCGACGCTGGAAGAGGAGAACCGGTGGCGCCAATCGGTCGATGGCGACACCCTGCGCGCCGCTCTCGTCCAGCTCGAGACGCAGTTCGATCCCGACCGCGACCGCGGCGTCGTGCTGGCGGCGGACGGCTGGCACCCGGGCGTGATCGGCATCGTGGCGTCCCGCGTGGTGGAGCGCATCCACCGTCCCACGGTGATGATTGCGCTGGACGGCGGGAACGATGGGAAGGGGAGCGCGCGCTCCATCCCCGGCTTCCACCTGTACGACGCGATGCGGGACTGTTCGGAGCACGTGACGCGCTTCGGCGGTCACCGGATGGCCGCCGGGTGCTCCATCCGCCCCGAACGGGTCGACGCCTTCCGCGAAGCCTTCGACGACCGCGCCCGCTCCCTCCTCGAGGACGACCACCTGGTTCCCCAGGTGCGCGTGGACCTGGAACTGGAGCTGCACCAGGCGAACGAGGAGCTGGCGCGTCTGATCCGCCACGCCGGCCCGTTCGGGATGGGGAACGCGACGCCCGTGTTCGCGGTGCGCGGCGTCCGTCTCGTCGGCCCGCCGAAGGCGGTGGGGAAGGGGCACCTGAAGATCACCCTGGGCGCCTTCGGCCACACCCTGGACGCTATCGGCTTCGGGATGGCGGAGCGCCTGGAGGAGCCCGGCTTCTTTGACGGCCCCCTGGACGTGGCCTTCAAGCTGGAGGAGAACACGTACAACGGCCGCACCACGCCTCAGGCGAAGCTGGTCGACCTGCGGCCGGCGTCGTGAGGGCCCCCACCCCCCGGCCCCCTCCCCCGCACGCCGTCGTAGGGGCGCGATTTATCGCGCCCGTGCCCACCGCCGCGCGGATGCCAGGGTCCGCACCGGAACCCCGTAGGGGCGGCCCCATGTGGCCGCCCGTGCCCGCCGCCGCACCGCCCCGCGCGAACGCATGAGGATCGTCGCCGGAGAATGGGGCGGGCGCCGCCTCGTAGCGCCGCCGGGTCGCAGCACACGGCCGACCACCGATCGCGTCCGCGAGGCATGGATGAGCGCCGTAGACCCGTACCTGGACGGGGCGCGCGTGCTCGACCTGTTCGCCGGGAGCGGCGCATTGGGGCTGGAAGCGCTCTCCCGCGGCGCCGCGCACGCGACGTTCGTGGAGCAGGCACCATCCGCGCTCCAGAGCCTGCGCGCCAACCTCACCGCCCTCGGCGCCGCCGCCCGCGCCGAGGTGGTGCGCGCCGATGCGATCAAGTACGTCGCGGGGCTGGAGGCGGGCGCCTTCGACGTGGCATTCGCCGATCCGCCGTACGCGCAGGGGTTCGCCGCCGCGCTCGCGGAGGCGTTCGCCGCCGTGCCTTTCGCGGGGCTGCTGTGCATCGAGCACGGACGCAACGACGAGATCCCGGAGCTCCCCGGCGCACGCACCCGCCGCTATGGCGACACCGCGCTCACCTTCATCCCCGCCCCCGAATGAGCGACCCGCGCATCGCGCTGTGCCCCGGATCGTTCGATCCGCTCACGCTTGGCCACGAGGACGTCGTGCGCCGGGCGCTCTCCTTCGCCGACCGCGTGGTGGTGGCCGTCTCGCACTCGCCCACGACGGCCAAGCAGGGGATGTTCACCGTGGACGAGCGCGTGGAGATGATCCGCGAAGCTTTCCACGACGAGCCGCGCGTGGAAGCCGCCGCCTTCCAGGGGCTGCTGGTGGACTTCGCGCGCGTCCGGGGAGCATCGCTGGTGGTGCGCGGCGTGCGCGGCGCGGTCGATTGGGAATACGAGTCGCAGATGGCCGTGATGAACCGCCGCCTTTTCCCCACACTGGAGACGGTGATCCTGCCGGCTGACCCGATGCACGCGCACGTTTCGTCCACCCTGGTCCGCCAGATCGCCGGCCTAGGCGGGGACGTGGCGCCCTTCCTCTCGCCCGCGGTGCTGCGGCGGGTGAGGGCGCGCGCGGCGTCGTGAGCTTCCTGGAAGGGGTTCGCGAGCGCGCCCGCGCGCACCCGCGCCGCCTCGTCTTTCCCGAAGGCGCCGACGCGCGCACGCTGGAGGCCGTCGCCCGCATCGCGCGCGAGGGGCTGGCGAAGCCCATCGTGATCGGCGACGAGCTGACGGCGGCGGACCTGGAGCGGATGGGCGTGGAGGTGGAAGTCGCCGACCCCGCCACCGATCTGCGCCGCCCGGCCCTCGCCGCGCACCTGCACGCGCGCCGCCGCGCCAAGGGGATGACGGAGGAGGAGGCGCTCCGCCAATCGGGCGAGCCGCTCGTCTTTGCCGCCCTGATGGTGGCGACGGGCGAAGCGGAGGGCTCGGTGGCCGGCGCCGTGAACGCGACGGGCGAGGTGATCCGCGCCGCGCTCTGGGGCGTGGGACCGGCGTCGGGGATCCGCACCGTGTCGTCATCGTTCTACATGGTGGTGCCGCCCTTCCGCGGCGAGGCGGAGGTGCTCACCTTCACCGACGCCGGCGTGGTCCCGGACCCGGCCGCTGAGCAACTCGCCGACATCGCCGCCGCCGCCGCCGATGCGCGCCGCCGCGTGGTGGGCGACGAGCCGCGCGTCGCCTTCCTGTCGTACTCTACCCTGGGGAGCGCGGGCGGCCCCTCGGTGGACAAGGTGCGCCAGGCGCTCGCCCTCTTCCGCGAGCGCCACCCGGGCATAGCCGCGGACGGCGAGCTGCAGGCCGATGCGGCGCTGATCGAATCCGTGGCGCACCGCAAAGCACCAGGCTCGGCGGTGGCGGGGCGCGCCAACGTGCTGGTGTTCCCAGACCTGGACGCGGGAAACATCGCCTACAAGCTGGTGCAGCGCCTGGCCGGCGCGGAGGCGCTGGGCCCCATCGTGCAGGGCCTCGCCCGCCCATGCAACGACCTGTCGCGCGGGGCATCGTCCGACGACATCGTGAACGTGGCCTGCATCACGGCGCTGATGGCCGGCTAGGCGAGCACGGAAACCGCTGCCAGGCGGGGTGGCTTGGACCTCCACCCGAACCCGCGCCCCGAGCACTCCGACAGGGGGTTGGAAGCCCTGCCGGTCTCCAGGCCGGAGCAACGGCGCCTGGCAGCGGCCTCAACTGTCCTCTTGCACGCCGCGGTGACTCAATCAGCGCGATGTGCGATACCGGAAGTGTGGCGCCTCCCCCCGTTCGAGCACAACGCGCCAGGGACCGATCCGCACGAGAACCGTCCGAAGCGGCCAGCCGTCGTACCCGAGATGATCGCGGCTGTCCTTTCGGGTGCGCCCCTCCCGCGCTAGCGTGTGACACTGACCATGAAAACATTGCCTCACCCGGAGACGCGGAAGGCGCGGCGGAGTTCTCTCCGCGTCTCCGCGCCTCCGCGTGAGGCTGCAGTTGCAGTTCGCCCCGCACCCGCCACGGTTGCGCACCGCCGCGCCGCGCCGTACCCTGTCGCGCGAGACCGGGCCGCACGGCGTGGCCTGTCAACTGGCACATGCCTTGCCCGGATCGGTGCGGATGCGCAGGCCTTGCCCCCAACAGTGGACCCTACCGAGGAGCCATGAGCTTCCAGACGAGCAAGCAGGACGGAGTGGTGGTCGTGGACGTGGACGGTCAGCTCATCGTGGGCAATCGCCAGGAGCTGAAGCAGAAGGTGCTCGACGAGCTGGAAGGGGGGGAGCGCAAGTTCCTCATCGACTTCTCGAACACGGGGTACATCGACTCGTCCGGCCTGGGCGTGCTGGTGTCGCTCTCCAAGAAGATCCGCGAGCAGGGCGGCGAGCTGCGGCTGGCCAACCTCAACGAGGACCTGCGGACGCTGTTCGAGCTCACCAAGCTGGACACGCTCTTCAACATCGCGGACACGCGCGACGCGGCGCTGACCGGCTTCTGAAGCGGCCGCACGGCACCCGTGCCTTTGGGCGCCGCGGCGGGGAGGGGCTTCCCGGCGCGGCGCGACGTGCGATGCACCCAAGCCGCGACGCAGCATGCGGAACGCTGAGCCGATGAAAGAGCGTCCTGGCCCCGCCGCGGAGCCCACCGCGTTCGCGCTTGAGCTGCCGAGCGACCTGCGCCTGATCGACACCGCGATCACCTACCTCGTCACCCGCTGCCGCGAGTACCACTTCGCCGGCTCTCGGCTGACGCTCAACTTCCGCGTTGGCGTGGCCGAGGCGCTGGCCAACGCCATGATCTACGGCAACGGCAGCGACCCCTCCAAGCGCGTGCGCGTGGAGGTGGAGCTGGACCCGGAGCGGATCAACGTGCGGGTGGTGGACCAGGGGAGCGGCTTCGACCCCGGCGACGTGCCGGACCCCACCCTCCCCGAGCACCTGGAGGCTACCGGCGGGCGCGGGCTCTTCCTGATCCGCTCGCTGATGGACGAGGTGGACTTCAACGAGTGCGGCAACTGCATCCGGCTCACGCTGTACCGCGAAAAGCAGCAGCGCCCGCTGGCGAGCTGACCCCCTACGAATGATCACCGCCCCTCCCCCCGCCCCCGCCGTGCCACGGGCCGTGCGCGAAGTGCTGGACGACTTCTGCCGCGCGTACCCCGGGAGCAGCGTGTCGGTACGCGACGGGGAGGGGTGGGCATTTCTGTGCGGGGCGGCCGGCACCGAAGCGCCTTCGCGGGTGGCGGAGGTGCCGGGGAGCCCCTTCCGCGTGGAGCTGCCGGGGGTGGACGCCCCATCGGCCGAGGGCGTGGCGCGCTTCCTGGGGAGCACGCTGGCGCGCGGGCGGCGCCACGACGAGGAGATCCACTCGTTCAGCCGCGAGATGGCGGAGCGCTACGAGGAGATCAACCTCCTCTACTCCATCAGCGAGATCCTGGGCTCCATCATCTCGCTCGACGACGCCGCGCTGACGATCCTCTCCGAAGTCGCGGGGATCGTGGGCGCCGGGCGCGCCGCGCTCTGGGTGCACGACGCGGAGTCCGGCGAGCTGCGCCTGACCGCGGCCGAGGGGGGCGAGGGGCAGCGCGGCCCCATCCCCGTGACCGACCCATGCTCGGTGACGGCGGAGGTGTTCCGCACCGTGCGCGCCATCCTGCTGGGCCCCGACGACGAGTGGGACCGCGGCGACTGCGCGGACTTCGTGGGTCCGGCCAACCAGCGCGGCGCCTTCCTCTCCGTCCCCGTCTCGTACACGCCGCCGGAGGGTGAGGCGCGCACGGTGGGCGTGATCAACGTGAGCGGCCGCAACTCGGAGGAAGGCTTCTCCGCGGGCGACATGAAGCTGCTCTCCGCCATCGCCAGCCAGATCGGTGCGGCGGTGGAGAACAACCGCCTCATCGCCGACAGCCTGCGCCAGGAGCGGATGGTGCGGGAGATGGAGCTCGCGCACGACCTGCAGCTCAAGCTCCTTCCGCAGGTGGAGCAGTTCGCGTCGTACGCCGAGGTCGCCGCGCGATGCGCCCCGGCCGAGTCGGTGGGGGGCGACTTCTACCACCTCTTCCGGCTTCCCGGCGGGCGGCTGGGGGTGCTGATCGGCGACGTGAGCAGCCACGGCTTCGGCGCGGCGCTGATCATGGCGCTCACCATGGGCTCCGTCGCCATCCACGCCTCCGAGGGCGACCGCCCCGGCGAGGTGCTGCGCCGCACACACCAGGCGGTGATCGACGAGCTTGAGACGACGGAGATGTACATGACGCTCTTCTACGGCGTCATCGACCCGGCGGAGCGCACCCTCACCTACTCCAACGCGGGGCACTCGCACGCATTCCGCATCCCCCCCGCCGGCGAGCCCCAGCGCCTGGCCGCCACCGACCTGCCGCTCGGGATGGTGGACCTGGATGCGTACAGCGAGGCGCAGGTGGAGTGGGAGCCGGGGAGCGACGTCCTCTTCCTCTTCACCGACGGCCTTTCCGACGCGCTCGGCGAGGGCGAGGTGCAGGGCGAGCGCACGCTCCTGGACGGCGTGGCCGCGCGCCGGGGCGAGCCGCTGCAGCAGATCATCGAGGGGCTCTTTGCGCGCCCGGCCGGCGGGCGTGACATCCCCGCCGACGACCGCACGGCCGTGCTGGTGCGGATGTGACCAGCCGCCGCGAGCTGCGCCAGCTCCCGTACCCGGACGAGCTTCCGCGCGCGAAGCGCTCGCTGGGCCAGAACTTCCTGATCGACGCCAACATCCAGCGCCGCATCGTCGATTCGCTGGAGCCCGGCCCGGACGACGAGGTGATGGAGATCGGCCCCGGCGTGGGCGCGCTCACCCGCCACCTCGCCGGCCGCGTACGCCGCCTGGTGCTGGTGGAGCTGGACAACGACCTCGCAGCACGCCTCCGCGCCGAGTACGCCGGCGATCCCTCGGTGGAGCTGTTCAATCGCGACGTGCTGGACGTGGAGCTGGAGGAAGTGACCTCCGACCCCGCGGCGCTCAAGGTGATCGGCAACATCCCGTACAACATCACCACGCCGATCCTCTTCTCCCTGCTGGAGCGCCGCCCCCGCCCGCGCGAGATCGTGTTGATGGTGCAGCGCGAGGTGGCGGACCGCATCCTGGAGCCGGAGGGGAGCAAGACGTACGGCGCGCTGGCCGTGGGCGTGCGCTCGGTAGCCGCCGCGAAGCGCGTCCTCAACGTAAGCCGCGAGGCGTTCCGCCCCATCCCCGACGTGATGTCGTCGGTGATCCGCATCACGCCGCACCAGCCGCCGCGCCTGGAGCCGGAGGAGGAGTTGGCGCTGCGCAACCTGACGCGCGCCGCCTTCGGCCAGCGCCGCAAGCAGTTCCAGCGCATCCTGCGCGACGCCTACCGCCTCTCCCCCGAGCAGATCGAGGAGGTGCAGGGCGGTCTTGGCTTCGACCTGCGCGACCGCCCCGAGACCTTTTCGCCCGACTCCTTCATCCGCCTCACCCGCGCCCTCACCGAGCGCGGATACGCCATCGCGGGCACGCCTCCGTCCTCCGAGTAGCCCCGCGCGTCCTCTCCGGAGCGCCGCCCCCGCCTTTCGCGCCGCCCCCCGAACCAGTTTCCGCAGTCCCCTACCTATCTCCAGATAACACCTTATCTTGGAGCATGCCGCCCGCACCCTGAACGGACGAGGCCCATGCCCATGGATCTGAACGAAATCGAAGCCGCGGTTCTGGCCCTGCCGCCGGAGCAGCGGGGTCACCTGTTAGACAGTCTTTTGACGAGCTTGGACGATGTCGCCGATCAGACCGACCCGGAGGAAGTCGAGCGCGCGTGGATTGCGGAAGCCGAGCGTCGACGGCAGCAATTTCTGTCTGGTGAAAGCAACGGTATTCCCGCTGAAGAAGCGATCGCCCGAGCGCGTGCGGATCTGGGATCTTCAGCAGGTATGCCGGACTATGACGCTGAGCAGAATACCGGCACGGAGGTGCAGCGCGCGTGGATGGTAGAGGCCGAAAGCCGACACTGTGAGTACCTCGCGGGCGGGGTTGATGCCATACCAGCTTCCGAAGCTCTCACACAGGTGCGTGCGGAGTTAGGCGGATCGGCTACCGGCGGTTAAAACCGCAGCAACAACCGCGGGAAGCCTGCCTTCGCAGGCTGTGGGGGCGAGGTCGGCGGCGGGGTCGCCGGGGGCTAAAGCCCCCGGCTGGAACTACGCGAAGACGGCTGAAGCCGGCTGGGAAACGCGGCATCAGACCCGGAGTCCGCGGAGGCGGACTTTGTGCCGTTGTTGCCGCGAGTTCACTCGCCCGATTCTAGCCACCCTCCTCCGTTGACGGGTGCGGCATTGCAGCGTATCTTGTGAATGATTTCACAAGCAATGGGCTGAATGTCGTCTTCCATCCGTTCCATGAAGAAGATCTCGGAGTCGGCGGTGCGCCGGCTGTCGCTGTACCTCCGCTTCCTGCAGGAAGCGGATGCGGCGGGTACGGATACCATTTCCAGCGGCGAGCTCGCGCGGCGCGGGGGGGCAACCTCGGCGCAGGTGCGCAAGGACCTGTCGCTGTTCGGGTCGTTCGGGAAGCGCGGGACCGGGTACTCCGTCAAGGAGCTGCTCCGGGAGATCCGCACGATCCTGGGGCTGGACCGCAGCTGGAAGGTGGCGCTGGTCGGGGCGGGGAAGCTGGGCTCGGCCCTCTTCTCGTACCGCGACTTCGAAGCGCGCGGCTTCCGCATCTGCGCCGTCTTCGACGCGGATCCGGACAAGGTCGGCGCGTCGTGGGGCGGCCTCACCGTCATCGCCGACGAGGAGATGGACCGCGTCCTGCGCGAGGAGGAGGTCGACATCGCCATCGTCGCCGTGCCCGCGGACGCGGCGCAGGGGGTGGTGGATCGCGTGGTGGGGGCGGGGGTCCGCTCGATCCTCAACTTCGCGCCGGTGCGGCTGCGCGTTCCCAACCAGGTCATCCTCCGCAACGTGGACGTGACGCTGGAGCTGGAAGGGCTGTCGTTCGGCCTCAACGCCCGCTGAGTGAGGGTCGGACCATGTGTCCGGCCTTTCTGTTTTTCTCGCGGTTGACTCCGTGGCTCCGTGTGAGGCGGCTGTTCCGTTCTGGCGTTGCCGCTCCCGGAGTCGGCGGCTATAATCCGCGGCCGGTTGGAGTGGTCAAAACCGGCGTTGCGGTGTATCCAATCGGGGACCGCAACCGACAGTCTTGCTGGGACGGGACATGGTAGGCACGGACGTACCGGACGGTTTGCGCTTCGAGCACTCGGGATCGCTCGCGCAGCGGGCGCTTCAGGCGCTGGCCGCGGGTCCGCTGTCGACCGTGGAGATGGCGGCGCGGGTGATGGGGATCACGGGCGGCGGCCCCGCGGCGGCGCGCGCGGTGTGGGCACTGCTCGGGTCCGATGCGCGCTTCGCCGTGTCGTCCGAAGGCGTCTGGTCGCTGGCCCAGCCGGCGGCGGCGCCCGTCCGCAAGCTCCGCGCGGAGGATTGGGTCGTGGTCGACTTCGAGACGACCGGCGGCTCCCCCAAGGGCGGGCACCGCGTGACCGAGGTGGCGGCCGTGCGCGTCTCAGGCGGGGAGATCCGCGACAGCTATTCGACGCTCGTGAACCCGCAGCGCCGCATCCCCAGCTTCGTCACGGGGATCACCGGGATCACGCAGCAGATGGTGGAGACGGCGCCCTGCTTCCGCGAGGTCGCGCACCACGTGGGCGCGGCTGTGGAAGGGGCCGTGTTCGTGGCCCACAACGCCGCGTTCGACTGGCGCTTCCTCTGCCACGAGATGGAGATGGCCACCGGGGTGCAGCCGGCGGGTCGTCAGCTCTGCACGGTCAAGGTGGCGCGCAAGCTCCTGCCGAACCTGCCGTCGCGCGGGCTGGACGCGCTCTCGCTGTACTTCGGGCTGGAGATCGAGAACCGGCACCGCGCGCTCGACGACGCGGTGGCGACGGCGCACGTCCTGATGCGGCTGATCGAGATCCTTGAGGACCGCGGCATCCACGACTGGCAGTCGCTGGAGATGCTCCTGGGCGCGCGCAAGCCGCGGACGAGCCGCAAGCGCGCCGCGTCGCCGCGAAGCATGGAGGCGGCGTGAGCGACGGGGTGCGGACGCGGACTCTGGGGAAGCTGCGCATCCACGCGCTGGAGGGCGGCACGCAGCGGCTGGACGGGGGCGCCATGTTCGGCGTGGTCCCCAAGCCGCTGTGGGAGCGCCGCATCGCCGCCGACGAGCGCAACCGCATTCCGCTGGGGATGCGCTGCCTCCTGGTGGAGACGCCGGACGAGCTGGTGCTGATCGAGACGGGACTGGGGAACAAGGAGGACGAGAAGTTCCGCGGCATCTACGGCGTGGACAATGCATCGGGGGCCGGACGCCCGGACCGCGTGCACGACTCGCTCGCCGCCGCCGGCTTCCGCGCGGAGGACGTGGGGATCGTCGTCAACACCCACCTCCACTTCGACCACGCGGGCGGCAACACGTACCGTGACGAGGCGGGCGAGGTGCGCCTCTCCTTCCCCAACGCGCGCTACTTCGTGCAGCGCGGCGAGTGGGATTGGGCGCACCTGAAGAACGAGCGGACGCAGGCGAGCTACCTGCCGGACAACTTCGAGCCGGTGATGGCGGCGGGGCGGCTGGAGCTGGTGGAGGGGGACGTGGAGATCGTCCCCGGCATCTCGGTCTACCGGACGCCGGGACACTGCCCGCACCACCAGTCGGTGCTGGTGAGCTCGGGCGGCGAGACGGCGTGCTTCCTAGCCGACGTCCTCCCCACCTTTGCCCACCTCCCGCTCCCGTGGATCATGGGCTACGACGTGGAGCCGCTGGTCACGCTCGAATCGAAGCGCGCGCTGCTGGCCCGGGCCACGGCCGAGCGCTGGCTGCTGGTGTCGAACCATGACCCGGTGACGGCGTGGGGGTACGCGGTGGCGGAGGGGAAGGGGGTACGGCTGGAAGAAAGTGCCTAGTGCCTAGTGCCTGGTGCCTAGTGCGCTGTTACTGAGCACTGGGCACTGAGCACCAGGCACTGAAGTTCAGCAGTTCAACCATCATCACGGACGAGAACCATGATCGATATCGCTCGCGACCCGCGGACCACGCCCGTCATCGTCAGCGCAGTGAGGACGCCGATCGGGCGATTCCTGGGCGGCCTTTCCTCCCTTTCCGCGCCGGATCTGGGCGGGATCGCGCTGCGCGAGGCGGTGGCGCGCGCCGGGATCCCGGCGGAGGACGTGGAAGAGGTCATCATGGGGAACGTGGTGCAGGGCGGGGTGGGGCAGGCGCCCGCGCGTCAGGCCGTCATCAAGGCCGGGCTCCCCTCCGGCATTTCCGCGCTCACCATCAACAAGGTGTGCGGCAGCGGGCTCAAGGCCGTGATGCTGGCCGCGCAGAGCATCCGCGCCGGCGACGGGCAGGTGATCCTCGCCGGCGGGCAGGAGAGCATGTCCAACGCTCCCTACTACGTCTACGGGATGCGCAACGGCGTCAAGTTCGGCGACCAGACCATGGTGGACGGTCTGGTGCGCGACGGGCTGTGGTGCTCGTTCTGCGAGGTCCACATGGGCGGCCACGCGGAGTACACGGCCAAGAAGGCCGGCATCTCCCGCCAGCAGGCCGACGAGTTTTCCGTGAACTCGCACCGCAAGGCGGTCGCCGCCGTGCAGGCCGGCAAGTTCACCGAGGAGATCGTCCCGGTGGAGATCGCCGGTCGCAAGGGCACGACCGTGGTGGACGCCGATGAGGGCCCGCGCGCCGATTCGTCGATGGAGAGCCTGGGCAAGCTGAAGCCCGCCTTCGCCAAAGATGCCCCCAAGGACGTCACCGACCCCGTGGTGACCGCGGGCAACGCCTCGTCGATGAACGACGGCGCGTCGGCCGTGCTGGTCGTGTCGGAGGAGTATGCGCGCGCGCACGGCCTCACCATCCTGGGCCGCATCACCGCCTACTCCACCGGCGCCGTGGAGCCGAACGAGCTGTTCTTCGCGCCGATCCAGGCGGTGAAGCGGCTGATGAAGAAGACCGGCACCGGCATCAGCGACTTCGACCTGATCGAGGCCAACGAGGCGTTCGCCGTGCAGGCACTCGCCAACGGCCAGGGGCTGGAGTGGGACTGGGACCGCGTCAACGTGAACGGCGGCGCCGTCGCGCTGGGCCACCCCATCGGCGCATCGGGCGCGCGGGTGCTCACCACCCTCCTCCACGCCATGAAGGACCGCGACGCCGAGACCGGCCTCGCCACGCTCTGCCTGGGCGGCGGCGACGCGGTGGCGCTGTCGGTGGAGCGGGTGTGATCGAAAACAAGTGCCTGGTGCCCAGTGCTCAGTGCCCAGTAACTTCGCCTAGGCACTAGGCACTAGGCACTTACGGAACTTTCCCCTCACCACACCAATCTGACGATGATCAACACCCAGCGCGGCACCCTGGCCGGAACCGGGCTCGTAGCTTCCAAGCCGCTGCGGCGGGCGATCGGGGTCGTGGCGTTCGCGGCGGCGACGGCGTTCGGAGCCAAGGTGGCGATCCCGCTGCCGGGAACCCCGGTGCCTTTTACGCTGCAGCCCCTCTTCGTGATGCTGGCCGGCGCGGTGCTCGGGTCGCGGCTCGGCGCGCGCAGCCAGATGCTCTACCTGCTGGCCGGCGTCGCGGGACTCCCCGTGTTCGTGGCGGGCGGCGGCGCGGCGTACCTGCTGGGGCCCACCGGCGGCTACCTGATGGCGTACCCCGCCGCGGCGTGGCTCGCCGGCCTCGGCTCGCGGCGCGGCACCGGGCGCGCGCTCGCCGGGCTGCTGGCGGCGCTGGCGGCCATCTACGCGGGCGGGCTGATCTGGCTCGCGATCGTCGGCTCGGTGACGGCGGCGGTGGCGCTGGGCGTGGCTCCCTTCCTCCTGGCCGACCTGGTCAAGGTGGGGATCGCGCTCGCGGTGTCGCGCCGCGTCGGCAGGCGGGCGGGCGAGCTCCTGGATCGTTGACCGAGCACGCGGAGGCGCCGCGCAGGATGGACCCGTTCTTTGGCCCGCACGGCGTGCGGACCGGGTGGCGCGTCCTCCTGTTCGCGGCCCTCCTCGCCGTCTGCACCGTAATCTTCATCGGGCTCCTCATCACGAGCGGCCTGCTCGGCGACCTGACGGGTGGGTTCCTGGCGATGCTCCTGGGGGGGCTGCTGGCCAGCGCGGTGATGCTGCGCGCTGTGGACCGGCGGCCCTTCGGCGCGCTCGGCTTCGCGCTGGAGCCGCGGGCGGCGCGTGACTTCGCGGTGGGCTTCGGCATCGGGGGCGGACTGCTGGCGGGGGCGGTGCTGCTCCTCGTGGTGGCGGGAACCGCGCGCTGGATTGCCGACGACGGGGGCGCCGCCGAATATGCTGCCTCGCTCGCCTGGGCACTGGCCATCTTCACGGTGGCGGCGGCGGCGGAGGAGGTGATGTTTCGCGGCTACGCCTTGCAGGCGCTGGTGCAGGGAACCGGTGTGTGGCCCGCGATTCTGCTGACCTCGGCGGCGTTCGCGGCCGGTCACGCCAACAATCCGAACGTCACCTGGGTGGGGCTGGCGAACATCTTCCTCGCCGGGATCATGCTCGCGGTGGCGTACCTGCGGACGCGCTCGCTCTGGTTCGCCACGGCGCTGCACATGGGGTGGAACTGGGTGATGAGCGCGCTGCTCGACTTCCCGGTGAGCGGCGCGCAGTTCGACACGCCGCTCTACAGCGCCCGCGAGCTGGGCGCCGACTGGTGGACGGGTGGCCCCTTTGGTCCGGAGGCGGGCCTGGCCGCCACGCTGGCGATTGTCGCGGGGACGGCGTGGATGATGCGCACGCCGCTCCTCTCGGCGTCGCCGCGCATTCGCGCGCTGCGCCCGCTGGTGGATACGCGCCTGGGAGAGGGATGGAACGGCCGCTGAACTTCTGGGGGAGCGCGGCGGGGGTGGCGATGGCGTTCGCGAGCCTCGTCCCCTTTCTCTTCCCCTTCGCGCGCCTCGGCGCGGTGACTGCGGCGGACCGGGACCACATCTGGCTCCTGGTGGTCTTCACCGCCGGGGTGATGGCGATCCTCTTCGGGGCGGCGGCGTGGGTGGCGGGCCCCAAGATGCTCACCCTGCGCGACGTGGTGGAGAGCGGCGGCGTGGTCGAGGCGCGCGCCATCCGCGAAAAGGCGGACCGCGCCCGCGCCGCGACACCCCGCTACGGCAACCCCGCCACCTGGCTCATCGCCACCGGCGGGTTCCTGGTGGGGATCTACTTCGTGCTGTGGATGGTGCGGTGAAGGGCGGGGGCCGCATCGCCGGGGGATGGATCGCCGGGGGATGAATCCCCCGGCTGGAACCACGCAAAGACCGCTGAAGCGGTCTCGGGGCTGCAGTTCTCCCCCTCACCCGCCCTGCGCCCCCGCAGGCGGGGGAGGGGGCCGGGGGGAGGGGGCCATCGGGCAACACACCAGACGAAAGAGCATGGCTGAGATCAAAAAGGTCGCCGTGATCGGCGCGGGGACGATGGGGAACGGGATCGTGCACGTCTTTGCGCAGAACGGCTTCGACGTGACGATGGTGGACGTGCGGCAGGAGGCGCTGGACCAGGCCCAGGCCACCATCCGCGGCAACATGGACCGGCAGATCAAAAAGGGCGCGCTCGCCGAGGCGGACCGCGACGCGGCGCTGGGGCGCATCACGGCGGCCACCGACTTGGCAGCGGTATCGGGGGCGGACCTGGTTGTGGAGGCGGCGACGGAGAACCGCGACCTCAAGTTCCGCATCTTCGCGGACATGGACGCGCACGCGCCGGAGCACGCCATCCTCGCCACCAACACGTCGTCCATCTCCATCACCGAGATCGCGGCGCAAACGAAGCGCCCCGGGCAGGTGATCGGGATGCACTTCATGAATCCGGTGCCGGTGATGAAGCTCGTGGAAATCATCCGCGGCCTCGCCACCACCGACGAGACCACGCGCACCACCGTCGCGCTCGCGGAGCAGCTGGGGAAGACGGTGGCCGAGGCGCAGGATTACCCCGGTTTCGTCGCCAATCGCATCCTGATGCCGATGATCAACGAGGCGGTCTTCTGCCTCATGGAAGGCGTCGCGGAGGCGGAGGCGATCGACACCGTGATGAAGCTCGGCATGAATCATCCAATGGGACCGCTCGCCCTCGCGGACCTGATCGGCCTGGACACCTGCCTGGCCATCATGGAAGTGCTCCACAGCGGCTTGGGCGACGACAAGTACCGCCCCTGCCCCCTGCTGCGGAAGTACGTCGCCGCCGGCAAGCTGGGGCGGAAGACGGGGGAAGGGTTTTACGATTACAGAAGTGCGTGAGTGCGTTCATCCCTTTGTCATCCTGAGGGAGCCGCCCGACGGGATGCCGGCTGCAGGCCGTACTCCTGCGGCGACTGAAGGATCTAGCCGGCGAGGCAAGAGGCTGGCGGACGACTACGAGCCTCTCGGTACACGCAGTAGATCCTTCGCTCCGCGCCACAAGCCGGAGCACGGGTGAGGACGGCGCCGCGCGTCGCTCAGGATGACAGGGTGGAGTGAGCACGAATGCACGCCCTCGCCCCTCCCCCCGGGTTGTTTTGGGGGAGGGGCAGCGAGGAACGAGCGGGGAGGGGCCCCGCACTAACGCACTAACGCATTAACGCACTTATCCCAGCCATGGCACCGAAACCCTGCACCGACTGCGGCGGCCGGATGGAAGAAGGGTACGTCGCGGACCGCGGCGACTACAACGTCAGCAGCGTGGCGGAGTGGATCGAGGGCGCGCCCGAGGTGGCGCGCTTCCTGGGGATGAACGCCGGCTTGAACCAGAAGGACCGCGCGCGCCTCCCCATCGTGACGCTGCGCTGCGTCCGCTGCGGGCTGCTCCGCTTCTACGCGCCCGACGCGTGAGATCACCCTTGCAACCGTTTTGATGACACCCGAGCAGCAGCAGATCCGCGACCTGGCCCGCGAGTTCGCCGATGGCGAGCTGCGGCCGCACGCGGAAGAGTGGGACCGCGACGCGCACTTTCCCCGCGAGGTGATCGGCAGCCTGGGCGAGCTCGGTTTCCTGGGGATGCTCATCCCCGAGGAGTGGGACGGTCTGGGGATGGACGCCACCACGTACCTGATCGCGCTGGAGGAGATCGCGCGCGGCGACGCGTCGGTGGCGGTGGCGATGAGCGTCCACAACTCGCTCCCCACCCAGATGATCCTGGCGCACGGCACCGACGCGCAAAAGGAGCGCTGGCTGCGCCCCATGGCGCGCGGCGAGCTGCTGGGCGGCTTCGCCCTCTCCGAGGCGGACGCGGGGTCCGACGCGGCCTCGCTCTCGGCGCAGGCCGTGAAGACGGACGGCGGCTGGGTGCTGAACGGCGCCAAGGCGTGGATCACCAACGGCGGCTTCGGCGACGTGATGGTGGCGATGGCCCGCACCGACACCCCCGGCGACCGCAAGGGCTCCAAGGGGATCGGCGCTTTCATCGTCCCCACCGACGCCGAGGGGTACCTGGTCGGCAAGAAGGAAGACAAGATGGGGCAGCGCGCGTCCGAGACGGTGGGGATCGCCTTCCGCGACCTCTTCGTACCCGACGACCAGCTCCTCGGCGAGCCGGGGATGGGGCTGATCTACGCGCTGCAGGGGCTGGACAACGGGCGGATGGGGATCGCCGCGCTCGCCACCGGGATCGCGCAGGCGGCGCTGGAGCACTCGCTGTCGTACGCGGACGAGCGGAAGCAGTTCGGCACCTCCATCCGCGAGTTCCAGGGGCTGGGGTGGAAATTGGCCAACATGGCGCTCCGCGTGGAGGCCGCGCGCGCGCTCACCCACCGCGCCGCCGCCGCCAAGGACGCCGGGGAACCCGTACGCATGCTGGCGTCCATGGCCAAGCTGTACGCCAGCGAGGCGGCCATGAGCGTGGCCACGGACGCGGTGCAGGTGCACGGAGGGTACGGCTACGTGAAGGAGTACCCGGTGGAGCGGCTCTTTCGCGACGCCAAGGTCACCGAGATCTACGAGGGGACCAGCGAGGTCCAGCGCACGGTTATCGCGCGGGAGCTTTACCGGCAGTAGGTTACCGCGCGGCTCGACCCAATCGTCGCGCCGGCAATTCAAGCACTTCTGCACAGAGCCAGGGCATGGAACTGTTTTCGATGATCGGCGAGCACGAGCACGAGCAGGTCGTCTTCTGCTACGAGCCGTCCTGCGGGTACAAGGGGATCATTGCCATCCACAACACCGTGCTCGGGCCGGCGCTGGGCGGCACGCGCTTCTGGAACTACGCCTCGGACGAGGAGGCCTTCATCGACGCCCTGCGCCTGTCGCGCGGGATGACGTACAAGGCGGCGGTGGCGGGGCTCAACCTGGGCGGCGGCAAGTCCGTCATCGTGGGCGACCCCAAGACCACGCGCCGCGAGGAGATCTTTCGCGCGCACGGCCGCTTCGTGGAGACGCTCAAGGGCCGCTACATTACCGCCGAGGACGTGGGCACCTCGCCGGACGACATGGAGTTCGTGGCGATGGAGACGGAGAACGTCACCGGCCGCCACGGCGCCTCGGGCGACCCGTCGCCGGTGACGGCGTACGGCGTGTACCAGGGGATCAAGGCGGCGGCGTTCGTGAAGTTCGGCTCCTTTGAGCTCGCCGGAAAGACGGTGAGCGTGCAGGGCGTCGGCCACGTAGGCTACTACCTCTGCCAGTACCTTGCGTCCGAGGGCGCACAGCTCATCGTCACCGACATCGACCAGGAGCGGGTGGGGCGCGTGGTGGAGGAGTTCGGCGCGCGGGCGGTGGGTCTCAACGAGATCTACTCCGCCGAGGCGGACGTCTACGCCCCGAGCGCGCTGGGCGCCACCATCAACGACGAGACGATCCCGCTGCTCAAGGCCACCATCGTGGCCGGCGCGGCGAACAACGTCCTCGCCGAGGCGCGCCACGGCGACGAGCTGCACCGCCGCGGCATCCTGTACGCCCCGGACTACGTGATCAACGCAGGCGGCCTGATCAACGTGTACGGCGAGCTGAACGGGTGGACGGCCGAGCGCTCCATGCGCAAGGCGGGCGACATCTACACCACCCTCGTGCAGATCTTTGAGCTGGCCGAGGCGGAGGGCATCCCCACCTACGTCGCCGCCGACGAGATCGCCGAGCGCCGCATCGAGTCCGTCGGCCGCATCCAGCGCACCTACGTCTGACCAGCGGTTGATCGAACGAAAGAGGGGCCCGGCGCGTCGCGTCGGGCCCCTCTTGCTAAGCGGCTTCTACAGCCGTTCAGTCGGTGCGCACCGGAGTGCGGCGGACCCACCCGAGCGCGATGGCGCCGCCGGTCGCGATCAGGGTGCCCAGCGCGGCGACGGCCGGCGAGTGGGCCACGAGCGCGTCCGCCATGGCGAGCCCGCCGAACGAGATGGCGCCGAGCGCGAGCGCGATGTGCGTGGAGCGGCGGTCTTCGGGGGCGGCGTGGATCTGTTCCAGCATATGTGCCTCACGTGTGGAGTTCGCGAATCGGTGGAGAGGGAGTGTTCCCCCTCGGACGGTGCTACGGCCCGTCCGCCCCACCGGTTTCACTCCGCCTCCGTTCAGAGCCTGAAGTTCACCATCAGCACCTCGCCCGGTCCGTCGTCGCCGAGCTCCTCGCACCGGGAGTAGCTGTCGTCCAGCCAGGGGCGGATCCCGTCGATGGCCCCGTTCTCCTCGCCGCCGGCCTGGTGGGCCAGGAAGCGTGCCTCTTCCTCGTCGGCGGCGCGCACCACGAAGCCGAAAGCGCGATTGGCGTAGGGCGTCCATGGGTCCTTGCCGTCCACGCACCACCAGAGCGTGTCGTGGCGGGGGGTCAGTCTCCAGAACTTCATCGGTGCTCGCGTGCGGGTGGGTGCCGGGCGCTCGTTGCGCGCACAACGTAGCGCCACGCGCACCCCGGCGGGAGGGTGGGCGGTTGCGCGGCGCGCGCGCGGGTGTATCGTTCCACCGGCACCCCGTTTCTCCAACCCGTTCCGCGCGCAGACCATGAAGCGAGCCGCATCCGTCCTGGCACTCCTCCTCCTGACCTCGTGCACCGGCCCGCGCCCGACGCAGGAAGACTACATCACCGTCGTGCGCCAGGTGATCTCCTTCATCCAGCAGGACTCGCGCACCCACATGCTCGGCCGCCCCTCCGATGGGCCGAGCTGGGTGGACGTGAAGGGCTTCGCCGGCCGCGCCCGCCAGGTGACCGGCGACAGCATCCGCGTCGCCCGCCTGATGGAGATCCTCGGCAAGCCGCGCATCGCCGATCCCCGGCAGGTGCTCCTGATCGACGACCAGGAGCAGGGCGGGCTGGGCGGCACGTGGGTGCGCGAGTACGGCAACTACGTCTCCCCCAACGTCGTGCGCTACACCCGCGACCAGATCACCCTCATCGTCGTGGGCTACACCACGGACCGCCGCACCTTCCCCACCGTCATCTGCGACCGCACCTGGCGCCTGCGCTACCGCAAGGAGGTCGGCCAGTGGCGGCTGACGGAGAAGCAGCTAATGAAGAACTGCCCGGGCAACACGCCGTAGAGGGCGGGCCCCCACCCCCGCTCGTCACCTCGCGGCCCCTCCCCCAAAACTACCTGGGGGAGGGGCGCACGCGTGGATTCCTGCACGTCCCACGGATCTGGTAGGGGCGCGATTCATCGCGCCCGTCCCTGCCCCCTCACCGCCGCCCGCCTTTCCCGAACGTTGTAGGGGCCGCCCCACGTGGCTGCCCGTGCCCGCCCGCGCTCCGCCGCCAATCCTCGCACACGAAATCTCGTAGGGGCTGACCTGCGTGTCTGCCCACCCTGGCCGTTCCTCGACATCCGTCATCCTCGCCACCCCCGCCGCACCCGCTCAGTA
This sequence comes from Longimicrobium sp., assembly GCA_036398975.1. Classification (GTDB taxonomy): domain Bacteria; phylum Gemmatimonadota; class Gemmatimonadetes; order Longimicrobiales; family Longimicrobiaceae; genus Longimicrobium. The sequence goes on from DASWNZ010000139.1 coordinate 79,875, forward strand.
TCCAACCCCTCGTGGCCATGCCATGGCAATGAGCGCCTCCCAGGCGAGGGCGGTGCGGTAGGCACGGTTGGACTCGGCCCAGCCGGCGATCCGGCGGGAGGCGTGGAGGAGGCGGGCCTCGTCGCCCGCGCCGATGCCGTCGCCCAGGCAGGCGAAGACGGCGAGCGGCGCCCACAGCTCCTGCGGCAGACGCACCCCGCGTAGCGCGCCGAGCCGTCCCTGCTCATCTACTGGGGCACCCCGCGCCCGCCACGTCCGCGCATCCCGCAACGCCCTCCACACCGCCACACCCGCCGCCGGACCCAGCTCCGCCACTAGCAGGCCCCCCTCCACCACCTCGTCCTCGCCGCTGCGGGGAGAGAAGGCGGGGGGCGGCACGCGGGCCAGGAAGAT
>DASWNZ010000140.1:0-9185 GCA_036398975.1 Longimicrobium sp.
GCGCTGGAGATGGCGCTGCACGAGGAGCAGGAGCGGCGCGCGATGCACGGCGAGCTCTCCATTCTGGAAGCGGCCTGGCGCGATGCCGAGCCGATCGCCGACATCGCGGACCGGCTGGCCATCGCACCCACGCAGACGGAATGACCGAAGACCTGGCGGTGTTCGAAGCGGCGGAAGAGGCGGCGCGCGCGGGGCGGGCGGTGGTGCTGGCCACCATCGTCCACTGCCGCGGCTCCGTGCCGCGCGGCGCGGGGAGCAAGATGCTCGTGGACCCCGAGCGCGGCCTTACCGGCACCGTGGGCGGCGGGTGTGGCGAGGCGCAGGTGATCGAGGCCGCCGCCGAGGTGCTGGAGACCGGCGCCCCGCGGCTCCTGCGCATCGACCTCACCGAGGACCTCTTCTCGTGGAGCCCCGCCGTGTGCGGCGGCGTGTTCGACGTCTTCATCGAGCGGGTTACCCCCGCGCGGCTGGACCCGGTGGCGGCCGGCGCACCTTGACCAAACCCGTCCCTGCTACATTAGTTTCCCGTATCTGATTCATCCCCCCGAAACGCGAAGGACGCGCATGACCGCAGTGCAGAGCCCGCTCCGCCCGGAGCAGGTGGATACGATCCGTACGGAGCTCCTCCGCACGCTCACCAAGCTGGAGCGGAGCCTCAAGATCAGCGGCGAGAGCGCGCGCCCGCGCGACCTGGAGCAGGACACGGTGGGGCGCCTGTCGCGCATCGACGCGCTGCAGACGCAGGGGCTCACCAAGACGCTGGCCGAGCGCGAGCGCGCGCAGCTCTCGCACGTGGTGGACGCGCTGCGCCGCATCGAGGAAGGCACCTACGGCGCGTGCAACGCGTGCGGCGGCGCCATCCCCTTCGAGCGCCTGCTGGTGTTCCCCGAGACGCGCGCCTGCACCACCTGCGCGCGCGCGGCCTGACCGATCCCGGCGCTGAGAACCGCAACAGCCTCACACAGAGAACACAGAGGGAACTGCAAGCCACCGAGAGAACTCCTCCCGCTGTTCTTCCTCTGTGTCTCTGTGTCTCTGTGTCTCTGTGTGAGCCATGCAGTTGCGGTTCTGGTTTTCGGGACCCTTGCTTCTTCGGAGCACCCTATGTAGTATTCTAGTGGAGGACGCATCCACCCGGGGGCCGACGCATGCCGCCGAGACCGAATCTGACGTATCCGACCGCGCTGGTGCTGCACGCGCTATCGATGGGGCAGTCGTACGGCTTCGACATCATGGACGCCACGGGGCTCCCCAGCGGCACCATATACCCGCTGCTGCGGCGGCTGGAGCGCATCGGGTGCGTGGAGGCGAGCTGGGAGGACGAGGTCGAGGCCGCCGCCGAAGGGCGTCCCGCGCGCAAGTACTACCGCATCACCGCCGAGGGGCTGGAGCTGCTGGCCCGCGCCCGCGGACGGTTCGCGGCGCTGGAGCATGGCGTCCGTCCGGGGCTTCACCCGCACCCGGCGTCGTCATGAGCGCGCACCGCACTCCCCTGGCGCTGCGGGCGGCGCTGCGCGTGGTGGATGGAGCCGCGCGCCTCGCACCCGCCACCGAGCGCGCCGGCCTGCGCGGCGAGTGGCGCGCCGAGCTCTGGCACCGCACCCAGCGCCTGCAGCGCGACGGGCGCTGGAGCCGCGCCGAGGCCGCCCGGCTCCTGATGCGCAGCTTCGGATCGCTCGCCGATGCAGTGGACCTCCGCTTCTGCGGCCCGGATGGCGCCGCGGACCCCTGGGTGGAGGGCGCGCGAACCGGGCGCCGACTGGCCGGCCACGCCGCCGCCCTCGCCTGCGCCGTGCTAGCGATGTCCGCGGCGGCATTCGCGTGCGCCCTCGCCAGCGCGCTCATTTCCGGGGGCGGACCACCGGCGTGGAGCCGCATCGACGCCGTCTCGCGCGTCTTCATCCTGGTGATCGGCGCAGTGTGGAGCGTGGGACTGGTGGCGGGCTCCGCCATCGCCGCCCGCCGCCTGCTGCCCTCCGGCACGCGGCCTGATGCGCGCTGGATGATGGCCGCTCCGGGCATCCTGGGGCTCTGCCTCGCGCTGCTGGCAGCAACCCGCGCCGCGAGCGCCGCCGCGCCGCACTCCTTCCTCGCCACCGCGGATCTCCCCGCCCGCACCGTGCTGGCGTGTCTCGCGATGTGGTGCGCATCGGTCGCCACCTTTGCCGCGCTGCGCCACCGGTCGCCGAGGCTTCGGAGCGCCGCGCGCAATTGAGCCCCTGGTCACTGCTGGGCGGGGCCGGCAGTACGTGTTGGTATGTAGGATTCTAGTAAGCGGCACCGTTGTCCACTTTCACCCGTGAGGCACCATGTCCATTACACGAACGATCCAGCTCGCCCTCCTCATCGCCGCGGCCGCGCCGGTGATGGCCCAGACCACGTCATCCGGCAAGCTCACGCTCACCCCGGCGGCGCACGGGCCGGGGGCGCGGGTGGAGGCGCGCTACCAGGGGGATGCGCGCTTCGCGGGCGCCACGCGCCTGGTGCTGCGCGCCCGCCTGCGCACGCCCGGCGACCAGGAGGCGTACGTGGGCGCCATCGGCACGGAGACGCGGCGCGTGGCGGAGCTGGTGCGCGGCGACGACGGCGTGCTGCGCGGCAGCTTCCAGTGGCCGGACTCGGTGGTGTACGCGCTCTTCGCCGTGGAGGCGCCGGACGGCGGCGTCATCGACACGCACGGCAACCAGGGGTGGGAGCTGATGGAGCGCGGCGCGGGGGGCCGGCCCACGGCGCGGGCGCTCACTCAGCGGGCCGGCGACCTCACGCTGCGCAACCCGCTCCTGGGGCTCGAAACCGCCCGCGAAGGCGCGCGCCTCTACCCCGACGATCCCGCGAGCTGGATGCGGCTCTGGTGGTTCGAGGGATACGCGCAGGGGCGCCGCGAGACCGACTCCGCATCCCTCCAGCCCCGTCGTGCCCGGTTCGCGCAGCTCGCGCGCGCGCTGCAGGCGAAGGCGAGCCTCACCGGCGACGAGGTGGGCGCGATGATGTACCTGGCGCGCGGGCTGCGCGACGAGGAGGCCGCGACCACGTGGGAAGCGCGCCTGCTGCGCGAGCACCCGCGCCACCGCGACGCCGTTCCCGCCCGGATGACGGCGGCGATGGCCCCGCACTCCAGCAGCATCGAAGGAAAGCTGGCCGTGCTGGAGCCGCTCTGGGCCGAGCTGGGCACCACCGACGACTACCTGCTGATGGTGGGCACCGAGAACGCGCTCAGCGGCGGCGACCCGGCGGCGGTGGTGCGCTGGACGGACCGCCTGCTGGCGCACGTGCCGCTGATCGAGGCGCAGTCCCGCGCGGCGCGCGCGGTGGCGGAGCGGCCGGCGACGCGCGCGGAAGGGATGCGCCACATCCGCCGCATCCTAGCCCGCCTGGACGAGGCGCGGGACGCGGACCGCGACCTCTTCCGCACCGCGCCCCAGCAGCGCGACCGCGCCGCGGAGCACCAGGCGGAGCTGCTCGCCGCGCTCGGCCACGCGCTCGGCTACGCGGGCGCGGTGCCGGCCGCGCTCGACACCCTGCGTGCCGCATCGTCGCGGAGCGCGCGGATCCCGCTCCTGCGCGAGATCGCCACCGCGCAGCTCGCGGCGGGAGACACGGCGGGCGCCGCCAGCAGCTGGGCCCGCGCTACGGGGGCCGGGGCGGGCACGGCGCTGGCGGACAGCGTGCGCGGGGAGATCGGCGCCCGCTTCGTGGCGGAGCGCTGGGCGGGCGAGGTGGCCGCGGCGCGCGCGGAGTTCGCCGCCCGCGTCCGGCGCGCGGAGATCAGCCGTCCCCTCGCGGGCGGGCTGCGCCTGGTGGACGGCGCCGGTGCGCCCGCCGCGCTGCGGGGGAGCGCCGCGGGCCGGCCGACGGTGGTGGTCTTCGCCAAGAGCGGCTGCGGCTTCAGCCTGCGCGCGCTGCCGCGGGTGGAGCGGATGGCGGCGGAACTGGCCCGGTCCGGCGTGCGCACCGTGCTGGTCACCGACGAGGCGCCCAGCGAGGATCTCCAGAAGTTCTTTGGCGGGCGCGGCTACACGGGCCCCGTGCTCTTCGATCCGTCGCGCTCCACCCACGCGGCATTCGGGTCGGCGGGGACGCCGGAGTACTTCGTAGTCGACGGCGCGGGGATGATCCGCTTCGAGTACAGCTCGCTCGACGAGCTTCCGAGCCAGGTCGCGGCGCTCGCCCGGCCGTGAACGTTCGAGGGGCGGCGCCAAAGCGCCGCCCCTTTCATCCCACCACGACCGTCGGCGCCGCCTCCGTCCAGCTTTCCCGCAGCGTGCAGGTGAACTGGCCGCGAAAGGTGCCCTCCTTCTGGCGCGACTCGTTGGGGCGGTCCGCCCAGCCCTGCACCTCGTACACGCCACCGCCCAGCGCGCGCACCGCTGTCCCCTCGCTCCCCAGCTCGCCGAAGCGGATGCGGCGCGCGAACTCGGCGGGACTCATCTCCTTGCGGTGGATCTTGCGCCAGTCCTCGTACCGCTCGCGCATCGTACCCTGGCAGATGGCGAAGGCGCGCGCGTGCTCGGGCGGAACGGGCGGCGCCTCCTCGCCGCCGCAGGCAGCGAGCGCGATCAGGAGCGCGGCGATGGATGGAGTGCGCATCGCGCTACCGCTCCCCCGGAGCCGCGGCCGCCGGGCCGCGCACCAGCTCGCGCATGCGGTCGACGATGGACATCCCGGACCTGCCGTAGTTGGAGAGGACGATGGCCGTGTAGCCGTCCTCCAGGAAGATGTCCATGTTGGTGCTCGTCCCCTGGAAGCCGCCGCTGTGCCCCACGATGCCGCGCTTCGCGTCCACGGTGAAGCCGTAGCCGTACTCCGGCGACGCGGGCTTGGGCGTGGTGAGGACGCGGACCATGGCGGGGGAGACCAGCTTTCCCGTGCGGAAGGCTTCGGCGAAGCGCAGCACGTCCGGCGCGGTGCTGTAGCCGCCGCCCGCCGGCCCACCGCGGTAGGGAAGGTCGGCGAGGTGGCTGGTGTACGCGCCGGGGCCGCGCTCGTACTCGCGGTCGTAGCCGATTGCCGCCGCGGGCGGAATGCGGTCCTTGGCGTACCAGTCCGTGCTCCGCATGCCCGCGGGCGCCAGGATGTGCCGCCGCACGTAGTCGAAGTAGCTCTCCCCGCTCGCCTTCTCGATCACCTTCCCCAGCACCAGGAAGCCCGTGTTGCTGTAGTCCCAGCGGCTCCCGGGGGTGAAGGCCGGCTCGGAGTCCCGGGCGTAGCGCAGCATCTCGTCCACCGTCGCCGCGCGCGAGTTGCTGATGCCGGGCCCCAGGTAGCTCCCCAGCCCCGCCGTGTGGGAGAGGAGGTGGCCGATGCGGATCTCCCGTGCGGCGCGGGGGTTGGGGAAGTCCGGCACGAACTTCGAGAGCGGATCGTCGAAGGAGAGCTTCCCGGCCTCTACCAGCTGCGCGACGGCGACGGCGGTGATCATCTTGTTCATCGACGCCAGGTTGAACGCGGTCTCCAGCCCGTTCTTGCGCCGCGCCTCCTTGTTCGCCTCCCCGTACGCCGCGGTGAAGAGGGGCCTGCCGTCCTTTGCCAGCATCACCACGCCCGAGAAGGCGTCCGCCTCGGCCTGGCGCCGGACGAACTCATCGAGCGCCTGGATACGCTCCTGGTCGGTGCGCGGCGCCGGGGCGGCGCGGCCGGCGGGTGCCTCCGCGGGCTGGAACATCATCCCGGTGATGCGGTGCGGCGGCGTGGGCTCCACCTCGACGGCGATCGTCAGCCAGTCCTGCGTGAGGTCGCTCCGCGTCAGCACCTCGGCCGTTCCCGGCTTCGGCTCGGCCACGCGCTCTATCCGCAGCCCCTTTCGCTGCGTGTGCAGGTCGGAAAGGATGCCGAGGTGCTGCGCGGTCGGCGCGACGTCGCGGAACGAGGTGGCGTAGCTCTCGTCGATGTAGTCGCGGGCCGCCGCGCGATCGCCGGAGTTGATCAGCGCCACCACCTCGGCCGCGCGCGCCGCGGCGGGGGAGCGCGCCTCCTCCTTGCCGCCGCACGCGGCGAGCGCCAGGAGCACGAAGCAGGAGAGGGCCGGCGGAAGGCGTTGCGGCATGTCGTTCCCGCGGTTCGGGTAAGCTGTGTCGCACCGCGAGGGTATGCGGGCGACGGCGGATGCGAAACGAGCGAATCGGGCGACCTCTGACACGGGTGGGGTGTATGCACGCCCTGGCCCGTCCTGTGCGGACCCGGGCCGCGGTCCGTCACCTCCCGCTTCGAATCCCTGTTTTCGTGATCCAGCGTCTTGCTTCGGTCTGGGTGTGGCTTTGCAGCGCGATCATCGTGCTCGTGTGGGTGCCGCTGCTGGGGATCGTGTACGTCTTCACCGTCCCGGGCGACCCGGGGCGCTACACCGTGGGCCGCTGGTTCCGGCGCGCGGCGGTGGCGCTGGTGGCGCTCAACCCGCTGTGGAAGTTCCGCACGACCGGCGTGCGCATCAAGGATCCGCGCCGCCCGTACGTGGCGGTGGCGAACCACGAGTCGTTCGCGGACATCTTCCTGATCTCGCACCTGCCGTGGGAGATGAAGTGGCTTTCCAAGGAGGCCATCTTCAAGATTCCCATGATGGGGTGGATGATGCGCATGGCCGGCGACATCGCCGTGCGCCGCGGCGACGTGCGCAGCCGCGCATCGGCGCTGGAGGAGTGCCGCGACCGGCTGGCCAAGGGCGTCAGCGTGATGATCATGCCCGAGGGCACCCGCTCCGCCAACGGCGAGCTCCAGCCCTTTCGCGACGGCGCCTTTCGCCTGGCGGTGGAGCTGGGGTGCCCCATCCTTCCCATCGCCGTGGCCGGCACGCGCGACGCCATCCCCAAGGGCACCTGGCTGATCAGCCGCGCCCGCGCCGTCGCCCACGTCCTGGATCCGGTCGAGACGGCGGGGCTGACGCTGGCGGACGTGCCCGCCCTGCGCGACCGGGTGCGCGCCATGATCGGCGAGGCGCGGGACAAGCTGTTCCGGGAGCTGGCGTGAGGGGCCCTCACCCCCGCTCGTTCCTCGCTGCCCCCACTCCCGATAACAGGAGAGGGCTCCGCCCTCACGTTATCGAGAGAGGGGGCGTGGGGGCTGTTAGCATACGGTTAGTCCCGCGGGCATGGCTGTTCCAACCCGAGGGTCTGAGTACTTTTCGATCTGGACGCCTTTCGATCCCTCACGCCCACCGAACGATGAAAACAGTCCTCGTCCTAGCCGCCTTGCTTCTTCCCGCGGCACTCCAGGCCCAGACGCCCGCGCCGGCGCCGATTCCGCCCAGGGCGGTGACCGCGGCGGATTCGGCGGCGATCCGGGCGGCGGCGCTGGACTACATTGAGGGATGGTACACCGGCGATGCGGCGCGGATGAGGCGGGCGCTACATCCGCAGCTCGCCAAGCGCGCGGTGGAGACGGACGAAAAGGGGGAGAGCTGGTTGGGCGACTCGGGCGCCGATGCGCTGATCCACGCCACCGCGCGCGGCTACGGCGGCGACGTCCCCGCCGACCGGCGCAGGACCGAGGTGCTCATCCTGGACGCGTACGGCGACCTCGCGTCGGTGCGGCTCAACTCCACCAAGCTGGTGGACTACATGCACCTGGTCCGCTGGAACGGTGAGTGGAAGATCCTCAACGTCCTGTGGGATCTGCGCCCGGAGTACAAGCGGCGCCCGGGGAGCTGACCGCGTGGACGCGCTGGCCTGGAACCGCATCCGCTACACGCTGATCGCGCCCGTCTACGATGCGGTGGTGCGGATGGATGCGCATCGGCGGCGGGCGGCAGCGCTGCTCGATCTGCGGGCGGGCGAGCGGGTGCTCGTGGACGGGTGCGGCACCGGCGCCGACCTCGACCACATTCCGCCCGGCGTGCACGTCACCGCGACGGACCTGACTCCCGCCATGGTCGAGCGCACCCGCCGCCGCGCCGCCGCCCTTGGCCGCCCCGCCGATGCGCGGGTGATGGACGCGCAGGCGCTGGATCTGCCGGACGGGTCGTTCGATGCCGTCCTCCTGCACCTGATCCTGGCCGTCGTCCCCGATCCGCTGGCGGCGCTGCGCGAGGCGGAGCGCGTGCTGCGCCCCGGCGGCCGCGCCACCGTGCTGGACAAGTGGGTTCCCGAGGGCACCCATCCCTCGCTCCTGCGCCGCGCGGCGAACGGCGTAGCGCGCATCGTGGCCACCGACATCACCCGCCAACTCGGCCCGCTCGTCGCGCAGACGTCGCTCGTCGTCGAGCACAGGGAGACGGCGGGGCTCGGTGGGTTCTTTTCGCTGGCGCTGCTGCGGAAGCCCGGGTAACCGGAGAACTGCAACGGCATGGCTCACACAGAGACACAGAGGCCACAGAGAGAACCGCGAAGGGTTTTCTCTGTGGCTTTCAGTTCTTTCTGAGGCCTCGGTGTGAGCTTTTCTCGCGCTCGATCTGTTCGCCCGCCTCGCCTTCCAGCTCGCGGAGGAAGCGCTCCACGTCGCGGGCTTCGTCGTGGTCTTCCACGAGCCGCGCGTGCTCCATCTCCAGCGCCGCAAGCTCGGCGGCGAGGCCGCGCCCGGTGCGCAGGCTCTCCAGCGGCTCGGTGGAGAGGGCGGTGGTGCGCCGCTCGTCTTCGTCGGGGTTGATCCCGCGCAGGGCGAGCATCGCCTGTTCCACGGCGATCTGCTGGCGTAGCTCGGAGCATCGCTCCAACAGGTCGCGCATGTGGGTGATGCAGCGCTCGCCCTCGTGCGTGGCCGCCGCGTCGCCGTTCGCCTGCCACCGGTCCAGGAGCGCCCGGCCGTCGCGCTCGATGGCGGCGAGCGCGTCCAGCCGCGCGCGGGGGTCGGCGCCGTCGCGGGCGCGCGTCTCGGCCAGCGGCGCCAGGCGGTGCTGCCAGTGCACCAGGCTGATGGACCAGAGGCGCGCCTCGTGCCGCGCCTCCTGCTCGCCGAGCACGCCGCGCGCGTGGTCCAGCCGGGCGCGGACGGGCGCGCGCGTGGCCGCGTCCAGCTCACGGGCGAGCAGGGCATCCGCCGCGTTCAGGCGCTGGCGCTGCGCCGCGATCTCCCGCAGCCGCCCGCGGATCCGCTCCTCGTCCTCGCGCAGCCCTGTAAGCACCGGGACGCGCGGCGCGACCGGCTCGGGCGTGGCGATCGGCAGAGGAGGCGGCTCGGCCTCCCCATCTCGCGCGATGCCCCCGCGCAGTCCGTACCGGATCAGCAGGATCGGCAGCGCGAACATCGCCAGCCCCACG
>DASWNZ010000141.1:0-2004 GCA_036398975.1 Longimicrobium sp.
TTCTTCCTCTGTGTCTCTGTGTCTCTGTGTGAGCCCCTTTCTTCAGGTGCTGATCTCGCTCAGGCGCAGGCGGATTTGAAGCCTTTGCGCCGCGCCATCGGGGCCGGGGCGTAGCACGGTAAGCGTGGCGGTCGTGCCTGCCTGCTGCGCGCGGAGGAAGCGGCGCAGGTCGCCGGACGAGTTGATCGGCTGGCCGTTGATCTGGGTGATGATGTCTGCCACCTGGAGCCCGGCCTCGGCCGCCGGAGTGCCGCGTCCCACGCCGCGCAGGATGATGCCGCGCTGCACCGGGAGACCGAACTGCGCCACCATCTCCGGCGTGATGTCCGCCGGCACCACGCCGATGTACGCGCGCCGCACCCGCCCGGTCGCCACGATCTGGCGGGCGATCTCGTTGGCGAGGTTGATGGGGATGGCGAAGCCGAGCCCGCTCGCCGTGCCGCCGCTGGTGGGGTCGCGCAGCACCACGGTGTTGATGCCGATCACCTGGCCGCGCGAGTCCAGCAGCGGCCCGCCGGAGTTGCCAGGATTGATGGCGGCGTCGGTTTGGATCAGCGGCTCGAACTGTTCGTCGATGCTGCGGTTGATGGCCGACACCACCCCCGTCGTCACCGTACGCTCCAGCCCGAACGGGTTGCCGATGGCAATGGCCGTCTGCCCCACCGCCAGCCGGTCCGAGTCGCCGAGCGGCGCGCTGGGGAAGTTGGACCCGGGGATCTGCACGACCGCCACATCCACGCTGGGATCGCGCCCGCGCACCGTTCCCGGCAGCATCTGCCCGTTCTGCAGCCCCACCCGAACCGTGCGGCTGTTGCCAACCACGTGGGCGTTGGTGATGATCGTCCCGTTGCGGTTGACGATCACCCCCGAGCCCGACCCGCCCTCGGTCGCGATGCTCACCACCGCCGGCGTCGCCTGCCGCGCCACGCGCACCGCGATGTTGTCCTCCTGCGCGGGGAGCGCCGCGATGGACTGCTGCGGCTGCGCGTCCAGGAACCCGCTGGGCGCGCCGCGGCTGACCATTCCCTGTCCCACCCCAATCCCCAGGCCCACCGCGAGCGCGGCGGCCGTCACTTTGATGAAGCTGCTCACTTGCCCCTCGTTTCCGTTCCGGGTGATCGAAGCCTCCAGCGCCTGACACCCGCTGCATCTTCCGTGCACCCCCCGGACGCAGAGACGCGGAAGAGCGCACCAGCGCCCTCCCGCGTCTCCTCACAAAGACCCGCCATGCCTCAGGCGGAGCTCTCTTCCTCGTCGGGCTCCACGTCCAGCGGAACGCCTTCCGTCACGCCCGGCACGTCCACCCTGAGGCCGCGCTTCACCCCCATGATGAACAGGAACAGGCCCGCGGCACCGATCATCATGTTGGTCTTCGAGACACGCTTCCGCGGCTCGTCTTTTTTGTCCTTCGCGGCCATTCGGGGCGCCTCCGCCGGGGCAGGTAGTAGAAATCCGCTCGTCATCCCAGCGTGCAAAATCCCCGCCCGGCGCATAGCTTCCCGCGTCACTCAACGATCCACACGCACAAGGAACCGCGCACGTGACCGGCCCGCTCGCACGCCGCGTCGTCACCCACCTCCCGCTCGCGCGTCTGTGGGACGAGCACGCCTTCCTCCCCCACGCCCGTGCCCGCACGCTGTACGAAGACGACGCGGCCGAGCAACTACTCCACGCCCGCCTCGCCGTCGCCGAGCTGGGCGAGGCGCTGCGGTGGCTCCCCGCGGGCCAGGCGCGAGCCTTCTGGTCCCACGAAGCCGCCCCCCGCCTGATCCCACCCGGCACCCCCCTCCTCGCGGAGTACGGCTACACCGCCTCGCTCTGGCTCGCCGAGGACGCGCGCCCCGTCCTCCTCCTCGAAGTCCGCGCCGAGGACAGCTAAACTGCATCTCACGCAGAGACACGGAGACGCGGAGAAATCCTCCGCGTCTCCGCGTCTCCGCGTGAAACATGCTGTTTCTTTTCTCTCTCCTACGTCTCTGCGCCTCTGCGTGAGACCCGCCCTTA
>DASWNZ010000142.1:0-3901 GCA_036398975.1 Longimicrobium sp.
TCTGCGCCTCTGCGTGAGATGCAGTTACGCCGATGCCGGGATGGCGCCAACGTTGTAGATTGCGGGCCGGTCACGAGATCACGAACGATATGAAAGGCTGCTGATAGATGGCTCGTCTGTTCCGCAAGAAAGAAGAAGGAAAGAAGTCCCTCTGGGACCGCATCGTCGACGTCGCGCTGACGGACGTGACGGTGCTGGTGAAGGGGATGGACGAGGGGTCGCTGGAAGGGCTGGAGGAGACGCTGATCGCGGCGGACTTCGGCGTGCCCTCCACGCTGCGGCTGGTGCGCGTCGTGGAGACGCTGGCCGAGCGCGGCATCGCGCGGACGCAGAACGACTTCCAGCGCGGCGTGCGCGAGGAGATCGTCACCATCCTCTCCGCGGGGCGGTCGGATACCGCCCTGCGCTTCAACTACGACGAGGGCCCCACCGTCTTCCTGATCGCGGGCGTCAACGGGGTGGGGAAGACGACCACCATCGCCAAACTGGCCCATCGCCTCACGCGGCAGGGGCGCAAGGTGCTGATCGCGGCGGGCGACACCTTTCGCGCGGGCGCCGTGGAGCAGCTCAAGCGCTGGGCGGACCGCGTGGGGTGCGACTTCGTGGGCTCGGAGGCGGGCCGCGATCCCGCCGCCGTGGCCTTCGACGCCATGGAGCGCGCCATCGCCAACGAGACGGACGTGGTGATCGTGGACACGGCCGGTCGCCTGCACACGCAGACCGACCTGATGAAGGAGCTGGAAAAGGTGCACCGCGTGATCGGCAAGAAGCTCCCCGGCGCGCCGCATGAGACGCTGATGGTGCTCGACTCCACCGTCGGCCAGAACGCTCTCGCGCAGATCCGCACCTTTGGCCAGACCCTCCCCCTCACCGGCATCGTCCTCACCAAGATGGACGGCACCGCCAAGGGCGGCATCGTCGTCGCGATCAAGGAGGAGTTCGACCTCCCCGTGAAGTTCATCGGCGTCGGCGAGGCGCTGGAGGATCTGGTGCCGTTCGAGATCGAGGCGTTCGCGGAGGAAGTGCTGACGATGTAGGACGGAAGTGCGTGAGTGCGTTAGTGCGCTGTGGGACGGTGGGCCGGCAGGCCAGGGAGCGCGGGTGCGCGGCACCCCGTTTGTCATTGGGAGCGTGGGTGCGTCGCGCGACCACCTTCTCTGTCATCCTGAGCGACGCGCCTCTCAGGCCTTGCCCCGGCTCCACACTCTGGCGCGTAGCGAAGGATCTACTGCGCGTTTCGAGAGGACCGCGCGCCGCGACGGGTCTCCTGCCTCGCCGGCTAGATCCTTCGCTCGCCGCAGCAGACTTGAGTGGCACGCCGGCGTCTGTGCAGGCGGCTCTCTCAGGATGACATATTGGTGGACGGATATTCGCGTCACAACGCACTAACGCACTAACGCACTCCCTCTCCCGTGGTTCGCGGAAAACCGCCCAAGCCCATCATCCTCCCCACCACGCCCGACGGCGCGGAGCTTCCCGCGTACTCGGAGCTGGATCGCCCGATCCAGTTCCTCAAGGGCGTGGGGCCGAAGCGCGCGGACCTCCTCAAGAAGATGGGGCTCCTCAACGCGCGCGACCTCCTCTTCCACGTCCCGCACCGATACGAAGACGCCAGCACGATCACAAAGATCAGCGCGCTGGAACCGGGGATGGAGGCGACCATCATCGGGCGCGTGGTGTCCAAGGGCGTGCTCCCCACGCGCAGGGGGCTGCGCATCTTCCAGGCGGTGGTGCGCGATGGGAGCGGGCTGATCGAGTGCTCGTGGCCGGGTCAGCCCTTTCTCGACCGCGTCCTGAAGAAGGGCGACCTCCTCCTCCTCTCCGGCACGGTCCGCTTCTACCACGGGCGCCAGTTCCAGCCGCGCGAGTTCACCGTCATCGCCGCGGAGGGCGAGGAATCGTCGGAGGAGACGGGCGCCATCTTCCCCGTCTACCCGGCGACGGAGGGGCTGACGCACCGCCAGGTCCGCAACCTGATCGCGGACAACCTGGACGGACTGCTGGAGTCCGCGAAGAGCGACGACCCGCTGGACGACGCGCTTCGAGAGGACGCGGGGGTCCTGCCGCTGTGGAAGGCGCTCGACCAGATGCACCGTCCCGCGACGCTGGCCGAGGCGGAGGAGGGGCGGCGGCGGCTCGCGTTCGAGGAGCTCTTCTTCCTCCAGATCCTGCACGCCCGCGTGCGCCGCGAGGCCACCGTGGAGCGCCAGGGGATCGCCTTCGAGCGCAAGGATCATCTGGTGCGCCCCTTCCACAAGTCGCTTCCCTTTACGCTGACCGGCGCACAGAAGCGCGTGCTGAAGGAGATCGGCGACGACATGGCCGCGCCGCGCCGCATGAACCGCCTGCTGCAGGGCGACGTGGGGGCGGGGAAGACGGTGGTGGCGCTCTTCGCCATGCTGCGCGCGGCGGAGAACGGCTACCAGGCCGCGCTGATGGCGCCCACCGAGATCCTGGCCGAGCAGCACGCGCGCACCCTCGTCAAGCTCCTGGGCGACGTGCCCGCCGGCGTCACGCTGCTCACGGGCCGGCTCAGCGCGAAGCAGTGGAAGGAGGCCGCCTACCGCATCGCCGTGGGCGACGCGGACCTGGTGGTGGGGACGCACGCGCTGATCCAGGAAGCTGTGGAGTTCCACAAGCTGGGGCTGGTGGTTGTCGATGAACAGCACCGCTTCGGCGTGAAGCAGCGGCTCGCGCTCACGGAGATGGGCACGCACGCCGACACGCTGGTGATGTCCGCCACGCCCATCCCGCGCTCGCTGGCCCTGACGCTGTACGGCGACCTGGACATCTCCGTGCTCGACGAGCGCCCGCCCAATCGGCGCCCCGTGCGCACCGCGCTGCGGAACGAATCGGCGCGGCCCAAGGTGCTGGCCTTCGTGCGCGAGCAGGTGGAGCAGGGGAGGCAGGCGTACTTCGTCTACCCGCTGGTGGACGAGTCCGAGAAGCTGGACCTGAAGTCCGCCACGGAGGAGTTCGAGTCGCTGCGCGTCCTCTTCCCCGACTTCCGCCTGGCGCTGATCCACGGCCAGATGCCCGGCGAGGAAAAGGATCGCGTGATGCGCGCGTTCGGGGCGGGCGAGATCGACGTCCTCGTCTCCACCACGGTGATCGAGGTGGGGATCGACGTGGCGAATGCGACGGTGATGGTGGTGGAGCACGCCGAGCGCTTCGGCCTCTCGCAGCTCCACCAGCTTCGCGGCCGAGTTGGGCGCGGATCGGAGGAGAGCTTCTGCATCCTCCTGTCCGCGGGCGCCGAGCACCTGGAGCGCCTGCGCATCTTCGCCTCCACGGAGGACGGCTTCGCTATTGCCGAGGCCGACATGCGCCTCCGCGGCTACGGCGACCTCTTCGGCGCGCGCCAGTCCGGCATCCCCGCCTTCCGCTTCGCCGACCTCGAAAAGGATGCGGCGCTGCTCTCGAAAGCTCGCGGAGAGGCGCGCCGCATCGTGGACGAAGACCCGAACCTGGAGCGCCATCCCGCTCTCAAGAAGGCGCTGCACGCGCGCTACGGCGAGCGGGCGAAGCTGTTCGGGGTCGGGTGATCAAAATGGGGAGGGGGGAGGGGGAATGGGGCCCGGCGCCGTAACATCGGTGCACGAACGCCGGGGGATGAACACCGGGGGATGAACACCGGGGGATAAATCCCCCGGCTGGAACCACGCGAAGCCCGCTGAAGCGGGCTATGGAGTGTCGCGCCCCATGTTGTCATCCTGAGCGACGCGCGGGTCCGTCCTGGCCCGGGTCGCGAACTCTGGCGCGGAGCGAAGGATCTACTGCGCGTTCCGAGGGCCTCGTGGGTCGCACGCAGGCCTCTTGCCTCGCCGGCTAGATCCTTCGGTCGCCGCCATAGGTGCAGTGCACCGCGGAGGTCGGGGAGGGCGGCTCTCTCAGGATGACA
>DASWNZ010000143.1:0-5117 GCA_036398975.1 Longimicrobium sp.
ACGCGATCCCGGTGCGCATCCGCATGCCCGCGGGCCTCACCCCCGAGCAGCGCGCCCGCCTGGAGCGCGCCGCGCACGAGTGCCCCGTCAGCCGCTCGCTCCTTCCGGAGATCAAAAAGGAGGTAGAGTTCGAGTACGCGGACTAGCGAGGGGAATAGGACGACCTTCAGCTTCCTGCCTGCTGAGTGCGTTGCGGTGGCTGAGTCCCCTGGTCGAGCAGATGGAGCTGCTGGTGGTACGCATACAGCCGGTCGCGTGACCTCCCGGTGATTTCGCGGGCGATCCCGAGCTGCTCCAGCCGCTGAAGTGCGCCGCTGACGGTCGGCCAGGTGCTTGCGAGCTCCTGGACTGCACGTGGAATCGAGATGATGACGCGGTGCCGCAGGTACTCGTACACGCGGGCGGTAGACGCCGAGGCACGCCCGAGCTTCATCACGCGCCCCTGGTCCTCCTCGAACAGGGTGCGCAGTGCCAGCGAGGTATCAGCCGACTGCCGCGCGACCGCCTCGACGCCTACGAGGTAGAAGTGCATCCACCCCTCCCAGTCGCCGTGCATGCGGACCCGCTGGAGCGCATCGTAGTAGTCGGCGCGGTTCTCCTTCAGGTAGAGGCTGAAGTAGAAGAAGGGCTGCGTGAGCAGGCGCTCGGTCATGAAGACGAGGCTGATGAGCAGCCGCCCGATCCGCCCGTTGCCATCCAGAAAAGGGTGGATGGTTTCGAACTGCACGTGAGCCAGGCCCGCCTTCAACAGGGGTGCGGTATGCCCGTGCTCGTCGTGGAGAAAGTTCTCCAGGTTTGCGAGCGCCGCCTGCATTTCGTGAGGCGGCGGCGGCACGAAGCGGGCATTGCCGGGGCGCGTGCCGCCGATCCAGTTCTGCGTGCGGCGAAACTCCCCGGGATTTCGCACGCTGCCCCGCCCCTCCTGCATCAGCACGCCGTGCATCTCGCGGATCAGCCGGAGGCTCAGCGGCAGCTCGCCGGATCTGATGCGGTGAAGGCCATGGTAAAGCGCCGCCACGTAGCGCGAGACCTCCTGCACGTCGCCCAGCGGCGTTCCCGGCGCGGCCGCGTTCTCGTACTCCAGCAGATTCGAAAGGGTGGACTGCGTCCCCTCGATCTGGCTGGAGAGCACCGCCTCCTTGCGGACGTACATGTACAGCAGGCGGTCGGGATCCATCGTGCGCGTGACGCCCTCCAGCTGCCCTACCGCGTGGACGGCTTCCTCGTAGATCCGCGTGAGCTCCGGCGTGAACTCCAGCGGAGGAGATGGAGGAAGTGGCGCGGGGATGAAGGCCGAGAACCCTTCTGGCCCGGACTGCTGCCGCACCCAAATACCTGCTCTGCTCATGGGCTTCGTCCGGCTGGATGTTCTGAAATCGATGCGCTGCGAACCTTTGATAAGGGCGCGCGTTATTAAAGGTTAGCGTCCTAACCTTTAATAACGCAATGAACTCACCTGAGGTTTTGATTGCGCGGAAGTGTCAGCCCTCGGTGCCGCTGAACAACGACGGCTCCGCGGCCAGCGCGGCGATGCGGCGCTGTGCGACAGGGAGGGCGTAGGCGGAGAGCTCGGCGGGAGTGGCCCAGGCCCAGGCGTCGTAGTGCAGCGGGCGCGGGTCGCCGGAGAGCGGGGTGCAGCGGACGGCGTGGTAGCTGGCGCGGACGTGGGTGAAGGCGTGCTTCACCGTGCCGATGGCGGCTCCGGCGCGCACCTCCAGCGCCAGCCCCTCGCGAACCGCGCGCTCGGCGGCGGCGGCGACGCTCTCGCCGCGGCGGCGCACGGCGGCGGGGAAGGCCCACATCCCGCCCAGGCGCGCGTCCACGGGGCGGCGGACAAGGAGGGTGCGGCCCTCGTGCTCCACGACGGCGACGGCGGTGTCTTCGTGCGGGGTGGGCTTCGCCTTCTTCGGGGCGGGGCGCTCGGCCTGGGTGCCGTGGCGAAAGGCGCGGCAGTGCTCGCGCACCGGGCACTCGCCGCAGAGGGGGGCGCGCGGGACGCAGACGGTGGCGCCCAGCTCCATGACCGCCTGGTTCACGTCGCCGGGGCGCGCGCCGGGGGCGAGGGCCTCCGCGAGCGACCAGAGGGCGGGATCGGCGGGGGCGGGGTCGTCGGTCCAGCGGGCGAAGACGCGGCGCACGTTGCCGTCCACCAGCGCCTCACCGCGTCCGAACGCGATCGACATCACCGCGCCCGCCGTGTAGCGCCCCACGCCCGGGAGCGCGCGAAAGGCGGCGGGATCGTCGGGGACGCTGCCGGCGTGGCGCTCCGCCACTTCGCGCACGGCGCGGTGGAAGTTGCGCGCGCGCGAATAGTAGCCGAGCCCCTCCCACGACTTGAGAACGTCGTCCAGGGGAGCATCGGCGAGGGATTGCAGAGTCGGAAAGCGGCCGAGCCAGCGGGCGAAGTACGGCTTCACCGTCTCCACGCGGGTCTGCTGGAGCATCACCTCCGAGAGCCACACGCGGTACGGATCGGGGGTTTCGCCGGGCAGGGTGCGCCAGGGGAGGTCGCGGCGGTGGGCGTCGTACCAGGCCAGGAGCCGCTCGCGCAGGCGAGGCAGCTCGCCGGCGGGGAGGGCCTCGCTCAGTCGCGCACCCAGAGGAAGGTGAGCCGCTTTCCGCGTACCTGGGCCGCCGGGTAGCTGTGCTCGGTCAGCGTGGAGGGGATCACCCAGAGCCGCGAGTACTGGAGGCTAACCGCCACCGTGCCCTCGGGCTCGGCGAGCTCCACGCAGTGCGGGCCGGGGCTCTCCGGGCTGGCGGAGAGGACCGCGTTTCCGCCGCCGTGCGACACGGACGCGCGCTTGCGCCCCTTCACGGCGGGGCCGGCCTGCAGGCACACAGTCGTGCCCGTGCCCTCGCGCGGATCGATCGACACGCGCACCGGGGTCTGCTCACCGCCCGTGCTCGCGGGGTGCGCGGCCGCTCCCGAGAGCGCCATCCACAGCGTGGCGATCCCCGCCTGCTTCCACCGGCTCGTCACAGCTCGCATCGGCCTCCAGAGGTCCAGCTTCGTACAGCGGACGATCCCGTACACCCGGTCCACCGGTCGGTTCACGAAACTGTAACATTCTGTTACGGAAGGGCCGTGCCGTATTTTTCCCGAAGCCATTCTTCCCACGTCATCCGCCCCACCGCGTGCTCCGGCGCGGTGCCGTCGCCGCGGCGCAGGGCGGCGGCCATTCCGCCGGGTAACGGAAGGTGGATCACCGGCTTGCGGATGCCGCGGGCGGCCTTCCACGCGCGCATCATCGCGCCGAAGCGCAGGACCTGCGGCCCCGCCACGTCGGGCGCGCGCTTCATGGGCCCGGCGGCCACGCACTCCCACAGCGCATCGGCGAACTCGTCCACGTGCACCGGCTGGCTCTGGAAGTCCCCGGGGACGAAGCCGACCGGGAGCTTCATCATCCCCGCGAACATGCTGTCGATGAAGTCGTGGAACTGCGTGCCGCGCAAGATCGTCCACGGCACGCGCCCCGCCTGCATCTCGCGCTCGGCAGCGAGCTTGTGGCGGTAGTAGGCAAAGGGGACGCGATCGATCCCGACGATGGAGACGTACACC
This sequence comes from Longimicrobium sp., assembly GCA_036398975.1. Lineage (GTDB taxonomy): Bacteria > Gemmatimonadota > Gemmatimonadetes > Longimicrobiales > Longimicrobiaceae > Longimicrobium. The sequence goes on from DASWNZ010000143.1 coordinate 3,563, forward strand.
ACGTGCCGCACCCCGGCGCGGCGCGCGGCCTCCAGGAGGCGCATCGTCCCCTGCACGTCGGTGCGCTCGGTGTCTCCCTTGGGACTGCTGGCCGCGTGGATGATCGTGTGGACGTCCTTGACCGCCGCGTCCACCCCCTCGCCGCTGGCCAGGTTGCAGCGCGTCCATTCGTCGCCCGGACCCGTGGCGCCGCGGCCGGTGCCGCGCACGACGTACCCGCCCGCCGCCGCGCGCCCCACGAGCGAGCGCCCCAGCACTCCGCTGGCACCGGTGACGAGGACGAGCGGGCGGGAAGGATCGGCGGACATGGGACTCGGCCTGGTTTACGGGTGGATGGAACTGCCGGGGAGGGGGGAATGGGGAATCGCCAGCAACGACGGCTGCTTGTTTTGGCTGCGGTCCCTAATCCCTAATCCGATATCCCTGCTACATACGCCTCCGCCTCGATCTCCACCAGCATCGCGGGGTCGATCAGGGCGCTGACCTGAACCATCGACGTCGCTGGGCGGATCTCGGCGAAGACTTCGCCGTGCGCGCGGCCGACCTCCTCCCAGCGCGCGATGTCGGTGACGTACATGCGCGTGCGGACGACGTCCTCCATGCGCGCGCCGGCCTGCTCCAGCGCGTGCCGGATGTTGCGGAGCGTCTGCACCGCCTGCGCGTAGGCGTCGCCGGCGCCCACGATGCCGCCGTCCGCATCGGTGGCGGTGGTGCCGGATACGTGGACGTGGGGGCCGACCCGCACCGCCCGCGAGTACCCCACGACCGGCTCCCACGGCGTGCCGCTGGATATCAGGCGCCGCTCCATCAGACGAGCTCCCCGCGCAGGACGGTGATAGCGCGGCCGCCCAGGTGCACGCGCTCGCCGGCGGCGCGAACCCTCACCCTGCCCCCGCGGCGCGACGCCTGGAAGCCGACCAGCTCGTCGCGCCCCAGCTTCGATGCCCAGTACGGCGCCAGCACGCAGTGCGCCGAACCGGTGACCGGGTCCTCCGCGACCCCCACGCGCGGCGCAAAGAAGCGCGACACGAAGTCGTACCCCGCCCCGCCGTCCGCGCTTGCCGTCACGATCACCCCGCGCGCCTCCACCGCGGCCAACCGCCCGAGATCCGGCCTCAGCGCGCGCACCTCCGCCTCCGATGCGACCTCCACCAGCACGTCGAAGTGGCTGCGCCCCACGTACACCGGCCCCACGCCGAGCGCCTCCGCCAGCCCATCAGGCGCGGGCGCGTCGAGGATCGGCTTCGCGGGAAAATCCAGCTCGATCCACTCCCCCGCCCTGCGCGCCGTCAGCAGCCCGCTGCGCGTATGGAAGCGCGCCACCTCGCCCGCCGGCAGATGGCCGTCCTCCCATAGCACGTGCGCGGTGGCCAGCGTGGCGTGCCCGCAAAGCGCCACCTCCACCTCCGGCGTGAACCACCGAAGCCTCCACCCGTCCTCCTCCGCGTGGAGGAAGGCGGTCTCCGACAGGTTCATCTCGGCCGCCACGCTCTGCATCCACCCCTCCGCGCGCGGCGCGGGCAGGATGCAAACCGCTGCGGGGTTGCCGGTGAAG
>DASWNZ010000144.1:0-6227 GCA_036398975.1 Longimicrobium sp.
CGCGCGTTCCTGCGGCTCGAAAGGAACCGCATCGCCACCAGAATGAGCTGGGTCGAAGCAAAGGTGAGTATCACGCGCAATGCCGTGCGTACCTATCTCGCCAACCCCAGCTTCACTTTAGGGGCAACTGCGTAAGTCCTAACAGAGTCACAGAGCGAACAGCCGAAGGTTTTTCTGTGGCTTTCAGTTCCTTCTGTGGCCTCTGTGTGATGCTTTCCGTTGTTCTCTCCCTGCGTCTCTGCGCCTCTGCGTGAGACCCCGTTCCGTTCAGTCGGCTTCGAAGGCGTCGCGGTACGACAGGCGCAGGGCGGGGTCCTGCTCCTCGCGGACGAGGAAGCAGTTCTCCGCCGCCAGGACGTCGATGTCGGTGCCCATGAAGCAGCGAAAGGCGTCGAGCGGGGAGAGAACGATGGGCTCGCCGCGCACGTTGAACGAGGTGTTCACCAGCACCGGGCAACCCGTGCGCTCCTTCCACGCCGTGAGCAGGGCGTGGTAGCGCGGGTTGGTCTCGCGGTGCACCGTCTGGATGCGGGCGGAGTGGTCCACGTGCGTGACGGCCGGGATCGACGAGCGGGCGACGTTCAGCCGGTCGATGCCGAAGAGGGCCTCCTCGCCGGCCGCGGGCGGGCGCCGGCGGCTGGCGGCCACCTCCGCCACCAGGAGCATGTAGGGGCTGTCTTCGTCCAGCTCGAACCACTCCGCCACGTCCTCGCGCAGCACCGAAGGGGCAAAGGGGCGGAACGACTCGCGGAACTTCACCTGCAGGTTGAGACGCCTCTGCATCTCCGGGGAGCGGGGGTCGGCCAGGATGGAGCGGGCCCCCAGCGCCCGGGGCCCGAACTCCATCCGCCCCTGGAACCACCCCACCGCCTTCCCCTCCGCCAGCGCCTCCACGGTTCGCTCGATCAGCTCCGCGTCGTCGAGCACGGTGAAGCGCGCGCCGGCCGCCGCAAGACGCCGCTCCACGTCGTGCTGGCCGTACGATGGGCCCAGGTAGCTGCCCTGCATGGCGTCCAGCCCCGCCGCCGGCTCGCGCGGGCCGCCGTGGAAGCCGTGGTACGCCGCCAGCGCCGCGCCCAGCGCACCACCCGCGTCGCCGGACGCGGGCTGTATCCAGATGCGCTCGAAGCGGCCGTCGCGCAACACCCGCCCGTTGGCCACGCAGTTGAGCGCCACGCCGCCCGCCAAGCACAGGTTCTTCGCCCCGGTCTCGGCGGCGATGGCGCGGGTAAGGCGCAGCACCACCTCGTCGGTCACGGCCTGCACCGACGCGGCGAGGTCCATGTGGCGCTGGGTCAGCGGCTCATCGGGCCGGCGCGGCGGGCCGCCGAAGAGGTCGTGGAAGCGGGCGCCGGTCATCCGCAGCCCGGTGCAATAGTCGAAGTAGCGCTGGTCCAGCCGAAAGGAGCCGTCCTCCTTGAGGTCCATCACCCGCTCGAGGATCAGGGGCGCGAAGCGCGGCTCTCCGTACGGCGCCAGCCCCATCACCTTGTACTCGCCGGAGTTCACGCGGAACCCCGTGTAGTAGGTGAACGCCGAGTAGAGGAGGCCCAGCGAGTGCGGAAAGTGGATCTCGCGCGTGATCTCCAGCCGGTTCCCCGATCCGTGCCCCACGGAGGTGGTCGCCCACTCGCCCACGCCGTCCATCGTCAGCACCGCCGCCTCGCCGAAGGGCGACGGGTAGAATGCGCTGGCCGCGTGGCTCAGGTGGTGCTCGCTGAAGAGGAGGCGCTCCGTCCAGCGCGTGCCGGGCGCGAGCGCGCTCAACTCCCCGGCGAGGAGATCCTTTTGGAAGAGCTTCTCGCGGATCCAGAGCGGCATCGCGCGCCGAAAGGAGGCGAAGCCGCGCGGCGCGAAGGCCAGGTACGTCTCCAGCAGCCGCTCGAACTTGAGGAGGGGCTTGTCGTAGAAGGAGACGTAGTCCACCTCGTCCAGCGAGATCCCCGCTTCGGAAAGGCAGTACAGGAGGGCGTTGCGGGGAAAGCGCGCATCGTGCCGGCGGCGGGTGAAGCGCTCCTCCTGGGCCGCCGCCACCACGCGGCCGTCGTGTACCAGGGCGGCCGCGCTGTCGTGGTAGTAGGCGGAGATCCCCGCGATCCGCACCCGCTAAAAGAGCGCGTAGATGAAGGGCGCCAGCGCCGAGCCCTGCACCAGCACCAGGAGCCCGCCCAGCAGCAGGAAGACGGCGATGATGGGCGCCAGCCAGAACTTCTTCCTCACCCGCATGTAGTGCCACAGCTCCACGACGATGGACATCCGGGGACCTCCTCTAGAACTGGCGTTTCATGGTGTCCGGCGCGGGGCCCGGCTCGCGCGGCGTCCAGTAGCTGCGCGCATGCGGGTCGAAGCCCAGCTGCAGCGGGCGCTTCCCCACGATGCGCATCAGCAGCCCCACCGGCATCAGCACCAGGTAAAAGAGGACGGCGAGGATGATGGGATTCGACATGCGCGCCAGCAGCATCCCCAGGCGCGTCCAGGCCCAGTTGAGGGGTGCCAGCACGCGGGGGAGGGCGAGCGCGGCGGCCAGGAAGAGGGCCGCCACGGCGAGCGCCCACCCGCGCACGCCGCGGCCGTGGAGCAGCGGGAGGAGTGCCCACGCGCCGAACCCCACCGCGAACACGACGCCGAACGCGCGGTCGCTGGAGCCCGCCGCCTCGTGGGATCGCTCGATGTCTTCGTGAAGCTGTGGGCGCACGGGGGAAGGATGCGCGGGTGGGATGCAAGCGTCCGAAGTGATAATCATACCGCCGCCGCACCCGTGCAAGGGTGCGGCGGCGGCTCTCAGGCTCCCTTCTTTCCGCGGCCCGACGTGATGGCAATCAGAAGCGCACGCTGGCCCCGAGTGTCACCCCACCCCCCGCCGCCGGCGTCGCGGACACCGTCACGGGAGCCTTCACGGGCCTCCATCTCTCCTCCGGAAAGGCCGCTCCCACCAGCGATCCCAGCGCGCCACCGATTACCCCCAGCGTCACGCCCCCGTAGATCGCCGCGCTTTCTGACGAGCAGATGGCGCACGGGCCGTCAGCTGAATCGTTGTCGCCGGCGAATGCAGCGAAGCCGAGCGCGATCCCCGTCGCGCCGCCGGCGATGACGCCGATGCGGCCGTACTTGAACGCTGAGCGTCCGCGAGAGCCGCCCTCCGCGACGTGGAGCGTCCGCACGTCTGCCCATGCGGTGTAGATCGTCTCACCGCCGGAGCGGAGGACCAGCGTGTCCGGATGCGTCTCCAGCACGATCCCGTTCGTGCGCGGAATGCTGCTGGAGGTCACCCGCACCCGATCGCCCGGCGAGACGGCGGCGCGGTCCTGCGCGAACAGCGGTCCCGTGGCAGCAATCGAAAGAAAGAGGGCCAGGCAAGTATGGCGTTTCATCATCATCCTTATGTATGAAGAGACTACGTAGTACGACACAGGCGGCGGACCTCTCTCTCCTGCGTCTCTGCGTCTCAGCCGCTCCGAAATCAGAACCTCAGCCGCGCGTGCAGGGCGACGCCCCCGTCAGCAGCCGGTGCCGCGGAAACGCTCACGGGAGTCTCCGCGCGGCGCCAGCGGTGCTCCGGAAAGACCGCTCCCGAAAGCACGCCCGTCGCGCCGCCCACGATCCCAAAGAACGCCGCTCCCGCCAGCCCCGCATCGCGCGGCGAGCAGACGACGATGCACCAGTCGTCGTCGTCCTCGTGATAGGTGGTGTAGCCGAGCACGGCTCCCGCAGCCGCGCCGGCAAGCAGGCCGATGCTGCCGTAGCGCGCCGCGGTGCCCACGCGCGACCGGCCGCCGCTTACGTCCAGCGTCCGCACGTCGGCCCATGCGGCCTGGATGGTGTCCCCGCCGCGCGCGCGCAGCACCAGCGAGTCGGGGCGCGCATCGAGGACGGTTCCGCGCGTCCGCGGAAAGCTCCGCGCGCTCACCCGCACATGGTCGCCAGGGGAGACGGACTGGCGCTGGGCGTCCAGCGGACCCGCGGCGCACAGGCAGAGGACGAGCGCAAGGTATGTCCGGCGAATCATATCGTTCCTCCGTTTGGTCGTCGCGTTTCGGGCGGCGCCCCCACCGGGCACCGGCGCAATCGCAGCAAGATGCACCCTGGCCGCCCCCGCTGGAATACGTAATTCGACGTATGCGCCGCGCGCCATCCTGCCCGCTCCGTCGCCGCGATGGCCGTCATGGTCTACGTCGCCGCCGAGATGCGCGAGCGGATCCCCCTCTGCACGACGCCGGCTGCCCGGCTAGCCGGCCAGCGTTCAGGCGCGTCGACATCGCCGCGTGGGAAGGCGACCTCCGCCCGCGCGAACGTGAATCTGTCGATCCGCCCCGCCGCTCTTTATGTTTCCCCGCTGCACCCCGGTTCGCGACTGCCCACCCGGCGGCCGATCCCCGATCCCCCCGCACAACCTGAACGGAGAAGCGCCACGGATGCGTTCGATCACCTCGCTCACCTGCCTCACGCTGCTGCTCGCGACGAGCGGCGCGGCGGCGGCCCAGAATCGCTCGCCGATCGAGACGATGATCGGTTTCGACCTGATCACCGTCGGCATCGAGACCGCCGCCGCCGACAGCGCGGGTGTCGGCAGCCGGGCCTGGGGATTCCAGATGCCGGTCAGCCTGACCGCCTTCCGCGTGCTTGCGCTGAACGCCGACGGAGGCCTCCTTTTTCTGAGCGACGAGCAGGCGTTCACGCAGGAAACCAACGTGGGCGAGAGGACGTCCGGCGTGTCCGCGGGGACGCTGGCGCTCTCGGCCGGGCTGCGCACGCCCCTGCTCTCGCTGGGCGGCGAGCAGCCGCTCTTCGTCTCCGCGGGCGTGAACGCCGGGCGCAACTTCGTCAACGTGGAGCGCTCGATCGCCCAGTGCGTGGACTGCCACAGCGAGGACGTGAGAGTGCGCGCCGGCAACTACTGGGAAGGCGTGCTGCACGTGGTTCCAGGGAGCGGAACCATCAGCGCGCGCTACCGCAAGTACAGCGGCGACTCGAACTTCCGCGACGCGCTGATGATCGGATACGGCACCCCGCTCCGCCGGCTCACGCGGAAGCCCGAAACGCCGCCCACGGAGCCGTCGCCATGATGCGGTGCACGCCGTCGGTTCTCCGCTCGGTCGCCCTCACCGCGCTGCTGGCGCTCCCCGCCGCGGCGCAGGCGCAGGGGGTGTGGCCGCGCGAGCGGGCGGCGGCGTGGCAGCGGGAGGCGGGGTGGCTCGTGGGGAGCAACTACGCCCCCAGCACCGCCATCAACCAGCTGGAGATGTGGCAGGCGGAAACCTTCGACCCGCGGACCATCGACCGGGAGCTGGGGTGGGCGCAGTCCATCGGGCTGAACACGATGCGCGTCTTCCTCCACGACCTGGCGTACAAGCAGGATCCGCGGGGCTTCCTCGACCGCGTGGACCAGTACCTCGCCATCGCGGACCGGCACGGCATCCGTACGATGCTGGTGATCTTTGACGGGGTGTGGGACCCGTTCCCGCGCCCCGGCCGGCAGCGCGCGCCCAGGCCGCACCTCCACAATTCGGGATGGGTGCAGAGCCCGGGGCTGGACATCCTGACCGACACCGCCCGCCACGACGAGCTGGAGGGATACGTGAAGGCGGTGGTGGGCCGCTTCGCCAACGACCGCCGCGTGGTGGCGTGGGACCTCTTCAACGAGCCGGACAACACCAACCCGTCGTCGTACTTCGTCTACGAGCCGGACAACAAGGCGGAGCTCTCGCTCGCGCTCCTGCGCAAGACCTTCCGCTGGGCGCGCGCCGTGAACCCGTCGCAGCCGCTGACCGTCGGCCCGTGGCGCGGCGACTGGCGCGACCCGGCGAAGCTGTCGCCGCTGACCGAGTTCATGCTCGCCAACTCGGACGTGATCACCTTCCACAGCTACGACCCGCCCGCCACGCTCCGCCCCCTGGTGGAGGCGCTGGAGCGGTACGGGCGCCCCATCCTGTGCACCGAGTACATGGCGCGTCCGCGGGGGAGCACATTCGCGGCGATCCTCCCCATCCTGAAGGAGGAAGGGGTGGGCGCGTACAACTGGGGGATGGTGCAGGGGAAGAGCCAGACCATCTACCCGTGGGACAGCTGGGACCGCCACTACACCTCCGAGCCCGACGTCTGGTTCCACGACATCTTTCGCACCGACGGCAGGCCCTACGACCCCCGCGAGGTCGAGCTGATCCGCCGCCTCACCGGCCGCCCGCAGGCGCCCTGAGGATGGCTGGCCCGGATCACAAGAAGCCACGGCG
>DASWNZ010000145.1:0-4462 GCA_036398975.1 Longimicrobium sp.
CGCCGCCCCCCCCCGCCCGCGTCCCCAGACCCTCCCCCGCACCGCCACACGCCTTCCGCACCACAATCCCTGTAGGGGCCGCCCCACGTGGCTGCCCGTGCCCGCCCCATCTCCCGCCCCCCGCCTGCTCGCGCACAACCCCGCGCCGCCCCTACATTCCACCCACCACCACGTACCCCACACCTACCTGAGAAACCAAAATGCCCATCGCCGAATCACTGCTCCCTGAATTCGACCAGGAGATGGCCATCACGCGCACCCTCCTGGAGCGCGTCCCCGCCGACCGCGCCGACTGGAAGCCGCACCCGAAGTCCACCGCGCTCGGTGCCCTCGCCCAGCACCTGGCGACGATCCCGTCGCTCGGCCTGCGCGCCATCACGCTGACCGAAGTCGACATGAACCCGCCGGGGAGCCCGCCCCGCACCCCGCCGCAGTTCGAATCGCTGGAAGCGCTCCTCGCGACCTTCGACGCGAACGTGCAGGCGACCCGTGCCGCCCTCGCCGCCGCGAGCGACGAGGAGCTGGGCGTCACCTGGACGCTCAAGAACGCGGGGCACACCATCTTCGCCATGCCGCGCGCGGCGGTGCTGCGCACGATGCTGATGAGCCACATCATCCACCACCGCGGCCAGCTCAGCGTCTACCTGCGCCTCAACGACGTGCCGCTCCCCTCCATCTACGGCCCGTCCGCGGACACGCCGATGTGAGGATCAGACGGGCGGGGCGGGTGCGCGCACCTGCCGGAGCGGCGCGCGCGGCAGCAGCCAGAGGAGGGCGGCCGCCGCGTACACCGGCCGCCCCCACCCCGCCAGCGCGGGACCCGCCAGCAGGGCCACCCAGAGCCCCGATACGGCTAGCTGCCTGAGACGGGTGCGCCGCAGCGCGATCTTCTGGTCGCGCCGCTCGGCGAGCCCGGTGAGGTCGCCGCGGCGGGCGCTGGTCTCGGCCATTCCGGCCGCGGCGGTCTCCTCGGCCACGGTGATCCCCACACGCAGCAGCGACCGCCCGAGCCGCGCGAGGATTGCGAGCACGCCCACGACGGCGAGGATGCCCAGGAGCGGTTCGGGCAGCGAAACGGAGGCGAGGGAGAGGTTCACGGCAGCATTTTCGCGCGTTTCGCGGCCGTTCGCAACCCGTGATGTGGGGGTGGTTGCGGGGATCTCCGGAAACGTCGGCGTCCGAGCCCGGCGTCAACGCCCGGCGTCCAAGCCCGGGGGCTAAAGCCCCCGGCTGGAACGACGGGAAGGCGGCTGAAGCCGGCTCGTGAGCGGCAGGCGGTGCGCGGGGGCCGGCATCGGCGCAGCACAAGACACGGGCAGCCACATGGGGCGGCCCCTACCGGATCGGTGCTCCGGGGCGGAGATCGAGGTGCGGGCGAGGGCGGGCAGACACGCAGGTCTGCCCCTACGGAGATTGGTGCGTGCGGCGGGCGGCGGAGCGGCCCCTGACACAGGGCGCGATGAATCGCGCCCCTACCACAACGTTTGCGGCAGAGGCATGAATTCTCCCCCTCACGCGCCCTGCGCCCCCGCAGGCGGGGGAGGGGGTCGGGGGAAGGGGGCTCTACGAGCGCCCGATCGCCAGCACCTCCGCCACCACCGCCCTGCGCCCCCAATCCGTCGCCTCTCGGCAGGAATCCATGTAGATGTCGATCTTGTTGCCGCGCACGGCGCCGCCGGTGTCCATCACGACGAAGACGCCGATGGGGCGGCCGTCGGGGTGCGACACGCGGACCACGGAGCCCAGCGGGATGACGCGCGGGTCCGCCGCCGCCATCCCGTCGCGGGTGCGTACGCCGGTGCGCATCAGGCCCTTGAGGCAGTAGGCAGTGGAGCTCATCTCCATACGCTCGCGCACCTCGAATGCCCCGGCGGCGGAGCGCGCGGGCGCGGCGGCGTGCTCGGCGCGGTGCTCCGCCTCAACCTGCGCCCGGATGCGCGCCTCGATCGAGCGGAGCAGCTCCGGGCTCGGCTCGGCGGGCGCGGGCGGGGCTACCGCGGCGGGGAGGTAGTTCGTGGGCGCTGGCACGACCGGGGACGCGACGGCGCGTGGCGCGCACGCCCACACTCCCAGCACGGCGGCGAGCACCAGCCCCGCGGCGACCGCGGTGAAAGTCCGGGATATCGGGGCGCGCTGGGAGAAAGGGCTCATGGCGGGGGAGTCCGGCGCGGTCAGGACATGGGGAGGGCGCGCTCGTCGCCCAGGTAGAGGCGCGAGCGGCGGTAGCGTACGAGTGCGTGGGTGATCACCAACTTCAGCAGCACCGCCAGCGGAACGGCAAGGAGAAGCCCCACGAAGCCGAAGAAGAAGCCGAACACCGACAGCGCCAGGATCACCCACACCGGGTGCAGGTTGACGCTTTCCCCCACGATGTTGGGGGAGAGCACGGCGCCGTCCAGCAGCTGCACCACGACGAAGACGCCGAGCGCCTTCCCCAGCCCGACCACCGGGTCCGGCGTGAAGAGCGCGATCACCAGCGCCGGGATCAGCGTCAGGATCAACCCCACGTAGGGGATGATGTTGAACACGGCCGCCATGATGCCCAGCAGCAGCGCGTACGGGAAGCCCAGCAGGAACAGCCCCATGAAAGTGAGGAACCCCACCACCGCCGAGGACGTCACGTTGCCGCGCAGGAAGCCGGAAAGGAGCCGGTCGTACTCGCGCGCGAACTCCAGCACCGCGGGACGCCGCTTGACCGGGACCATCTCCCCCAGGCGCGCGGTGATGTTGGGCCAGTCGCGCAGGAGGTAGTAGGTGAGGATCGGGGTCAGGAAGATGTAGCTGAGGATGCTCAGGATCGTCCCCACACCGCGCCCCAGGCCCAGCACCCCGGCCCACGCCGCGCCCGCGATGGCCGATTGGCGCTGCTGCAGGTACGCCACCATCTGCTCCGGCTTGATCGCGCGGAGGCGCGCCACGAGCGCTTCCTCGTCCACGCCCGCGATGTCGCGGCGCATCACCTGCGCCTGCAGGCCCTCCACCCAGACGGTGGCGCGCTGCAGGTACTTCGGCGAGTCGTTGATGAAGTCCGCGATCTGGCCGCCCAGCGCCGGGATCGCCACGAAGAAGAGCAGCCCCAGGATCACCAGCGTGGGGATCGCCATGATCAGCGTCCCCCACTTGCGCGGGATCTTGCGCCGCTCCATCCGCGTCACCAGCGGGTTCTGGATGTAGGAGAATGCGAGGGCCAGGAGGAAGGGCGCCAGCAGGAACCCGGTGGCGTTCAGCGCCCAGATCAGCGTGAGCATCGCGGCCGCGCTCACGATCAGTACGTAGATGCGCGTCCCCTGCAGCGGCGCCGTAACGAAGAGCAGCAGGAGGAAGACCAGGAACGGGCTGAGGATGCCGCGCACCGTGTACAGAAAGATCCCGAGCACCACGACGACCAGCACCGAGTGGACGATCTGCCAGTCGAGCGGCTTGTGCGCGGAAGGCGCGGGCGTATGGATGGGGTGGGATGGTTGCTTCACGGCTGGCCTATTCGGAGTGCACGTCGCTGCTGGATTGCGGCGCGTGGGGAGGCGTCCCCCGCAGTTGGGTGGCCGCCAGGCGCAGCACCTCGCGCGCGTTGTCGTACGAAATGGAGGAGATCGCCTCGTCCAGCGGGAGCCACACGCACTCGGTGATCCCCTCCTCCTCCTGCGGGCAGGTGTCGCCGGCGGGACACTCGATGAGGTAGAAGTGGCAGTACTTGTGGATCAGCCGCCCGCGGAAGCGAAAGAACCAGTCGATCGTGTGCAGCCGCGGCCCCAGGCGGAGCTGCGTGAGGCCGGTCTCCTCGGCGACCTCGCGCAGGGCGGCGTCGGCGGCGGTCTCGGCGCCCTCCAGGTGGCCCTTTGGGAAGCCCCAGTGGTGATAGCGGTCGCGGATCAGGAGGACGTGGGGGTCGGTGCCGCACCAGCGGTAGATGACGCCGCCGGCGCTCGTCTCCACCACCGGCCGCACGGGGCCGGCGGCGCAGTCGCCCCTGCCGCGCCGCCGCTTACCCACCGCGCAGCCCCTGCACGATCTGCACGGCGTTCGTGGCGGCCCCCTTCCGCAGGTTGTCCGCCACCACCCACAGGTGCAGCGTGTTGGGGACGACCGGGTCCTTGCGGATGCGCCCCACGAACACGGCGTCGCGCCCCGCGGCCTCCCACGGCGTGGGGTACGACTCGGCCCCGCCCTGCAGCAGGATTCCGGGAAAGAGCGCCAGCGCCCGCCGCGCCCCCTCCGCCGTGAGCTCGCGCTCCGTCTCCACCATCATCTGCACGGAGTGGCCCACCTCCACCGGGACGCGCACGCAGGTGGCCGCGACGGCGAGATCGGGCAGGCCCATGATCTTGCGCGTCTCGTCCATCATCTTGCGCTCCTCGCCCGTCCATCCCTCCCCATCGAAGTCGCCGATCTGGGGGATGACGTTGCCGGAGATGCGGCGCATGAAGGGGGAGCCCTCCACCGGCTGCGCCACGCGCGGCAGCGT
>DASWNZ010000146.1:0-6800 GCA_036398975.1 Longimicrobium sp.
GAGAAGTTCTGCATGTTGCGCGCGCCGATCTGGATGATGTCCGCGTGCTCGGCCACCAGGTCCAGGCTCTCGGGGTCCACCGCTTCGGTGACGATGGCCATCCCCGTCTCCTCGCGGGCGCGGTCCAGCAGGCGCAGCCCCGGCTCGCCGAGCCCCTGGAATGCGTACGGCGAGGTGCGCGGCTTGAAGGCGCCGCCGCGCAGGATGGTGGCCCCCGCCGCGCTCAGCCGGCGCGCGACGTCCAGGATCTGCGCCTCGCTCTCCACGGCGCACGGCCCGGCCATCACCACCACCTCGTTGCCGCCGATGCGGGTGCCGTTGTCCAGCGTGATGATGGTGGGCTCCTCCCGCCACTCGCGCGACACCTGCTTGTACGGCTGCGAGACGTGGATCACCTCCATCACGCCCGAGAGCGACTCCAGCCGGTCCGCGTTGACCTTGCCGTCGTTCCCCACCAGGCCGATGGCGGTGCGCTGCTTCCCGGGCATGGGACGCGCCTCGTAGCCCATCTCCTCCATCATGTCGACGACGCCCTGGATGTCCTCGGGGGTCGCATCGTGTCTCATCACGACCAGCATGGCCGGCTCGTCCGTTGGGGTTGCTTCGCTCGATCGACTTCTCCCTGAAATGTACCTGCCCGGAGCGCGAACGTCCACGGCATGGGGTCCGCAATCCGGGCTTCCGGCTGCAACGATGCGGAGTGGACGAAGCCGGGGTGGTGAAGGGCGGCCGGCACGCCGCGGATGGTGCGTGCCCGAACGCGTCTATTTATATTGCGACGCCGTCGCCGCGTCCTTTCCTCCCTCCCGGAGCGCTCATGGCCAACGTGGACCCCGTAGCCCCTCCCGGACTCACGATGCGCGAGGTCGCCGCTGCGGCGGCGGATCGGAACGTCACGCTGGAGGTCGCGACACGGCAGGAACGCGCGCAGCTGCTCGACATCGCGAAGCTCATCTTCCCGGATAGCGCAACCTGGGAGAAGGAGAAGGAGAACGTGAAGCACTACAGCGAAACCCCACGGCAGAGCGGGATGCGCGGCCTCGTATGCCTGGTGGCGAAGAGCAAAAATGGCGATCTCGTGGGATACATCTTCTACCAGCCGGAGCGGCGGCGGAAGACCGAAGTCTACATCAAGGAAATGGGAGTGAGCCCGAAGATCGGGAGCAAAGGCATCGGCGTCGTGCTCCTGGGGCACGTTGTCGCCGAGGCGCAGCAGAACAACCGCTCAGCGATCAAGCTCTACACCACGATGGACAAAGACTCCAAACAGGGCTACTACGCGAAGTGGGGCTTCACCCCCGTCCCTGACGACAAGTACGACGACGAGGGGTACAGGACCGACCACGAGACGCCGGACAAGAAGTCGTTGTTGATGAAGGGCGACGTGAACGCAGTGGGACTCGCGATCTCTGGGTGGCTGAACAAATGACTGCGCGTCCAGCGCGCCCGACGAATTGAAATGGGCCGGCTCCCCGTGGAGCCGGCCCTCTCTCGTCGCACCGCCGCGCGATGCTACCAGCGCGAAAAGGTGCCGCGCGCGTCGATGTGGATGAAGGGGCCGTGGGCGCCGTTGTCCGGGTACACGCCGGCGCCGCCCTTGAGCTCGGGGAAGCGCTCCTCCACGCGGTCCACGGCGCGGCGGATCACCATCACGTCGTCCGTGTCGCGGCGGCCGTCGCCGTTCAGGTCGTCCATGTAGCCGTCGCGGTCGTTGTCGATCCACATGTCCGACGCGTCGCCGTAGGTGTGGCGGCTGAGGAGTGCGCGCCCCTGTTCGAGGCCCTGCACGTTGTACGCGGGGGTGCGGAAGCCGCTCATCACCGCCACGTTCTCCGCGCGCACGCCCATGGCGTTCAGCTCCTGAAGCACCAGCTCCAGCTTGTCGATGAGGCGCATGTCCAGCGCGAGGTACTTGGGCCACACGCCGAACTGGTCCTTGGTGAGGAAGTTCCGCAGGCGGAAGTGCGTCGACACCTGGAGGTCCTGGTTCTCGGGCGTCACCTCGATGAAGCCGGAGGGCGGGGCGTACGCGTCCACGATCCCGTCCGTCTCCGTCTCGTACGCGCCGATGCGGTAGCCGTTCAGGTAGCCGCGGCGCTTTTCGGAGAAGGGGACGAGGGTGATGACCTGCAGTTCGTTCATCACCTGCTGGACGCCCGGCGCGCTCAGCGACAGGCGGTAGATGCCGGGGTCGGCGGGTGCGACCAGCCCCGTGGCCAGCTTCGCCTCGCCGCCCAGCACGCCGGCGCGAACGGGGGTCACCGGGAGCCAGCGGTAGAGGGCCTCGGGCGCGGGCTCCGCCGTCCACTCGATGGGGAGGCTCAGCGGCCGGCGCGGGTCCGTCGTCACCACCCGCAGCGCACCGCTGCGCCCGAACGCCCGCTGCCCCAGCCGCACGGCGGCGTCCGGATCGGGACGCGCGGCGGCCTCGCTGCTCCAGGTGACCGGCGCAAGCGAGCGCGCCGGGGGCGACATCCCCAGCGCGACGGCGGCTGCGGCAATGGCGGCGGGGGCGGCGAGGGCACGGACCGGAACGGGCATGGAAGCTCCTGGCAGCGGGTCTCTCGGGATCGTCAGGCGAAAACGGCGCATGGACGGCTCGTGCGCCGTCTTACAGGGACCGCTCTGCTCGATCTTGGGGGTGGATGCGGGGCGTCGCGCGGGGGATGGAGCGGCGCGAGCCGGAGGCGATCCGCCGGGGTGGCGGACGCGGCCGGGCGCGGAGTAGATTCGGCTGTCCAAACGGGATGGAGACAAAGGTAGGCAGTCTCCACCCTGCCCGTCAAGCCAACCGTATGTTCCCGGCCCACATGCGCGATCCGAGCGACCTCTCCACCGACCGTCCGCGCGCCGCCCTGGTGATCCTGGACGGGTGGGGGCTGCGCGAGCCCGCGGACGACAACGCGGTGACGGTGGCGAACGCCCCCACCTGGCGCCACCTGTGGGAGGAGGGCGACTACCCGCGCGCCCGCCTCACCACCCACGGCCCGGCCGTGGGGCTGCCGCCGGGGCAGATGGGGAACAGCGAGGTCGGCCACCTCAACCTGGGCGCCGGCCGCGTCGTCATGCAGTCGCTCCAGCGCATCGCCACCGCCATCGAGACGGGGGAGTTCGCGGCCAACAACGCCTTCCTCCAGGTGATCCGCGGGGTCAAGGAGCGCGGCGCCACCCTGCACCTGATCGGCCTGATCGGCCCCGGCGGGGTGCACGCGGTGGACGAGCACCTGCTGGCCCTCTGCGAGCTGGCGGATCGCGAGCAGGTGCCGAGCGTGCGCGTCCACGTCTTCCTGGACGGCCGCGACACGCCGCCGCGCTCGGGGCGCGACTACCTGACGGAGCTCTTTGGAAGGGCGGGGGAGCGGGGCGGATGCCGCGTGGCCACCCTCTGCGGCCGCTACTGGGCGATGGACCGCGACCGCCGCTGGGACCGCGTGGAGCGCGCCTATCGGGCGATGGTCTACGGCGAGGGCCTTCCCATCCGCGATCCCATCGAGGCCATCGAAGACGCGTACGAGACGGGCGAGACCGACGAGTTCGTGAACCCGCGCGTGCTGGTGGATGCCAGCGGCGCGCCCGCGGGCCTGATGCGCGACGGCGACGGCGCCATCTTCTTCAACTTCCGCGCGGACCGCGCCCGCCAGCTATCCCGCGCCCTCGCCGATCCGAACTTCACGGAGTTCGACCGCGGACCGGGCGCGCCCCGCATCGAGCTCGTCACCATGACGCAGTACGACGAGGAGTACCCGTTCCCAGCCGCCTTCCCCCCGCAGCCGCTGACGGACAAGCTGAGCGACGTGCTGGCGGCGCACGGCCTGGCGTCCTTTCGCACCGCGGAAACGGAGAAGTACCCGCACGTCACCTACTTCTTCAACGGCGGCGCGGAAGACCCTCCCGCCGGCGAGGACCGCCGCCTGGTGCAGTCCCCCAAGGTAGCGACGTACGACCTGCAGCCGGAGATGAGCGAGCCGGAGGTGGCGCGCGGCCTGGTGGAGGCGATCCGGTCGCAGAAGTACGACGTGCTGGTGTGCAACTTCGCCAACCCGGACATGGTGGGGCACACGGGTGTGATGGAGGCCGCGGTGCGCGCCGTGGAGGCGGTGGACGACGGCCTGGGCCAGGTGCTCGCCGCCTGCCGCGAGACGGGCACCACCCTCCTGGTGACCGCCGACCATGGCAACTGCGAGCAGATGTGGGATCCCACCACCAATGGCCCGCACACCGCGCACACCACCAACCCGGTCGGCATCATCCTCGTGGAGCCGGAGGGCCGCCGCACCGCCAGCGCCCTCCACGACGGCGCCCTGTGCGACGTGGCCCCCACCATCCTCGGCCTCATCGGCGTCCCGCAACCGGCGGCGATGACGGGCCGGGATCTGCGCGAACGCTAGCGCGCCAAACACGAACAGCGTCTCACACAGAGCCACAGAGGCAACGGAAAAGACCCACAAAGGGGTTCTCTGTGCCCTTGCGGTTCCCTCCGTGCCCTCCGTGTGATGCTTTTTCTTGCGCGCGCAATGGAACAAACGGTAGCTTGCCCCGCCTATAACGGTCCCGTGACGGCCGCCGTCCGGGGCCGTTGGCGTATAGAAAACCAAACCTTCTCCGTCATCCCGATGAACCGACTCTCGCGGACCTTCCTTCCCGCGCTCGCGCTGCTCGCCCTGGCCGCCGGCGCCGCGCAGGCGCAGACCGTGCCCTCCCCCTTCCGCTACATCGAGAAGAAGTCGTCGGTGGAAGTCATGGGCGGCTACCTGTTTACCGATCCCGAGCTGGCCATCGACGACTCCATCACGGCGGAGTTCGGGCCGCGCTCGGCGCCCATGATCACGGCGCGCTACAACCGCCGCTTCGGCGGGCCCGTCTCGGGGAACGTGGCGCTCAGCTTCGTCCCCAGCGAGCGCAGGGTGATCTCGGCCGCCGAGGGGCAGGACTCGTCGTTCGTGGGCGTGATCGACACGGGCGAGCTGGTGAGCGCGCCCATCGCCATGCTGGAGGCGGGCGTCCGCTTCCACATCACCGGCGACCGCACCTGGCGCGGCCTGGCGCCGTACCTGATGGGCACCGGCGGCGTGGCCGCGGAGATCGGTGGCGCGGAGGGCGGCGAGGAGGATCTGCCCGACGACGAGCGCTTCGACTTCGGCCCCGCCTTTGCGGTAGGCGCCGGAACCGGAATCGACTGGTTTCCCACGCCGCGCTTCTCGCTGCGCACGGAGCTGAGCTACCGGATCTGGCGGCTCGCGGTGCCCGAAGGATTCGCGGCCGCCCGCAACGCAGACATCAACGAGTGGAACGGCAACGCCGGCGTGAGCGTGGGGGCGGCGTTCCACTTCTGACCCGCACGGAGGGGCGCATGGCTCAGGAGTTCAACCCGTTCGACCTTACGGACATGACCGACGACGAGATCTACGACGTCGTCGTGCAGCACCTCGGCGAGTATCCCGAGCTGGACATGGGGTGGATCAACGTCTCCGTGCAGGGCGGCCGGGTGACGCTCTCCGGCCGCGTCTCCAGCGACGGCGAGGCATCCATCGCCGCGCAGGCGCTGACCGACGTGGTGGGCGTCGCCGAGCTGGACAACCAGCTGATCGTGGACGAGCTGCACCGCGGCGAGGCCCCCGAGGCCGCCGACGACGCCTTCACCCAGGACGTGGAGGTGGACGACCAGATGGGCGAGCCCAACCTCGTCTACCAGTCGGACACCGCGGGCCACCTGATGGAGGACCTGGAGCAGCAGACCTACGGCACCCACGACGCCGGTCTCGCCGCCGAGGAGGGCATCCCCTACGAGCCCCCCACCCGCCCCGTGCCCGACGGCTACGGCAGCCGCGAAGACCACTGAGTAGCCGGGGCGAGTAAACTCGCGGCAACAACAGCACAAAGTCCGCCTTCGCGGACTCGCGGGCGGGATCCGTTTCCTAGGCGGTCGCGATTCATCGCGCCCGCCTAGCCTCGTCTCAACGCCCGCCTTACGCGCACAGATCCCGGTAGGGGCAGACCCGCGTGTCTGCCCGTGCCCCGCGCTCAGCCGCAGCCCGCTTCCGGGGGCAAACTAATCCGCCACTCGACCACGCGAAATCCGCCCTCACGGATTGGCTGCGGCCCCCAGCCGGCTTCAGCCGCCTTCCCGTAGTTCCAGCCGGGGGCTTTAGCCCCCGGCGTTCAGCGCCCGGACCTGAACCGGCCGCCCGCACCCACGCCGCCTCCCGGAGCCCGCGAAGGCAGGCTTCCCGCGGTTGTTGCAGTGGTTTCAACCGCCCCCGCCGCTGTGCCCATGCCCCCCCGCCGACTGCGGCACCACGTCGCCGTGCGGATCATGCGGGAGGTCCGTGCGCACCGTAAGGGAGTTGACCACCCCGTGCACCCCTGGCGTCTCCCACGCGTCGTCCCAGGCGTAGCGGGCCTCCATGAAGTCGCCCACCTCGCCGGTGAGCGTCACCACCCCGTCCTCCACCTCCACGTTGATGCGGCCCGCGTCCACCCAGCGGTCCTGCTGGAGGCGCGAGCGCACCGCGTGCAGCACCTGGTCGTCGGACAGGTCGTCGTCCGGCCCGGAGTAGCCGTAGCCCATCGTGTCCATCCCGCGGCGCTGCGACGGCTGGTTGTACTCGGGGTGGCGGCTGTATGCTTCCTCGGGCATGAAGGGCCCGCGCGCGTAGCCGCCGTACCCACCATCGTACCCGCGCCCACCACCGTAGCCGCCCCCCAGCCCGCCTCCGCGCGCGCCGAAGCCGCCGTACCCCGCATCGTAGCCGCCACCGAAGGCCCCGCGCGAGACGCCGCCCATGAACGAGCCGCCGTAG
>DASWNZ010000147.1:0-5450 GCA_036398975.1 Longimicrobium sp.
GCGGGGTGGCCCCCCCGGCGCGCCGACGCCGTGGCCGTGCCGGGCCTCCACGTGATTTCGTGGGAATATAGCGTCTCCCCGGCGCCAGACAAGCGGCCCGCTCAGCTTCCCGTGTCGGGCACTACCCTCGGCTCGGCCTCGCGGACGCGCACGTCCCCATTGCCGCCGTTCAGCAGGCTCCAGAGCGCGATGCCCAGCAGCAGCACCGCGAGCCCGCCGATCACCCACGGCCAGATACTCCCTCTATGCCGCTCCACGTCGATATCCGCCACGCTGCCTCCCTTGTTTGCGCCTTTCCGTAGCTCCTCTGGGTAGCAAGCTCCGCGCCCGCCACGGCTGGCCGCGCCGCCACGCCCCCGCTAGACTCACCGCCGCCGGGCGTGTGAACCTTCTTGGAGCGCGATGAACACCTTTCTCTTCTGGCTCGCGGTCGTCACGGTTGCCTCGTTCCTCCTGGTCGCGGTGGAGCTGCTGCGCGGGCGCGGCCAGCTGCGCTACCTCGCCGCGGTGGAGCCTCTCCCGCAGGCCGAGCTGCCGCTGGTCTCCGTGGTGGTGGCCGCGCGCGACGAGGAGCGCAACGTGGAGGAGGCGATGGGCTCCATCCTGGCCCAGGACCTCGCCGATATCGAGCTGGTGGTGGTGGACGACCGCTCCGCCGATCGCACGGGCGAGATCCTGGACCGCATGGCCGCGGCCGATCCGCGGCTGCGCGTGGTGCACGTGCGCGAGCTCCCGGCCGGGTGGCTGGGGAAGAACCACGCCCTCGACCTCGGCGCCGCGGATGCGCGGGGCGAGCTGATCCTCTTCACCGACGCGGACGTCGTGATGGCGCCGGACACCGTGCGCCTGGCCGCGAGCTACATGGAGCGCGAGCGGCTGGACCACCTGACGATGGCGCCGCGCATCGACATGCCCGGCTTCCTGCTGCAGGCGTTCGGCGTGCTCTTTGGGATCTGCTTCCTCCTCTTCTCGCGTCCGTGGAAGGCGCGCGATCCCCGCTCGGCCAGCCACATCGGGATCGGCGCGTTCAACCTGGTGCGCGCGTCGTCGTACCGGCACGTCGGCACCCACCGTGCCATCGCCATGCGGCCGGACGACGACATGAAGCTGGGGAAGCTGATGAAGAAGAACGGCCAGCGGCAGGACTTCCTGGTGGCGGTGAACCACGTCTCGGTCGAATGGTACCGCAGCATCCCCGAGGCGGTGCGCGGGCTGCGCAAGAACGGCTTCGCGGGCCTCGACTACCGCGTCTCGATGGTGGTCTTCGCCACGCTGACGCAGCTGGCCTTCATGATCTTCCCCTTCATCGCAATCTTCCTGACCACCGGCCCCACGCGCCTTCTCTACGCCTTCTCAGTCGCGATGATCCTGGGCCTGTTCGGCGGCGCCGCGCGCGAGCAGCGGGCGCCGGTCTGGGGCGGCATCGCGGTCCCCTTCGCCAGCCTCCTCTTCATCGTCATCGTCTGGAACGCCACCCTCTACGCCCTCATCCACCGCGGCATCGAGTGGCGCGGCACGCACTACCCGCTCGACGAGCTGCGCGCGAACCGGGTCTGAACGAAAAGCATCACACAGAGGCCACGGAGGGGAACCGCAAGCCACGGAGGAAAACTCCTTTCGGTTGGTCTTGCCGTCCTCTCTGTGTCTCTGTGTGAGGCCCTTCCTTCCGTTGACTTTCCCCCACGCCTGCCCTCTTTTCCTATACCCAGGGCCGAAATCGTTGCGTTTCGGCCGGCGCGCGCGCATCTTCACCGGTCATCCATGAGCCGAACCGCGCTGATCACCGGGGCCACCGGCTTCGTGGGCGGGCACCTGGCCGGCTACCTCGCGCAGCAGGGGTGGAAGGTCCGCGCACTGGTCCGCCCCACCAGCGACACGGCCGCCCTGCGCGCCCTGGGAGCCGAGCTCGCCACCGGCGACCTGGACGCCACGGACGCCATCGCGAACGCCGCGGACGGGGCCGACACGGTCTTCCACCTGGCCGGCGCCACCACGGCTCCCTCCGAGGCGGCGTTCCGCCGCGCCAACACCCAAGGGACCCGAAATGTGGTCACCGGGGTATTGCGGGCTGGTGCGAAGCCGCGGCGCCTGGTGTACGCAAGCTCGTATGCCGCTTGCGGCCCCGCGGTGGACGGCCCCCGCCGCATCGGCGAAACGCCCGCGCCCATCTCGGCGTACGGCCGCAGCAAGCTGGCCGGCGAGGACGAGGTCCGCGCGGCGGAGGGGCAGGGGGTGGAGGTGGTGGTGCTGCGAGTACCCGCCGTGTACGGTCCCGGCGACCGTGCCTCCTTTCTCCCCCTCTTCAAGCTGGTGAAGCGACGCCTGGCCCCGCTCCCCGCGGGGGCGGCCCGGCGTGCCCAGCTTGTGTACGTGGCGGACCTGGTGCGCGCCTTCGTCCGCGCCGCCGACGTGGCTCCCGGCACCTACGCCGTGGCGGGGCCGCGCGCCCACCCCTTCGGCGAGCTGCTGGATGGGATCGGCGCGGCGCTGGAGACGACACCGCTGCGCATTCCGATTCCCCCGGCGCTCTTTCGGGCGGCGGGGACGCTGGCGGGGCGGTGGGGCGGGGCGGGGGTGTTCAACCGCGAAAAGGCGGAGGAGGTGCTGGCCGAGGCGTGGGAGTGCGATCTCTCCGGCTCCGAAGCTCTCCTTTCGGCCGACGAAGCGATGCCGCTGGGCCGGGGTCTGGCCGAGACGGCCCGGTGGTACCGAACTCAGGGATGGCTTTGATGGCTACTGTGGCGACGACCTCGCGGCGAATGGCGGACCTCTTCGACAAGTGCGACCGCTACACCGCGGCGCGCGAGATGATGGGGCGCGGCCTCTATCCGTACTTCCAGGCCATCGAGGCCTCGGAAGACACGGAGGTGGTGATCCGTGGCGAGCGCAAGATCATGGTGGGCTCCAACAACTACCTGGGGCTCACCCACGAGCCTTACGTGCTGGAGCGCGCGCGCGAGGCGATGTACCGCTACGGCACCGGCTGCACGGGGAGCCGCTTTCTGAACGGCACCCTGGATCTGCACGTGGAGCTGGAGAACCGGCTGGCCGCCCTCATGGGCGCCGAGGCGGCGATCGTCTTCAGCACCGGCTATCAGACCAACCTGGGCGTCATCTCGGCGCTGGTGACGCGCGGCAGCGTCGTGGTGCAGGACCGGCTCAACCACGCCTCCCTGGTGGATGGCGCGCAGCTCGCCGCCGGCGAGCTGGTGCGCTACCCGCACGGCGACCTCGAGGGGCTGCGCCGCGCGCTGAAACGCCACCCGGGGGCCAACGGGGCGCTGGTGGTGACGGACGGCATCTTCTCCATGGAGGGGAACATCGTCAATCTCCCCGCCGTGGCGGACGTGGCGGAGGAGTTCGGGGCCCGCCTGATGGTGGACGACGCGCACTCGGTGGGCGTGCTGGGCCCCAACGGCGGCGGCACGGCGGAGCACTTCGGGATGCAGGAGCGGGTGGACCTCACCATGGTCACTTTCTCCAAGTCGTTCGCCTCCATCGGCGGCGCGGTGGCGGGGCCGGAGAACGTCATCCACTACCTGCGCCACCATGCGCGCCCGCTCATCTTCAGCGCCAGCATGCCGCCCTCCGCGGTGGCCACGGTGCTGGCCTGCCTGGACGTGATGGCGCGCGAGCCGGAGCGCCGCGCCCGCCTCTGGGAGAACGCCGACTACCTGCGCAGCGGCCTGCAGTCGCTTGGCTTCGACACCGCGACTTCGGAGACGCCGATCATCCCGGTGGCTTCGGGGAACATCGAGCAGACCTTCGTCTTCTGGCGCGCGCTGTTCGACGCCGGAGTCTTCACCAACCCGGTGCTCCCGCCCGCCGTGCCCGAGCATTCGTGCCGGCTGCGCACCTCGGTGATGGCGACGCACACCACCGAGCAACTGGACTTCGTCCTGGACGCCTTCGGCCGCGTGGGGCGCCAGCTCGGGCTCCGCTGAACCCCTCTCCGTCTCCGATGCCGGCCTCCGTCACCGCCGCTTCGTCCACCGCCCTGCGGGTCCGTGAGGTCCCGCGGGGCGAGTCGCTTCGCCCCTTCATCGACTTCGCCTGGACGGCCAACGCCGGCGACCCGCACTGGGTGCCGCCGCTTCGCGTCGCGCTGGAGCCGGCGCTGGACCGCGCCAAACACCCCTTCCACCAGCACGCGGACGTCGCCTACTTCGTCGCCGAGCGCGGCGCGGAGACGGTCGGGCGCATCGCGGCCATCGTCAACCACCGCCACAACGAGTTTCACGAGGACCGCGTAGGGTTCTTCGGCCTCTTCGAGTCGGTGGACGATCCCCGCGTGGCCCGCGCGCTCGCCGACGCGGCCGCGGGGTGGCTCAAGGCGCGCGGGATGGAGACGATGCGCGGCCCCATGAACCTCTCCACCAACGAGGAGATCTCCTCGCCGGGGGTGCTGGTGGACGGCTTCGACACGCCGCCCACGGTCGCGATGTCGCACAACCCGCCCTACTACGGCGCGCTGCTGGAGGGGGCGGGGCTGGCGAAGGCCAAGGACCTGCTCGCCTACTGGATCGGCAGCCCCATCCCGCCGGAGCGGCTGGTGCGCGGGGTGGAGCGGATGACGCGGCGCGAAGGGGTCACCCTGCGCTCGATGAACATGCGCCGCCTTCCGGAAGAGGTGGCGATCATCGAGGAGATCTACAACTCCGCCTGGGCGCGCAACTGGGGGTTCGTGCCCATGACGCCGGAGGAGTTCGCGTACATGGCCAAGGACCTGAAGTCCGTCGTCGACCCGGCGCTCTGCATCGTCGCGGAGAAGGAGGGCGTCCCCGTGGGCTTCGCGATCTCGCTGCCGAACCTGAACGAGGCGATCCGGCACGTCCCCGACGGCAAGCTCTTCCCCTTCGGCTTCCTCAAGTTCCTCTGGCACAAGCGGAAGATCGGCTCGGCGCGCATCATGACGCTGGGCCTGCGCCCCGAGTACCAGAAGTCGTCCGGCATCGGCGCCGCGATGTACCTGCGCACCTTTCAGGCGGCCGGTGAGCGCGGGTACAACCAGGGCGAGGCGTCGTGGATCCTGGAGGACAACTTCCTGATGCGTCAGGCTTTGGAGAAGGTGGGATTCGAGCTGTACAAGACGTACCGGGTGTACGAGCGGGGGTTGTAGGAAACGGGCTGAGAGCGGTCCGGCGGTTGAAACCGCTGCAACAACCGCGGGAAGCCTGCCTTCGCAGGCTCCGGGCGAGCAGATGTGTGCGTGGGGCGGGCACCGGTCCGGCGGCGGGTCGCCGGGGCGAGATCGGCGCCCGGTCGCCGGGGGCTGAAGCCCCCGGCTGGAACCACGCGAAGACGGCTGAAGCCGTCTGCAGAAGGGCGGCCTCCACCCCCATTTGTCATCCTGAGCGACGCGCCTCTCCGGCCTCGCCCGTTCCGTGATCTGCGGCGCGGAGCGAAGGATCTACTGCGCGTGCCGAGGGGCTCGTGGTCGCGCGCCGTCC
>DASWNZ010000148.1:0-10593 GCA_036398975.1 Longimicrobium sp.
TCGCGCGCGCCGGCGGCTTCCACTTCAACTCGCCCTTCATCATCGCGTCGCTCACGCTGCTGGGCAGCATGATGGGGCTGCTGACCACCGCCGCGCTCGCCGGCGATGCGGGCGCGCGCGACGTCGCCACGCGCATGCATCCGCTCGTGTACACCGCGCCGGTGAGCAAGGCGGCCTACCTGGGGGGGCGCTTCCTGGCCGCATTCACGCTCAATGCGCTCGTTCTGGCCGCCCTGCCGCTCGCCCTCTGGCTCGCCACGCTGGCGCCGGGGATCGAGCCGGAGCTGCTCGCGCGCTTCCGACCCGCCTCTTACCTGGGCGCATACTTCTACTTCGCGCTCCCCAACGCCTTCATCGCCACGGCGCTCCTCTTCTCCGCCGCGGTGCTCAGCCGGCGGGCGATGGCGAGCTACCTGGGCGCGGTGGTGCTCTTCTTCGGGGCGATGCTGAGCTGGGAGTTCCTGGCGCGCGAGCTGGGCTTCTGGGCGCTCGGCAAGCTGATCGACCCGCTCGGCCTCACGGCGATGAGCGCTCTCTCCATGTCGTGGACGGCGGGTCAAAAGAACGACCTCCTGATCCCGATGGAGGGCTCGCTCCTGGGCAACCGCCTGCTGTGGATCGGCATCGCGCTCGGCGTGCTGGCGCTCACGCGTCTGCGCTTCCGCTTCGCGCACCACGCGCTCGGCGGCGGGTGGAGCGCGCGGCGGAGTGCGCAGCCGACCGCCGCGCAATCCGCGCCCATCGCCGTGCCGCGCATCCGTGCCACACGCGGCGCCGCGACGCGCGCGGGGCAGACGGCCGCCATCGCGTGGGAATCGTACCGCGACATCGTGACGAGCTGGGGCGGGCTCGCGCTCGCGGGGCTGGGGATGATCCTGGTGATGCTGGGGCCGCAGTCGATGGAGCACATGGGCGTCCCGCTCTTCCCCACGACCGCGATGATCGTCGACTCGCTCGCGGCTCCGCTGTCGAACCCGCAGGACGTCGTCTGGATGATCGTCCCGCTCCTCCTCGTCTTCTACGCTGGCGAGCTGGTTTGGCGCGAGCGCGAGGCGGGGCTGGGGGAGATCGCCGATGCAGCGCCGGTGCCGGAGTGGGTGCGCTTCGCCGGGAAGCTGGCGGGGCTCGGGCTGGTGCTGGTCACCTTTGAGGCGCTGATGATGGCGGTGGGGATGTTCGTGCAGGCGATGCTGGGCTACTACGACTTCGAGGTTGGCGTGTACCTGCGCACCCTGCTCGGGCTCCACCTGGCCGACTACCTCCTCTTCGCCCTGCTCGCGCTGGTGGTGCACGTGGTGGTGGACCACAAGTTCATCGGGCACGGCGTGGCGCTCATCGCGTACGGGCTGATGGCGTTCGCCGCGGCGATGGGGGTGGAGCACAACCTGCTCGTCTTCGGCTCCGGGCCAGGGTGGGAGTACTCGGACATGCGCGGCTTCGGGGCGTCGCTGGGGCCGTGGCTCTGGTTCAAGCTGTACTGGGCGGCGTGGGCGCTCCTCCTGGCCGTCGCGGCGAAGCTGCTCTGGGTGCGCGGCAGGGAGCGCGGCCCGGGATGGCGGCTCCAGCTCGCGCGGCGCCGCCTCACCCGCCCGGCCGCCGGTGCCGCCGCCGCGGCGATGGCGCTGATCCTGGCGCTGGGCGGCTTCGTCTTCTACAACACCAACGTCCTCAACCCATACGAGACCGACGCCGATTGGACGGCGGACCGCGTCGCCTACGAGCGCAGCTACGGCCGCTTCGCCGGCATCCCGCAGCCGCGCCTCACCGGCGTCCGGCTCCACGTGGATCTCCATCCGTCGAGCGGAAGGGCCGAGATCCACGGCAGCTACCGCCTGCTCAACGCGACCGGCACCGTCATCGACTCCATCCACGTCGCCCCCGACCGCGACGTGGAGACGGGCGCGATCCGCTTCGACCGCCCCGCCCGGCGCGTGCTCGCGGACACGAGGCTGGGCTACGGCATCTACGTCCTGGCGCGGCCGCTGCAGCCCGGCGACTCGCTGCGTCTGGGCTTCGACGTGCGCTACCGGCGGCGCGGCTTCACCAACAGCGGCACCGATGCCTCCGTCGTGGCGAACGGCACCTTTTTCGAGCCGCCGAAGTGGCTCCCCGCCATCGGCTACCAGTCCGCGCGAGAGATCAGCGGCGCCGGGCAGCGGCGGCTTCACGGCCTTCCTCCCCGCCCCGCCATCCGCCCGCTCACCGACACCGCCGCGCTCCGCGAGGTAGACGGACGCATTGCCTTCGAAGCGGTCGTGGGCACCGACGACGGCCAGCTCGCCCTCGCCCCCGGCGCGCTGCGGCGCACGTGGAGCCGGGGCAAGCGCCGCTACTTCCACTACGCCGCCGACGTCCCCATCCGGAACGACTACGCCATCTTCTCCGCCCGATACGCGGTGAGGCAGGCGCGGTGGACCCCGGCGGCGGGCGCGGGGCACCCCGTCGACATCCAGATCGTGCACCACCCCGGCCACGCCTGGAACCCCGACCGCATGATCCGCGGCGTGCGCGCGTCGCTCGACTACTTCACGAGGGAGTTCGGCCCCTATCCGCACCGCCAGATGCGCCTGATCGAGTACCCGACCCCCGGGAACTCGCTGCACGGCGCGCCCGTCAACATCTGGTACAAGGAGGAGTTCTCCCTATTCCGCCCGGACGAGGACCCGCGCCGCATCGACTTCCCGTTCGCGGTGACGGCGCACGAGGTGGCGCACCAGTGGTGGGGCAACCAGCTCGAGCCCGCGTCCGTCGAGGGCGGCCCGGTGCTCACCGAGAGCCTGTCGTGGTACTCCGCGTTCGGCACCGTGGAGAAGACGTACGGCCCCGAGCACCTGCGCCGCCTGCTGGCGATGATGCGCGAGATGTACCTGAGCCCCCGCACCCGCGCCGGCGTCCCCCTGCTGCGCGCGTCCGACACCTTTCTCGGCTACCGCAAGGGCCCGTTCGCGCTGTACGCCCTGCGCGAGTACGTGGGCGAGGCGCAGGTGAACGCCGCGCTCCGCACCCTGCTGCGGAAGCACGCCGCCACGACCCCGCCCCTCCCCACCACGCTCGACCTGTACCGCGAGCTGCGGGCGGTCACGCCGGACTCGCTCCACTACCTCCTGGCCGACCTCTTCGAAGCGAACACGTACTGGGAGCTCGCCACGAAGCGCGCCAGCGCCGAGCCCGTTGCGTCCGGCGGCTGGCGCGTGACGCTCGACATGCAGGCCCGCAAGGTCGTGGTCGACACCGCGGGCGCGGAGACGGAGGTGCCGATGAACGACCTCGTGCAGATCGGCGTCTTCGCCGGCGGCGCGCCGCTCTACCTGCGCATGCACCGCATCCGCCCTGGCCGGCAGCGCATCACCGTCATCGTGCCGCGCCAGCCCGCCCTCGCCGGCATCGACCCCCGCAACCTGCTGATCGACGTGACGCCGGACGACAACGTGGCGCAGGTGAAGGAATAAGGGCCTCACACAGAGCCACAGAGCGGGACAACAAGAGCAGAAGAGGTTTTTCCGTTCTCCTTGCCGTCTACCTCTCTGGCTCTGTGTGAGGCCAGCAGTCAGGCGTGATCCGTGGCCAGCGCGGCCAGGCAGACGCCCAGCACGGCCAGCGCCGCCAGTGCGGGGGATGGGTCCCGTCGGTAGCGGCCGCTGAGCTGCACGCCAAAGAGCACGGCCATCACGGGCAGGCTGTGCGCGAAGACTACGCACACGGCCATCAGCGCCCAGCAAACCGAGACGCAGCTCGCGCCCGCCTGCGCGCCGAAGCGTGCGCAGTCCGCGTCCGCGCGCCACCCACGCGGCGCGAGCGGCATCGTGCGCCCGCACCGGCGCAGCATCCGCCTCCGGAACGGCGCGACTTCCCACAACACCACCGCCGCCGTCGCGACGCCCGCCACCACCGTCCACCCTGTGAGCCGGCCGCCGATGCCGAGCGCCGCCACGATCGCCATCATCGCGAGCATCCACACCGCGAGGTAGCCGGCCAGGAACCCCGCGATGCCGCGATGACGGCGCCGCCACAGGCTGGATCGCGCCACGTGCCGCACGTGGGGGATCGTCAGCGGCAGCATCATCGCGATCACCATCGCGCCCGTCCACCGCACATCCGCGCCCGTCGCATGCCCGTGCGGATGCGGCATGGTGAGCATCCACGCCCACGCCCACGCGGCGCACGCGAGCACCCACCACTCCGGGTGCCGCCATCCGAAGCGGCGCGCGCGGTGCAGCACGCCCGGAGCAGCCGCCGCACCCTTCACGTGTAGAAGAGGCTCACGCGCCCCGCGCTGACGCCGCCCTCGCGCGGGTCCGCCTCGGCGTCCACTGCGCGCCGTACGGGAGTGAACGTCACGCGCAGCCGCGCCGGATCCCAGTCGCCTGGGTCCTCCAGCCCGCGCGCGATGGCGGTGATCTCGAACGAAAAGGTGAGCCCGCCGCCGCCGTGCCGCTCGTCGCCCCGCGAGGCCTCCGCCACGCCGAACATGGAGATCTGGCCGGCGCGGCGCTCGGGATGGCCGGCGGCATCGGCGCCGGGCGGCAGGTTGACGTGCACCATGTACGACGACGCCGCCAACTCGCTTCCGTCCACGTTCTCGACCTTGAGGTACACGCGCCGCAGCTCCTCCTCGATGTCCGACAGGAACTTGAGCGCGGGCCCGGTTGGAGCCGAGACGACGACCACCGCATCGCTGGGAACCGCGCCGAGCGGGGTGCGCTTTTCCGTCGCGCCCACCATCTCCGGCTGCACGTCTTCAACGATCACCTTCAGCGGCCGCCGCGCGGACTTCAGCGAGGGGCGCGCGCCCGGCAGCGCGAGGCTCTCGTAGCGATAGCGCAGCGGCTCCGCCCGGGTGTCGACTACATCCCCAACCTCCAGCCTTACCGCCGCGTCGCCGCTCCCGATGGTGAACCGCATCCCGCGCCACTTCGCGCCGGTGGGGTTCGCCCGCCTGACGTCCGTCTGCGCGAGCCACGCCTCCCACAGCCGGTCCAGGTTGCAGTGGTGCAGCCAGAAGACGGGATCGAGGGCGGCGGTCCGGAACCGGCTCATCCACCCGAGCGGGTTCCTCCCCCCGACGCCCATGTGGACGCCGCCGTGCGGAACGTTCTCCAGGCTCCCCACCACCCCGCCCGCATCGTTCCACCCCGTCACCGCGCCCCCGAATCCCCCTGTGTTCGGATCGGCGAACACCTTTTCGCGCATGGCGTCGTCCACCCGCACCGCGCTGGCCGGCAGCCGCCCGCCGTCGTTCATCCCCGCCGCGCGCTGGTCCGTGTACAGCGGGTTGGGCGCGCCGGTGGGCATCGTCGGCTGGCGGAAGGCGGGCGGCAGCATGCGCAGGTCACTCCGCGCGGGATCGCTGTAGTCCCAGTACGGCAGCGCCCAGTCGCCCGGCCCGCCGAGCTCCGCCACCGCGGCGCGGACGACGGTTTCGAAGTAGTGCAGGTAGATGCGGTGCCAGGGAAGGAAGTACCAGCTCGCGTGCTGGCACGCGTTCCACGTGGCGCCCCTGGGCCAGCGGCTGCGCGGGATCTCGGTTCCGTGCACCGCCGCCAGGTAGCCCCAGCACGTGGGATCCGCGAAGTCCGCCCCGTTCCGCGACCGCAGCTCATCGACCGCCCGCGCGTACCACTGGAGGGTGGGGTGCCAGGGATCTTCCCCGCTCAGCTTCCAGACGTCGCGCCGCTCGAACATTCGATGGTCCCATGGGAAGCGTGATGGAGAACGCCTGCACCATAGGACGGACTGCGCCCGCCAAATTCCCTAACGCAGAGGAGTCAACCCACCCTCGGTCAGGCCGATGCGCGGACGCCGACCGGCCCACGCACCCCGCGCAGGATCACCGACCCGACGAGCACCGACCACAGCATCGCGACCGCGATCAGCAGCAGCCCCGCCCAGTGCGCGTCCCCCAGCCGGTGGATCAGCGCGAGCGGGACGATTCCCGCGAGCACCATCGCCACCCCCAACGGCCGGCGCGCGGGCGCATCCCGCACGAACCGGTACTCCAGCAACAGCGCCGGCACCCCGCCGAGCACGACCCCCAGCGCCTCCCGCTCGTACTCGCCCTTCCCCACGACCCCGGCCACCAGCCCGATGACGATGGCCGCCACCCCCAGCATCCCCACCACCACGAAGTCCCTGAACGGCCGCATCGCCAGCCACCTCTCGAGCCGCCGCCACGCCGGCCCGTACACCGCCAGCAGCAGCGCGCCGATCACGGCCGAGCCCAGCACGTCCCCCAGGAAGTGCACCCCCAGGTACAGCCGCGACACCCCAACCAGCACCGTCACCGCCGCGGGCACCCACAGCGGCACGCGCCCGCGCACGTACAGCACGCCCCACAGCAACAGCGCGAGCAGCACGTGCCCGGATGGAAAGCTCCCGATCTCGATGATCTCGTAGCGGACGATGGAAGGATGGTTGGGCCGCGGCACGTTGAAGAGCACGTTGAGCGCGAGGCTCGCCAGCGCGTTCACCACCACGACCCCTCCCACCGCGTACGCCTCCGCGCGCCCCCACAGCAGCAGCGCGAGCGCCACCACCAGCACCACCCCCCACGGCGTCCCCAGCTCCGACACCACCCAGAACCACTCCGGGTGCCCGAGCCCAACAAACCGCTGTACCCACGCGATGGTCTCGTGCCTGAACAGCTCGCTGACGATGGGCGGCAAGGCTTCCTCACGATCGAGTCCTGGCAACCGGCGCACGCCGGTCACCATATTGGAAGCTCACATGGAACTGCGAGGTGTGGGCCAGACAACCGGCCGCCCACGGGGAAGACATCGCCGCGAACGGAAAGCGCACGGGGAGCAAGGGGGCCGGGCGCCTGCTCGAAGACGCTACGACGGCTGGACGTACGCCAGACAGAAGTGCGCGGCCGCGGTGACAAAGGCCCCCGACTGGCGCAACGAGCCCGAGCTGGCCCCGAGCGTGTCCTGGAGGGCTCGGCGCAGCCCGGTGTCCGACGCATATCCGCAGGCGAACGCCGCGTCGCCCATCGAGTTCCGCGGATCGTCCAGCAGGCGCGCGGCATTCAGCACGCGCATCCAGATGAGCAGCTGGCGCGGAGTGCCGAGCTGCGCCTGCGTAAAGTGCCGCGTCAGGGTGCGCGGCGACACGTGCAGCAGCCGGGCGAGGTCGGCCGCCTGCCCACCGTGCCCGCCCACGTCGGCGGCGGCGCGGATCAGCTGCCTCGCATCGCCGGATCTTGCCAGGGTCCGCGCGACGAACGTGGCCACCTGCTCTCCGTCCACAGCGCGCAACACCTCTCCGATGGCCGCCGCCTCCGAGTCCGGCGCCAGCAACCCGCACACCCCCCACTCGCCCAGGATGCGCGCGCCGGCCATGTGCGCCCCCTCGAACCCCAGTACCGCTACCACGGGCAGCCAGGCGCATTCCAGCAGGAGGGCGCGAAGCTCCGCGGAGGGAGGGCCGCCCGGGGCGAGCATGTAATACGGGTCGACCAGGGCCAGCACCGGGCGCGGTACATCGCGCGCGGCCTGGCCGAGCGCCGCCCACGACGCGAGCCGTACCACGGTGTAGAGGCCCGCGCACTCCAGCTCCATGCGGGCGCTCAGCCCCGCGTCGATGCCGAGCTCCAGAACAAGACGGTGCCGCGGCTTCAAAGAACCTTGTGGGCGCGTGAGTTCCGGCGGGCCGGTCGCTGCTGGCGAACCTCTAAACCCTTGCTTTTTATGATGATAGGCGGGTATCATACGACACCGCTCCGCATAAGTCAAAATTCTTTTGCAGCCCGGCACCCCCCCCCACGTTCCGGAGCGATATCGTCGTGAACCATTTTACCGTAGCGTTCCGAAATCTGATTAGGCGCCCGGTTTACACCGCCACGGTGATCGGGCTGCTGGTCATAGGCATCTGTCTCAATGCCACGGTGTTCAGCCTGGTGGAGTCGGTGCTGCTGCGTCCGCTCCCCTTCGCCAACCCGGACGGGGTGGCGACGATCCAGGACGCCCGGCGCGCCCCGGACGGCCACCTGGTCACGCGGGCGGAGTACGAGGAGCTGCGGGGGACGCTGCGCACCCCGGCCGCGGTGAGCGCCTATCGCGCGGGATTCCGGCGCCAGTTCGCGGCGGAGATGACCGGCTTGGGGGAGCGGGTGGCCGGGATGTCCGTTACTCCTGACATCTTCGCCACGCTGGGCGCGCGCGCGGCGCTGGGGCGGACGCTGGGTGCCGACGACGCGCGGGCGGACCCGCGCCCGGTGGTGCTCTCGCACGGGGTGTGGGTACGACACTTCGAGGGACGGCGGGGGGCGGTGGGTGAAGAGGTGCGCATCGGCGGCGAGCCGCACCGCGTAGTGGGGGTGATGCCGCGCGGCTTCTGGTTCCCGTTCGAGGATACCGGCTTCTGGGTTCCCCTCGGCGCCGCGGCCCAGGGCGCGGGGGTGCGCGACCTGTCGCTGGTGGCGAGGCTCCGCTCCGGGAACGATGCGGCCGCGCTGGCTGCGGAGGTGGCGGTGCGCGGGGCGGAGCTGGACCGTGCGGCCGGCACGCCGCGCCCGCGCTGGTGGCGCGTCGCCAGTTTCGACGAGGTGCGGCGCCCCTCCGACGCACCGTTCTTCTACGTGCTTCAGGGCATCATGCTCTGCGTGCTGGCGCTGGCGTGCGTGAGCGTGTCCGGCATCCTGCTGGTGCGCACCCTGTCGCGGCGCCGGGAGATGGTGATCCGCGCCGCGGTCGGCGCCACGCGCTGGCACGTGGCCCAGTCGCTGCTGGCCGAGACGGCGCTCCTGGTGGGCGCGTCGGCGGTCGTCGGGGCGCTCGCGTCGGCGGCGGCCGGCCGGGTGCTGGCGCGCAGCGTGGGCGACACGGGGCTGCAGGACCTGATGTCCGGGGGGAGCAGCATGCGCCTCTTCGGCGCCTCGGTGCTCGCCGCCCTGCTGGCGATGGCGGTGTGCTCCGTGGGTCCGGTGCTGGAGGCGAACCGCGTAGACCTGTCGCAGGCCATGAAGGATGGGGCCCAGGGCGCCGGGACGACCCGGCGCGGGCACCGCCTCCGCCGCGCGCTGGTCGCCCTCCAGCTGGTGCTGTCGCTGGTGCTGCTGACCACCTCCGGCCTACTGCTGCGCGACGTGCGCCGGCAGCAGGATTGGGACTTCGGGTTCGACCCGCGCGGCGTGCTCCGGATGGACCTGCGCGGCTCCCTCGCCATGGAGGGGCTGCTTCCGGGGGTGCTGCAGCGGGTAGAGGCGATCCCCGGCGTCACCTGGGCGGGGGCGTCGGAGCGCTTCGTACCGGAAGGCGGGACGGTGACCGCGGAAACCGGTGGCGCGGAGGTGCCGTGCCGCTGCGAGCGGGTGACGTCCGGGTACCTGCCGGCGCTGGGCCTCACCCTGGTGCAGGGGCGCGCCCTCATCGCCGGCGACGCGGCGGGAGGCGGAGTGGTGGTGGACGAGGTGCTGGCCCGGCGCCTGTGGGGGAGTGAGTCGCCGCTGGGGAAGCGGGTGAAGCTGGGCGACGCCGGCGCTCAGGCTGAGTGGCGCACCGTGGTGGGAGTCGCGCGCGTGGTGGAGTTCACGCGCGTGTCCTCGCAGGAGCGTGCCGCGCTCCCTGGCGCCCTGTACGCGGCCGGCCAGGTGGGAAGCGCCGCCTCGGCCGCCCTCCTGGTGCGGGCCGCGCCGGGGGCGGGAGTGGCTCGCGGGGTGCGGCAGGCCGTGCTGGCCGCGGACCCGGACCAGCCGGCCCACTCCCTGTCCGCCATGCAGGACCACCTGGACGCGGCGCTCGCCCCCATGCGCTGGTTCGCGTCGGTGGCGGCGTTGCTGGCGCTGTGCGCGCTGGTGATCGCCGTGCTGGGGCTCCAGGGACTGGTGGGCTCCGTGGTGGCCCAGCGTACCGCGGAATTCGGGGTGCGGCTGGCGCTGGGCGCCCGTCCGGGCCAGGTGGTGAGGCTGGTGTTTCGCGACGTGGCGCGCACCGTCGCGGTCGGGGTCGGGGTGGGGCTCGCCGCCGCGTACGCTGCCGCGCAGGTGCTGGTACACGGGGTTCTGGAGGAGGCGTCCGCCGCCCCGTCCACCGCGCTATACGTCGCGCTGATTCTGGTCGCCGCCGCCTCGGTCGCCTGCGTCCCACCCGCACTTCGGGCACTGCGCCTGAACCCCACCGACGCGTTTCGCCGCATCGGCTGACCGACACGGCTCCGGCGCCTCCTGGAGCTCCGCCGTCCGCGGACCGACCGCGCGGCTGCCGTCAGAACGGCCGATCGGGTACGGCCCCTGCCGTCCCGCCCTAATCGAACATCAACTCAACAGCCCTTCCAGCGCAGCCACCACGCGCGGCAGGGCCTCGGCGGAGCCGATCGCGACCCCCACCTGGCGCGCCACCACCCGTCCCTGCCCATCCAGCACCAGGAAGGAGGGCGCGGGCATGGCGCGCACCCACCGCCGCAGCGACCGGCGCGCGAAATACCGGCGCATCACGTCGGGAGCCGGCGCGACCCACGCGGCCACGTGGCGGACGGCCATCGCCTCCGCGACACCCGGATCCCCGCCCGGGTCAATCAAGACCACCACCGCCACTCCCTGGAGCACGAACCGGGCTTCCGCGCGCAGCAGCGCCTCGACCGCGGCTGCCGCGGCGGCGC
>DASWNZ010000149.1:0-51833 GCA_036398975.1 Longimicrobium sp.
TTTTGAGCGTCGGGACCTTCCTGGCACTCCTTCCACGTATCTGGGCCGCGCTCAACCGATAAAATCCAGGGCCACGGCCACCGTAGGCAGGAGGCTCCGGCTCGCAAGCAAGGCCGTCCGGACTCCGTGCCCAACCACGCCAAGCCCTGCGGGGCGGATTCCGAATGGAATCCGCCCCGCAGCTATTCAGGGTTCTGCGGCTCCGCGGGCCTAACTCGATCCGCGTTCCATCCCTCGATCATGCATCAGCATGCGGAACGCCTGAACCGCACGTGCGGGAAGCTGCCGACGGGGCGCATCTACGCAGGTTCCTCGCGGAGATCGGAGCCGTGCCGCGACAGATGCCGCATCGCCACGTCCGGTGCACCGGCCCGTTCCGTCCCTCACCGATGGAGTCCGCCAGCCCCGCGGCGTATGACTTCCACCCCCGAGCGCCTGTGCCCGCACCGGCGGCGAGCGTCGCGCGAGCAGAGGCGTTACTGGCGTTGCCCGAGTCGCACCGTCGTGCCCTGCGCGCCGATCTCGGCGGTGCGCAGGAGAAGCGCGGGTGCCTGGCCCAGCCGCACGCGCACCGTGCGCACCGAGGCGGGGATCACGACCCGGTACTCCGCGGCCGACCCGGGCACGTTGCGGATGCGAAGCCCCTGTGGAACCACGAGCAGCTCGGCATTGCCGGTGCCCGCTACCACCTCGGCGGTGGCGGCGCCGGAAGGCGTGGTGCGCACGAGCAGCGAGCCGGCGCGCTGGGGGCTCTCGATCCAGAGGGTAAACGACGGGCCCGTGGCCGCGAAGCGCACCTGGGAGGACTGCCTGGAGTCCAGGGCCGGCGCCGCCCCCTGCGCCGCCGGGGCGGGGTTCGCCCGCTGGCCGGGGGAGCCGCCGTACCCCAGCAGCCACTCCGCCATCCAGGCGCGCGCGGGAGTGGCGAGCGCCGCCGCCCCCAACACCACCAGCAGGACCGCGGCGGCGCGGAGCCACGCGCGCGCGGCGGGAGGCGTCCGCCGGCGGAGGGGGACGACCTTCGCGCCGCGCGCGGCCGGCGGAGGGAAATCGGTACGTGCGAGGAGGGCGTCCAGGCGGCCGAGCCTCCGGCGCAGGCCGTCGAGATCGGCGCGGCAGGAGGCGCATTCGCGTACGTGCGCCTCGGCCCAGGCCCGCTCGCCCGCGTCCAGCGCGCCGTCCATCAGCCCCAGGAGCTTCGCTTCGTCCGGGTGTTCCGCGGCGATGTTCATCTCTCCTCCTCGTCGAGTCGAAGCTGTACGGTGAGCTTCCTGAGTGCCCGCACGATCATGGTGCCCACGGAGGGGACCGTGGTGCCGACCGCCTCGGCGACTTCGCGGTGGCTGAACCCTTCCATCCGCATCAGCAGGATCGTCCGGTCCCTCTCCGGAAGCTCCGCCAGCGCCCTCCTCACCCTCTCCCGCTCCGCGCGGCGCTCGGCGGCCTCGTCCGGCGCGTCGGGCGGGTCCGCCATCGGCTGGCGGCCCGGCGTCTCCTCCAGGATGCGCCGCCGCCGGTCGCGCGTGCGCAGGGCCATACGAGCCGCGTTGGTCCCCACCTGGAACAGCCAGGCGCGCGTCTCTCCCGGCGCGGGGGGGCGCTCCACCAGGCGCACGAACGCCTCCTGGGCCGCGTCTTCCGCCATGTCCGCGTCGCCGGTGAGGCGTGACAGGTAGCGGAAGAGCGAACGGTAGTGCTGGGCGAAGAGACTGGCCGCGTCCATCGGCTACAGGGTCACCCTCATGCCCGCTACCGGCAGGCGGGGGAGCCCGCGGCTCCAGACGTCGTCGGTGCATCCCGGCTCCCCTTCCACGGGCGTGCCGTATCCGCAGCGCGGGTACGGCACGCTGTGATTGTAGCGGGCCGGGTTCTCGCGGCCGAGCACGTTGCTCACGCGCCCGTAGGCCGTGACCCTCACAGGCCCGAAGGCGCGCGTCCAGTCGAGCGCGAGGTCGAGGCTGGCGTACGGTGGGCTGCGGACGGCGCCCGGCGCGCCGGCGCGCGGAAGCTCCGCCCACTCGCAGGACAGCTGGTTCCCACAGGTCGCGATCCCGGCGAAGAACCGGTTGAACGCGCCGCCGGTAGAGGCGGACAGGGCACCCCCCGCGTGGAAGCCGCGGCCCAGCGCCGCGCGCGCGGACACGTCGAGCGAGTGGCGAAGATCGGCGCCGGAGGCGTACTTCAGCCCCGCGGCGCGCGTGGTGGACGCGCCCCACGCATACGCCGCGGACGCGGTCCACCGCCCCTCCAGGCGCCGCACGGAAAGCTCCACCCCCTCGGCTTCCATCGTCGCCGCCACGAAGTCAGGCCGTCCCACCACCTCGCCGGGCCGCGGATCGATCACGGCGACGCCCGCGGAGCGCCGCTCGTACAGCGCGACGGACGCCAGCCAGGCGCGGCCCGCCCACGCCTCGCCTCCCAGGGTGAACACGTCGGAGCGCAGCGCGGGAATGCCGCCTCCGGCTACCAGCCAGCTGTGCTGGGTCAGGGCATGGGCGCCCAGCTCGGGGCCAGACTGCACGTACTGCCAGCTCCTTCGCGCCGCCGCCGAGATGGATGCGCGGGGCGTCGCCTGGAAACGCGCGGCCACGCGGGGCGCCCAGCGCAGCGCGTCGCCGCCGGCCACGCGGCTCCCCGCGTCCAGCCGCACGCCCCCTTCCACGGCGAGCCGGGGCCCCGGCACCCAGCGCGCTTCGCTCCAGAACGAGGCGTACGCGAGTGCGCCCTCGCGCGCCACCGGGTCCGGGGGAAGCCGCAGGTTCCTGGGAAAGGTGGGAGGCCCGTCGTAGCCGACCGCGTGCCGGGTGATGGCGGCCCCGGCCCTCCACGGCGCCATCGGGCCGGGCGGGCCCATCCGCCCCTCGAGGACGGTGTACCGCACCCGGCTGCGCGCGGAATAGAGCGTCGGCCAGGAAAAGAACACGCCCGCGGGGATCGTGTCGGCGGCGCTGCTCCTGACGTCGGCTCCAAAGAGGCTGGTCCCCGCCGTCAGCTCCGCGGGTACGCCGGCCAGGCGCGAGCGGAGCGTGGCTCGTGCCGCGAGGCTCTCCCAGCGCGGCGACGTTCCCCCCACCCAGTCCGTGTCCGGCCCCTCGCGCACCACGTCGCGCTGGCGGAGGAGGCTCGCTTCGATCGAGCTTCCGCCGAGCCTCAGATCCACGCGCGACGCCACGTCGTCGAAACGGTCGGTCGCCCACACGTCCTGTGGCCGGGCGCGGTCCTCCACCGCGGAGAGGAGCCACCGGCTGTAGCTCCGGCGCGCCGCGAGCATCCAGGAGAGCGGCCCCGCCACCCCGTCCGCGGCCGCGCGCAGGCTGGCGAGGGAAAGCTCGGCGGAGGCGGCGGCGCGCCCCCGCGTCCCACCGCCGCGCGAGCGCAGCTCCAGCGTCGCCGCCGCGCCTCCGGGGGTGGAGACCGGCTGCGCGCCGGGGTGGAAGAGCGCCGAGCCAACGGCGTCGGTATTCACGCCGGAGAACACCCCCATCGAATGCACCGGGTTGTAGAGGGGCATCCCGTCCCAGTAGACGCGGGTGTGGTCCCAGGGGGCGCCGCGGGTCCACACCTCCGCGCTGTAGTCGTCGCGCGCGGAGACCCCGGGGAGGCGCTGGAGGGCCCGCAGCAGGTCCGCCTCGGCCAGTGTGACGCCCTCCTCCACCTCCGCGGCGGTGATGGCGCGCACGTCGGGCGCAAGGTGGCTGCGCTGCCGCTCGCGCTCCACGGCGACCCGTGCGCCCCCCACCGGCGTGCCGCCGCCCCGCTCGCCGAACGGGTTCGTGCTCGCGCCGGGCGCGGCCGTGGCGGTCAAGGGCTCCAGCACCAGCGGCGCGACCGCGAGACCCACCGAGACCTGCGGGGCACCGCCCGCGCGGAGCACGACCTCCAGCGAATCGGCACGGTAGCCGAGCCGCCGCACGCGCAGCAGGTAGACCCCGTCCGCCACCCCATCGAACCGGTAGCGCCCCTCCGCGTCCGTACGCGTGGTGCGCGGCGGGGGCGTGGGGGCTCTGGCCGCCAGCGAGACGGAGGCGTCCCGCAGCGGCCGTGCACCCTCCGCATCCACCACCATGCCGTGCACGGTGCCGGCCGGCGCCTGCGCCCATGCGGGAGCCGCCGACAGCACGGCG
Organism: Longimicrobium sp.; assembly: GCA_036398975.1. Taxonomy (GTDB): domain Bacteria; phylum Gemmatimonadota; class Gemmatimonadetes; order Longimicrobiales; family Longimicrobiaceae; genus Longimicrobium. The sequence goes on from DASWNZ010000149.1 coordinate 4,125, forward strand.
GCCGTTGCGCATAGGAGCGGGATCTGGGCGAAAGCGGCGATCTTCACGTGTGCGGTGCAGGAGTGGGAGGGAGTCCGCGGGTACGCGGTCCTCCTGGTGTTGAATGCCCCGGCCGTGCACTGTATGACGCACGGGCGGAATGCGCGAGTAACACCGTTTCCCAAGAATCCGGATGCATGGAAAGGAAATGGTCTCACGCGAAGGCGCAAAGGCGCAAAAAAAGGATTTCCGTGTCTTCCTTCGCGTCTTCGCGCCTTTGCGTGAGATCTCGATTCTATTGAGATTGCACAGAACTTCTGTGGGGACGGGATATAGCCGCCGGAGCCGTCCACGGGTATCAGGCAGGGCCGGCAGCCTCCGGGAACACCTCGCTTCGAGCGGATCTCGATGGAGGGCGGACTAGCGGTCGCCTACCGGTGCCGTGCGGCTCAGGAAGTACGCTTCGACCTCCCATGGGCGCGCCGCATAGGGGATCGCTGCCCCCAGCGCCGCCTGGGCCGGGACGTGGATGCCGAAGTCGACGTAGCGGTGGATCCCCCGGATCGCGGGAAAGCGTTCCGCGAGCCATGCCTCGGCCGGGGCACCCCAGAAGAGGAACCCCTGGTCGAACTGCAGCGCGTGCACGCGCTCGTGCGCGGTGACGCGCCGGAGGTGGAGGGTGTCGACTTCGCTGCCGGCCGGGCGGTCGACGATCAGCACGCCGGCGGCCTGCTGCCCCGCGATTCCGGCAAGCGCCCCCCGGTCGCGCATGAAGACCACCGCGCCGGACGAGAGGCTCTCCGCGGCGTCGAAGCGGGCGCCGGGCCGGGTGGCCGCGTGCGCGATCGCCAGGACGCTGGCCGCATCCACCCGCGCGTGCACCGGTGCGCGTGCGCGGGGCTCCACGTAGAGGCGAAGCGGGCCCATCGGGATCACGACCCGCGAAAGCGCGCCGCGGCCCTCCGCCGCGTTGTGCACCACGGACGATCCCACGGCGGCGAGCGGCCGGCCCAGTGCCCCCGCCCCTTCGAACGTTTCCGCGGCCACGCGCTTGCCGGCGTACACGAGGGTGCCCCCGGCCGCGCCGCGCACGAACGCGCCGCGGAACGGGCGGCCGGCCCTGTGGGCGCGCACCCCCGCGGTGAGCCCCCCGATGAGCGCGTTGGAAGCCAGCGAAAGCGCCTCGCCGCGCCCCCGTGGATCGTGATCGTTGCAGGCGGCGCACTGCGCCCGCCCCGCCACGGGCCATGCGGCCGCGACGGCCAGAGCGAGCAGCGGAAAGCGCGGGATCTTCATGGCCGGGCACCGGGGCGCGAGGGGAAAGTCATAAACGGGAGCGCTGGAGAATTTCATAAGCAGGGAGCGGGAACGGCCCGCACCGGGCCCGGCCCCACTCCAAGCGCGACCCGCCGCATCCAACACTCCATTCACAGGACGAGCAATGCGCAGAACCCTCACCCTCGCCGCGGCCGTCGGCATGCTGGCACTCACCGCGTGCGACCGGGCCATCACCGAGCCGTACGGCCCCTTCACCGGCACCTGGCGGTACCGCGCCGTCGGATTCCAGTACTCGCCGTCGAACCCGGAATTCACCTGCAGCCTCGACGTGGTCATCAAGGTACGCCAGGAAGGGAGCCGGATCGAAGGCGTGCAGGAGTCGGAGCCCACGCTTTTCCACTGCACGTATACGGATGGCCGCACCTCGACGATGGGGCCGCAGTACGGCGTGATCCGTGGCGAGATCCAGGACGGCCGGGTTCACTTCTCCAATGCGGGCGGCTGGCACAGCTTCGGCGAGATGGCGCCGGACCGCATCGAGGGGTATCTGGAAAGCTACGGCGTCGGCAGCGGCGACGAGGTCACTCCGGTGCGAAGCGGCTCCTTCGTCCTGGAGCGCATCTCGGACGAGGGGTACTACGGCCCCGAATCTTGACACGATGAAATGCGCCACCGGGCGCGGGTATGACACCAGCGAAGAAGGGGAGCCGCACGCGCGGCTCCCCTTCTTCGCCTGATCTCCCCCGCGGTGTGGCGGGTACGGTGCTAGGGGTGCGTGCTCAGAACCGCACGTCCAGCCGCGTGGTGAGGGTGCGCGGCAGCGGCTGCGTGAACGACTCGGCGAACAGGATGGGGTGCTGCCCCGCGGAGCTCGTCTCCGGGTCCAGCCCGCTGTAAGGCGTCCAGAGGGCCAGGTTGCGCCCCGCCAGGGTGAGCTCCGCCCCGCTCCCGCCGAAGCGCCGCGCCCACCGCTCCGGAATCGACAGCGTCACGGCGGCCTCTCGCAGCCGGGTGAAGGAGGCGTCCTCCACGTAGGTGTAGCCCGGTACCAGGCCATACGCCACGACCCGCGCCTGGTCTTCCAGGGGCGTGGAGGGATCGAAGGCGGCCTGGCAGGTGACCACGAAGCCGCTGCACCGCTGGCGGTCGAGCTGGTTGGCGCGGCGCATCCCGCCCTGGTGGTCCAGCAGCGCCGAAAGCTCCACTCCGCGCCACCCGACCCGCCCCTGCACCCCCAGCATCCGCGTGGGGTCCGCCGGCCCCAGGTACTCCGCCTCGCCGTACTGGATCTCGCACGCCGGCTGGTTGCCGGTGTTGGCGCACCCCACCCTGCTGATGATCCCGTCGCCGTTGCGGTCCTGGAACGAGGTGATCCGCGGACCGAAAAAGGAGCCCACCGGGTTGCCGTCCGTGGTGACCTGTCCGGGACCGTGCACGGTGCGGGGGCCATCGTAGTCTTCCAGGCGGTTGCGGTTCAGCGCCCCCGTCCCGACCAGCTCCCAGGAGAGCGGCGCACCGGCCGGCGCCCCCACCCTCAGCCGCGCCTCGACTCCGCGGTTCACCACGCGCCCCGAGTTGAAGATGCGGGGGCCGAACGCCACGGTCGTGACCGCGAGCACGTCCTCCGCCCGCCGGCCGTAGCCGGTGAGCGACAGCTCCACCCGCCCGCGCAGGAGAGCCGCGTCGAGCCCGCCCTCCAGTTCCGCGTGGCGCTGCGGACCGATGCGCTCCTCTTCGGTGCACCCTCCCGGGGGGCACAGCGGGATGACCCCCACGGCGGCGAACGCGTTTTCGGGGTCCTGCTCCGTGCGGGCGTACGCGGCGCGAAGCCGCAGCCCGTCCAGCCACCGGAAGCGCTCGAGGGGCACCTCCCAGGCGGCGCTCGCGGCCCCCGAGAAGATCGGCTCCGGCAGCGTCAGCGGCTCGTCGCGGCGCAGCGAGAGCGACCCGCCCACGCGGCCCCAGCTCAGCCCCTGCCGCGCGAAGAACGCGGTCGAGCGGCTGCGCCTCCACGTCTCCTCGGCCGAGAACGCGCCGCTGCTGGCCCGGGCCTCCTCCAGCGTATGCATCCGCGCCGACGTCCGCTCCGCACCGAGCGTGGTGGAAAGCTGGATCTCGTCCGCCAACGTGTATTCGGCCCGGGCGAAGACGTCCGCGTTTCGCCGGGTACGCTCGGTTTCCAGCGTCTGCGACACGAGCCTGAACTGTGGATCCTCGTAGTGGTAGTGAGGCACCTCCTCCGCCGCCACGTCGTCGATCCCGTACCGCCCACCGACCCTGAGCCACGGGAGCGCGTCCCAGCGGACGGAGGCCCCGGCGAGGGTGCGCCGAGCGTGCTGCGTGACACCCAGAGTGTCGCGCTCCGCCTGGGTGAGATCGGCGTAGCCTCGCCGCACCGGGTCGTCGAACGGATTGCCGCCGAGGCCGTTGAAGAGGTTGCCGTACAGCGTGGCGCCCTCTTCCGGCAGCTCCAGCGTGTTGCGCAGGTGGATGGCGGAGCCGGCCACCTCCACCCCGGCGGTAGGCCGCAGCGTGAACGAGCCGCGCGCCCCCGTGCGCTCGCGCGAGTCGCGGCGCAGGACGCCCAGGTCGCGCTCGGCGCTGCCCCCGGCCGAGTACGTCAGCGGGCCCACACCGCCCGCCACGGACCCGCCGACGCGCCGCGTGCCGCCGGTGCGAAAGGGGCTCGCCTCCTCCAGCGGGTTGAACGAAAGGAGCGAGTCGCCGCGGGGGGTGCACCGGCCGAACGCCTGCATGTTCAGCGAGCAGGCCGTGGTGCGCGTGCCGTCGCTGCCGAGCCCCACGCGCCCGAAGTTGGCCGGGTAGGCCGCCACGTCGCTTCTCGCGCCCGCCTCGGCGAATCCGTGGAAGCGCGGGCGGCCCCGCGTGCCGCGGCGCGTGAACACCTCCACCACCCCGTTCACCCCCTCGGGCCCGTAGCGCGCAATGGCGGCGGGCCCGGAGAGCACCTCCACCCGCTCCACGTCGTCGGGGAGGAAGTCGTCGAGGCGCGAGGGCGCCTGGTCCACCTCGGCGAGGAGGTCGTTGGGCTCGCTCACCACGCGCACCCCGTCAACCACCACCAGCGGCTCGCCGGGGACGAGGATGCCGGAGGCGCCACGCAGCCGCAGCCGCGACCCGGACGCCACCGCGCCGCTCCCGGGGCGCACCTGGAGCCCCGGCACGCGGGCCGCCAGCATCTCCGGGATCGTCCTTGCCGCCGCCAGCCGCGCGGCGCCGGGCACCACCGTGTCCCGGCGCGCGGTCAAAGTGTCGGCCTGGCCCTGCGCGGCGGGAGCGAAAAGGGCGAGCGAGAGGAAAGCGGGAAAGAGCGTTTTCATCGGGATCGCAAAGGCTGAAAAACGGGTCTCACGCGGAGGCGCGGAGACGCGGGAGAACAACGACCGAATGGCTCAAGCAGAGACGCAGAGCCACAGAGGAAAGACGATCAAACTCTCTCTGTGGCTCTGTGCCTCTGTGTGAGATTTGTTTTTTCTCTGCGCCTCCGCGTCTCCGCGTGAGATGCAGTTTCTACAGCTTCCAGATGCGCTGGGCGTACTCGCGCACCGAGCGGTCGCTGCTGAAGTAGCCGCAGCGGGCCACGTTCAGGATCGCCATGCGCGTCCACCGCTCGGGGTCGCGGAAGGTGGCGTCGACCTCGTCCTGCGCGGCCAGGTAGGAGTCGAAGTCGGCGAGCAGCATGTACTCGTCGTGGTGCAGCAGGCTGTCCACCAGCGGGCGGAAGCGTCCCGGCTCGTCGGGAGAGAGCTCGCCGCTGGCGATGAACTCCAGTACGCGCCGCAGACGCGGGCTAGCCTCCACCTCGGCGCGCGGGTTGTACCCCTCCGCCTTGCGCCGCCCCACCTCCTCCGCGGTCAGGCCGAAGATGAAGATGTTCTCGCGCCCCACGGCCTCCGCGATCTCCACGACGGCGCCGTCCAGCGTGCCGATGGTGAGCGCGCCGTTCAGCGCGAACTTCATGTTCCCCGTCCCCGATGCCTCGAAGCCAGCGGTGGAGATCTGCTCGGACAGGTCGCTCCCCGGGAAGATGCACTCCGCCAGCGACACGCGGTAATCGGGGATGAATGCCACCTGGAGCACCTTGCTCACTTGGGCGTCGCCGTTCACGCGGCCCGCCAGCGCGCTGATGAGCTGGATGATCAGCTTCGCCGTCCAGTACGTAGGCGCCGCCTTGCCGCCGAATAGCACAGCGCGCGGCACCGCGTCCGGCTTGTCCGTGTCGCGCAGTTGCAGGTACTCGTCGGCCACGCGCAGGGCGTTCAGCAGCTGGCGCTTGTACTCGTGCATGCGCTTGACGTGCACGTCCATCAGCGCGTGCGGGTCGATCTGCACCCCCGCCTCCTTCTTCACCAGCTCGGCCAGCCGCTGCCGGTTGCGCGCCTTGGCCGTGCGCCACTGCGCGCGGAACTCCGCGTCCTCGGCGAACGGCTCCAGCGCGGAGAGCCGCGGCAGGTCGGTGACCCACCCGTCGCCGATGGCGCCAGTGATCAGCCGCGACTCGCCGGGGTTGGCCTTGAGCAGCCAGCGCCGCTGCGTCACGCCGTTGGTCACCGAGGTGAAGCGGTCGGGCCACAGCTCGGCGAAGTCGCGGAAGATGCGCTCCTGCAGGATTTGCGTGTGGAGCTGGGCCACGCCGTTCACCGTGTGGCTCCCCACGATGGCCAGGTGCGCCATCTTCACCAGCCCGCCGGAAAGGATCGCCATGCGCTCCTCACGCCCCGGGTCCGACGCGAACGCCTCGCGCACGCGGTTGCGGAAGCGGCGGTCGATCTCGCGCACGATCTCCAGGTGGCGCGGAAGGAGCCGGCCGAAGAGCTCCTCGCTCCACGTCTCCAGCGCCTCCGGGAGCACCGTGTGGTTGGTGTACGCGAAGGTCTGGCGGGCGATGTCGAACGACTTGTCCCACTCCATCCCGTGCTCGTCCATCAGGAGCCGCATCAGCTCCGGGATGGCGACGGCGGGGTGGGTGTCGTTGAGCTGCACCTGCACCTTGTCCACGAAGTCCGTGAAGGTGCGGCGCTCGGTGAGGTAGCGCGCCAGGATGTCCTGGAGCGTGGCCGACACGAAGAAGTACTGCTGCTTCAGCCGCAGCTCCTTCCCCTGCCCCGTGTCGTCCGGCGGGTAGAGGACCTTGGAGATCGTCTCCGTCTGCGTCTTGGCCTCCACCGCGGCGATGTAGTTGCCGCGGATGAAGTCCTCCAGGTCGAACTCCTCGGTCGCCTTGGCGGACCAGAGGCGCAGCGTGTTCACCGTGCCGTTGCGGTAGCCGGGAATGGGGGTGTCGTACGCCATCGCCAGCACGTCCTGCGTCTCCACCCAGCGGAAGTGGACGCGCCCCTCGGCATCCTTTTCACCCAGCACACGGCCGTAGAACTTCACCGGGTAGGTGCGGTCGGGGCGGGCGATCTCCCAGGGGTTGTCGTCGCGCAGCCAGTTGTCGGCCTTCTCCACCTGCCGGCCGCCCACGATGGCCTGCTTGAAGATCCCGTGCTGGTACCGAATCCCGTAGCCGTAGCCCGGGAGCTCCAGCGTGGCCATGGAATCGAGGTAGCAGGCCGCGAGGCGCCCCAGGCCGCCGTTCCCCAGGCCTGCGTCGGGCTCCACCTCCTCCAGCTCCTCCACGCGGTAGCCCACCTCCTCCAGCGCCTCGGCGGCGGCGTCCTCCATCCCCAGGTTCAGCAGGGCGTTGCCAAAGGTGCGCCCCATCAGGAACTCGAGCGACAGGTAGTAGACGCGCTTGGCGTTCTCGCTGTGGTAGCGCGCCTGCGTGTCCGCCCAGTGCCCCGCCATGCGGTCGCGCAGCGTCCACGCGGCGCTCATGTAGACGTCGCGCTCGGTGGCCGTGCCGCGGTCGCGGGCCAGGGTATACTTGATGTGGTCGTCGATGGCCCGCTTGAGCGCATCCACACGCGTCGTGCGGCGCCCCGCGTCCAGGACGTTCGATTCTGACATGATCAGCAGATACTCGGTTGGGTGGGAACTGCAATCTCACGCGGAGACGCGGAGGCGCGGAAGAGGGCTCTCTCTGCGCCTCCGCGTCTCCGCGTGAGCCCTGCTGTTCGAGCGCTTCGACCGACGCCGGCATGCGAGGCCGCGGGAGGATGCCGGAAAGCTACCCATCCCCGTCCGCCTGGGGAAGTGCCGCCTGGCGGTCCGCGGCGCGGCGCGATGGGAGCGAGAGGAGGAAGCGCGACCCCGCGGGCCGGTCGAACTCCGCCCACGCCCGCCCGCCGAGCGCCTCGGCCGTCTCGCGCACGATGCTCAGCCCCAGACCGGTACCCTCGATGCCCGTCACCGTTTCGCCGTGCGCGCGAAAGAAGCGGGTGAAGAGCTCGCCGCGCTTCTCCGCCGGCACCCCCAGCCCGTTGTCTTCCACCTCCACCACCAGCTCCCCGCCCGGCGCCAGCTGCCCGCTGATGCGCACCCAGCGCGGGGCGGCCGCGGGGTCCGAGTACTTGATGGCGTTCGACAGGTAGTTGGTGAGCGCCAGCTCCAGCGCCGCCGCGTTGACCTCCACCTGCGGCAGCTCGGGATCGATGCGCACCTCCACCCCCGCCGACTGCGCCATCTCGCGGAGCTGCCGCGCCACCTCGGCCACCACGCTGGGGAGCACCACGTTGCGCTGGCGGCGCATCCCGGGGTCCATCCGCGACAGCTCGATCAGGTTCTCCAGCGCCCCCTGCATGGCCTGCGCGTTCTCCACCACGATGCGCGCGAAGCGGTCCCGCCGCGCCGGGTCGGCCGAGATGTCGGGGTCGGCCAGGAGCTGCCCCGCCCCCAGCACGGCCCCGATGCGGTTCTTGAGCTCGTGCGACACCATCCGGTTGAAGCCGCGCAGCCGCTCCTCGCGCTCGTTCACCCGCTCAGCGCCCAGGCGCAGGTAGTGGGTGGTGGTCACCTGCTGGATGATGGTGACGGCGCGGAAGAGGCGGTGCGCGCACGCCAGCAGCTCGGGGCGCGTGCACTCCTCGTCGATGGTGCCCACCGTGCGCACCACGAAGGAAAAGAGGATGCCGCCCAGGATCTCGTACTCCTTGAGGATCTGGTGCGCGTCGAAGCCCTGCGAGTAGCGCAGCTCCCCCAGCTCGATGGCCTTGGCGGTGACGGGCGCGTCGGCGCTGATCTCGTCCGCGGGGTCCTCCATGTAGTCCGCGATGCGGTCCATCAGCAGCGGGACGTGGTTCAGCAGCTCGTCGGTGGGAAAGACGCGGTTGGGATCGATCTCCACGCGCGCCACGATGCGCTCCAGCCAGCGGCGCGTGAGGTCTTCGCGGGCCTCGCGCATCCGCCCGGCGAGCGCCGCGGCGAGCCTGCAGTTGATGTTGATCTCCATCGCGCCCGCGGCTCGCCTTTAGAGGGTAAGGGGGATCTCCCCAAGCACGTTGCAGGCCACGGGCCGCGACGCTTTCTGCATCGTAAACTGCCTGGCTCCCGGGGAGTGCGCGCGATCCCATTTCCCCGCGCGCATCCGCCGCGTACGTTGCGTGCACCCGCATCGCCCCACACTACCTGGCCGCGCCCATGCTCACACGCACCCTCGCGCCCCTCCTCCTGCTGGCCGCCTGCGCACCGGCGGCGCCGCGTCCCGTCGTCCACGCCGCGCTGGAGGCGGAGGTGCGCGACATCATCCGCCGCGCCGCCGGCGACACCGCCGAGGTCTCCGTAGCGTTCCGCGACCTCGCCACGGGAGACTCGCTCCTGATCGACGCGCGCAAGACGATGCACGCGGCCAGCACCATGAAGGTGCCGGTGATGCTGGAGCTCTTCCGCCGCGCCGACGCGGGCGAGCTGCGCATGGACGAGCCCGTCCCGGTCGTCAACGAGTTCCGCAGCATCGCCGACAGCAGCATCTACACGCTGAGCCGCTCCGACGACGGCGACACCACGCTCTACGGCCGCGTGGGCCAGCGCGTGCCCGTTCGCGAGCTGGTGGAGCGGATGATCACGCGCTCCAGCAACCTGGCCACCAACCTCCTGATCGACCGCGCCGACCCGCGCCGCATCGCCACCACGCTGGCCGGGCTGGGCGCGAGCGAGGTGAAGGTCCTGCGCGGCGTGGAGGACGGCCCCGCCTTCCGCGCCGGGATGAACAACGCCACCACCGCGTACGGACTGATGCGCCTGATGGAGGCGATCGCCGGCGGCCGCGCCGCATCGCGTGCCTCCACGGACGAGATGCTGGCGATCCTGGGACGGCAGGAGTTCCGCGAGATGATCCCGGCCGGATTGCCGGCGGGGGTACGCTCCGCCAACAAGACGGGGAACATCACGCGCATCGCGCACGACGCCGCCATCGTCTTTCCCGACGGCCGCGCGCCCTACGTGCTGGTCGTCCTCACCCGCGGCTTCGTCCGCGACAGCGTCGCCGCAGCCACGGGGCGCGACATTTCCGCCGCCGTCTACCGCCACGTCGTGCGGCGCTGAGGCTGGTACCGCTTTGTCTCACGCAGAGGCGCAGAGACGCAGGAGAGGAAGGACAAGACTCACACACAGCCCCAGAGCCAACGGAAAGGACAATCAGAAGGTTTACCGTGCCCGCCCATCCTCTTGTCTTTTCGCGATGTCTTTCTCGTTGATTCTCCTCTCCTGCGTCTCTGCGCCTCTGCGTGAGACTTCCGTTACCGGCTTTGCGCGTCGTCGGAGGCGGGACGAACGGCCTCGATCCGCTCCCCCTCTCGCACGCGCGCGCGTCCGCTGTTCATCGACCGGCGCTCCTCACGATGTCCGTCAGCAAGCGCGACCTGGAGGATGACGTGCGCGGCGCGGGTGAGGGCGGGGTTCCAGGTGGCGGTGCGCCCGTCGTCGGAGAGGCGCGCGGGGATCGGCTCGGTCATGCGGAAAACAGAGGGGTCGGATGGACGGCGGAGCGCGGCAAAGCTAGATTCGGGCGGCGCGCCGCACCACGCTGCGCGCCACCGACACGACCCGAGGACGACTCATGGCCGAGATTACCTGCGTCCGCTGCGGACAGAACAAGCCGGCGCTTCCCTTTCCGCCGTTCAACAACGACTTCGGCAAGCGCATCCAGGCGGAGATCTGCCAGGAGTGCTGGGCGCAGTGGCTGAAGCACCAGACGATGCTCATCAACCACAACGGCCTCAACCTGCGTGACCCCGAGGCCCGCAAGTACCTCCTGGAGAACACCGAAAAGTTCCTCTTCTCCACCGGCGACGCCGAGCAGGTCGACACCACCAAGCAGGGCACCATCCAGTGGTGAGCTGACCCCGTGCTGGGCGAAACTGAGCGCCGTTCCCGGTCCGGGGGCGGCGCTTTGGTTTGGGGGAGCCGGGCGAGTGAACTCGCAGCAACAACAGCACAAAGTCCGCCTTCGCGGACTCCCGGTCTGATGCCTCTGTGCACGAGCCGGCTTCAGCCGCCTTTGCGTAGTTCCAGCCGGGGGCTTCAGCCCCCGGAACCCGGCCGCCGCCGGACCAATGCCCGCCACCCGCACCAATCCCGCCCGCGCAACCCGCGAAGGCAGGTTTCCCGCGGTTGTTGCAGCGGTTTCAACCGCCGGCCCCTCTTCGCCCCACCTTCCTCGCCTGCTCCGCCAGCACCGCATCCACCAGCGGCGCCGGGTCAAATCGCACGGGGTCCGTCGCGGGGAGCCCGGTCTCGTCCTGGGTGCGGGCGATGGCGTCGCGTGCCTGGGCATCGGTGAGGTCCCAGGTGTTCAGCGACACGGCGATGACGCGCGACGGCTTGAGCGGCTCCACGACCGCCTCGCAGAGGCGGATGGCGTCCGGCACCGGCGGGAGCGGCATCCAGCTGTACGCGCCGTTGCCGCCGTATGGGTGGGTGCGCGACGGGAGGTGGCAGAGGATCATCGCGTCGGGAAGCGTGCCGTGGACGAGGCCCATGGTCACGCCGGAGTAGCCGGGGTGCACCAGCGAGCCCTGCCCCTCCACCAGCACGATGTCGTTGCCGTCGCACGCCTGCAGCACCAGCCGCTCCGCCGCCCCCGCGATGAAGTCCGCCACCACCGAGTCCACCGCGATCCCCCACCCCTCGATCAGGATCCCGGTCTGTCCGGTGGCGGCGAAGCCCACGCGCGCGCCGCGGGACCGGAGCGCGTTCCGCACCTGGAGCGCCGCCGTCATCTTCCCGATGTTGCAGTCCGTCCCCACGGTAAGGACGGTGAGAGGCTCCACGTCGCGCGCCAGCCCGTGCGCCACCGGGAGCCCCGGCGGCGGCTTGCGCAGGTCGTGGATCTGCACCCCGGCGCGGTCGGCGAGCGCGGCCAGCTCCGGGTCGTCGCCCAGGTAGAAGTGCAGCCCGCTCACCACGTCGAGCCCCGCCGCGATGGCGGCGGCCAGCACGCCGCGCCACGATTCCGGAAGCTGCCCTCCCTGCGGCGCGATCCCCACCAGGAGCGCCGTCGGAGCGCCGCGCAGCCCCTCCTCGATCGTCCCCACCACCGGAATCGCGCCGCCGAACCCCAGCACGTCCTGCACCGTGCGGCCGGCCTGCGTGGAATCGAGCACCGCCACGATCCGCTCCGGCAGGTACCGGATTGCGCTGTTGGCGGTCTTGCTGGTGAGCGGGCCGAAGTGGGACTCGGCGAGGATCAGGTAGCGGTGCGTGGCGAGGGTATGGGGCACGGGAGTCTGGAAGTGCGTGAGTGCGTGAGTGCGTGAGTGCGTGAGTGCGTGAGTGCGTGAGTGCGAAGGGAAAGTGCCCAGTGCCTAGTGCCAAGTGCCAAGTGCGACCCGCCGGCCCATGACCCTGCGCCCCCCCTTTTGTCATCCTGAGAGAGCCGCCCCACAGAAGCCCGCCGCGCGCCCCAGCCCTCTGCGGCGAACGAAGGATCTAGCCGGCGAGACAGGAGGCCCGCACGTCACGGCGTCCCCTCGCCACGCGCAGTAGATCCTTCGCTCCGCGCCAAAGGATGAAGCACGGCGGAGGACGGTGAAGCGCGTCGCTCAGGATGACAAAGAGGTGCGCGTTGGATGACAAGGGGGGCGGATGCCAGGGCGGGTTTTCCGTGTCCCCGACGCCGTTTCCCCGTCGCCGGCACCTCACGCCGGGGGATGAATCCCCCGGCTGGAACCACGGGAAGACCGCTGAAGCGGTCTCGTGCGCCGCGGCATGGGCCCGAGTCCGCGAAGGCGGACTTTGCGTGGTTCCCCTGGCCATTCGCTCCTAGGCACGCGCCCCTGGGCGCTCATCCCTGGACCGCGACTCCCCCGCACTAACGCACTAACGCACTCACCTCGGCGCCGCTCCAGCCTCCTCCAGAATCGCGGGGATGCTCACCGAGCCGGCGGGAAGCCGAAGGACGCGCTCCGGGAGGCGGATCTCGGCCGGGGAGTCGCGGACGAAGCGGCGGAAGCCCTTCCCCTCCAGGAGGCGATGGACGTAGATGCGGCGCACGATCACCATCACCGTCGCCAGCACCGGGACGGCCACCAGCAGGCCGACCATCCCCATCAGCTCGGCCATGATGAGGACGCTCAGGATGGAGAGGACCGGCGGCAGGTGCACCCGCCGCTCCATGATGAGCGGGTGGATGAAGTTGGCCTCCACGATGTGGATCACCACCCCCAGCAGCACCACCAGGAACGCCCGCCCCAACCCACCCGACCCCAGCACGAAGAGCGCCGGGAGCAGCGTGGAGACGAGCGTCCCAAAGAACGGCACCATCACCACCACCCCGGTGAACACCCCGAACGCCAGCGCGAACGGCACGTCCAGCAGGAGGAGCCCGACGTACGTGAGCGCGCCCAGAAAGAACATCGCCAGGATCTGCCCGCCGATCCACGCGCGCAGGCTGCGCCCCAGGTCCGCCAGGATGTCGCGGACCAGCTCGCGGTGCACCGGGGGCGTCAGCGAGATGATCCCCTCGCGGTAGAGGCCGGGGCGGAGCGCCATGTACATCCCCATCACCAGCACGCTGATCCCGTTGATCAGCACGTGCAGCGTCCCGAACAGGTACGGCACCAGCCCCGCGAAGTACCCGCCCGCGCTCGACATCATCGTCGACACCTGCTTCTGGAGCTCGGCGGGGGGCAGGGCGGCGGCGAGGAACGGATAGCGGCTCACCACCTCCGTCAGCCGGTCCACCCCCTGCGACATCAGCTTGGGAAGCGCCGCGATCAGCTCCTGCGTCTGCTGCAGCACGGGGGGGATCACCAGCCAGAAGACACCCGTCGCCCACACGGCCGAAAAGAGAAGCGCCAGCGGCAGCCCCAGCGCCGGGCGGATGCGGAAGCGGTCCTCCAGGAACTCGGAGATGGCGGTGAGATACACGGCGAAGAGCGCCGCCAGGAACACCAGCAGCAGCACCTCGGCCACGCTGTACACGAACAGGAGGAGGAGCACCGTGAACACCGTGGCGGTGAGCACCGCGTACGGGGAGCGCTCCGTGGCTGCGAGCCTGCGTTCCTGGCCTGGCATGGGGCACTGCGCGTTGGATGGGCCCGGCGCCGCGCTCGGCGGCACCGCTTTTCGCCAACCTAGCCACGGCACGGGGGTTTGGAAAGCGGGCGAGCGGAACGGCTCCTGCGGCTGCGGCACCCGACGCCAGCGCGACGCAACGCCTTTCGCGAGCACCCGATGAACGACAGGAAGCCGCCCCACTCCGTGCACCAGGACCCGGACGCGACGCTCCTCTGGGAGCCGCCCGCGCGGCCGGGCGTGCCCGGAGCCGCGGCGCCTCCCCGCACGCGGCGCGCGCGGGTGTGGCGCGTGGCGAAGTGGGTGCTCGGGGTGCTGCTGGCGTACTACCTGTTCTGCGTCCTGCTCCTGGTCGTCTACCGCTTCGTGCCGCCGCCCACCACGGGCGTGCGCATCGAGCGCCGCATCCAGGCGCTGGTCGCGGGGCGCGAATACGAGGCGCGGCGGCAGTGGGTCGACGTCGCGGACCTCCCGCGCCACCTGCCGCGCGCGGTCGTCGCGGCGGAGGATGGGCGCTTCTGGCAGCACCGCGGCTTCGACTTCACGGAGATGAAGAACGCGCAGCGCGAGGCGGCCGGCGGCGTGCGCATCCGCGGCGCGTCCACGCTGACGCAGCAGCTGATGAAGAACCTTTTCGGCTGCACCTGCCGCAACCCGGTGCGCAAGCTCTACGACCTGGCGCTCACCCCCGCCGCGGAGCTGATCCTGGGCAAGAACCGGATCCTGGAGCTGTACGTCAACGAGGTGGAGTGGGGCGACGGCGTCTTCGGCGTGACGGAGGCCGCGCGAGAGCACTACGACGTGAGCGCCCGCCGCCTGACGCGCACGCAGTCCGCTGGGCTCGCGGCGCTCCTCCCCAACCCACGCGAGCGTACCCCCCGCAACACCCCCGAGTACCGCCGCGAGATCCTCCGCCGCATGAGCTTCCGCGGCTGGTGAGCGGCCTCGTGGCGGTCACGGTTCAGCGAGTCGCGTCCGTGCGACGGAGTTCCTGAAGCGTTGCGCTCCAGCGGGCGGTGTTCGGCCGTCGCTTCCAATCTTGACTGAGCCGCTTCCTCCCGGAGCAGCTCGTCACCCGCATCCCCGCTTGAGCCCCGCCCTACGCTCAGTGCATCGACCGGGGGAACACCCGCACGCGGGAAGGCAGGCAGCGCGGCGCACCTCCGTTGCCGGGCACCAGCATCATCCCGCGGTCAAAGGTGGCGACGAGGACGCTGTCGCCTGCCGGTGAGGCAATGCTCACCGGCCACCCCCACTGCTCGCTGGGCCAGGGGGCGGAGTACAGCGGCGTGCGCGAGTCCCCTCGCAAGCGAAATACCTGGCGCGGCGTGCTCGCCAGGTACGCGGCCCCGAACGGCTCCAGGTGCACGAAAGGGAACTCGCCCTGCGCGGCGGCCCGCCAGGTGCGGCCCCCGTCGTCGGTCCTGAAGGCGCGGAAGCCCACGTTGTGGATGTTGCCGCTCACCCACCCGTGCCGCGCGTCCGTGAAGTACGATGCCAGCGGCTGCTCCACGTAGGGTGTCGCGGGGGACTGCGTGGCTGTGTGGAGCGTAGTGCCGGACCACGCAGCGCCGCTCCTGGCGACGCTGCGCACGGAGCCGAGCCAGGAGAACAGCACCATCCCGCCGTCCGGGTGCATCCACAGCTGCGACACGCCGCCATCGGGCCACGTGTCCACCCGCGTCCAGGTGGCGCCGCGGTCGCGGGAGAGGTAGACGAAGCCGTGCGGACGCGTGCCCTCGAACTCGCCGGGAAAGAAGGTGCGCGACACCTCCACTCGTCCGGCGCTCTCGTACTGCATTCCGCCGAACGCCGCCCACAGGCTGTCGCGGCGGACCACGCCGATCACGTCGTCGCCGTTCAGGCTCGCGACCGTTCGCGAGGCGCCGGTCCGCGCGTCGAACAGGACGTTGGCGCCGTGCCCGTCCCAGATCAGCAACTCGTCCGCGCCGCGCACTGCGAACCCGCGGATGGCGAACGGCAGATCGCCGCGGCGTGCCCAGCTGCGTCCGTCGTCGTCGGAAGTGTAGACGTGGTTGGAAGTGGTGCCCCACAGCCGCGTCCCCTCCCGGCGCACGAGCGCGACGCCGCGCAGCGGGTGCTCGCGCGTCAGGGGATAGCCTTGGCGGACCCCCCGTTCGTCCGCGCGGTAAATTGCGCCCTGATCGTCCAGCGCATGGAGGACGCCCCCCTGCACCACCAGGTCCAGCGGCCGCCCGCGAATTCGCGCCCCTGGCACCGCCGCTGGTCGAAGCGCGGCGTCGTACCGCACCAACCGCCCGTCGTGCGTGACCCCGGCCAGCTCGGCGCCGTCGCGGCTCACGGCGAAAAGGGCGAGCGAATCGCCGGGGAGCGGCTGCCAATCGATCGAATCCAGCGCCGAATGGAAGACCCGCCCGCCCTGCGTGATCACCGCGCGGCCGCGGAACAGTCCCACCCGGTCGATGCGATCCTGACCGCCTTCGGTCTCAGGCTCCGGAAAGGTGTCCGTGGCCTCATGCTGTCCTCCCAGCGGCAGAACGACCTCCGCCGTATCCGCCTCCTCGTCCATGGGTTCGGGCACCGTCGTCACTTCCTCGCCAGACAGGGTGTCCAGCTCGGTCGTCTCCTCCTCCCTGCGCGGTGGCGGCGGATAGCGGCGCTGCTGCTGTGGAGTGGGGACCGACCGCCACGTGGTGCCGCCGTCACGGGTGATGCGCAGCCCCTCGTCGATCGACCCCGCGAGCCCCACGCCATCCGCCCCCACGTCGATGGCGATGAGCTGCGAGCGAAACGGCCGCGAGCGCACGCTCCACGATGCGCCGAAGTCCGCCGTGTACAGCAGGCGCCCGCTGGACCCGCCCATCCACGCCTCCCCTGCGGCGTTGGCGACCGCATCGTGGATCCATCCCCCGCCCGCGATGGAGACCGAGTCCCAGGTTGCGCCAGCGTCGGTGGTGCGCAGTACGAGGCCCCGGTCCGTCTGGTAGTCCACCCCGATGTTCCCCCAGATGAACGCCGTGTCCGCGGTGAAGAAGGTGGCGGCGTCGAGCTGGTTGCCGGTCACGTCCATGCTGTCCGGGGGCGGGCCCTGGATGGGGCCATAGCGCCAGTACGCGCCCACGCTGTCCGCATGGTACGTGTTCCCCATGTACGTGGTCAGCCAGAGCCGCCCCGCCGGCGAAACGGTGAGCTGGCTCATGCGCCCTTCCAGCTCCAGCTCCACGGGAGTGGGGCCGGGGCCCTCCGCCAGCCCCACGGGCCTCGGCGGGTCGCACTCCGCGACGCCTGCGGCGGACTGCCCGCCAGCCTCCAGCGCCAGGATCGCGAGAAGCACGGCCGTCGGCGCCAGGCGGCGGAACGGACCCCGGATGCGCGCGGAAGCAGCCATGTCAGGCTCAAGGTCGAGAGGGGATCGGGCGTGCTCGCGCAGTTGAACGCGTGATGCCGGCCAAATCTGCCCGCAAGAACAGCCGTCCTCCACTTTCCTCGCACCGCTGCCGTTCGCACACGTGTTGCTTGTCCCGGCGCGCCCGCACGGGTACCGTTCGCTGCGACCACACGATGTTGCCGTTCTCACAGCGAAGGAACCCGATGCGTAATCCCCACCTTTTCCTGCTGCTCGCCCTCACCCTGACAACCGGAGCCTGCGGCGACTCCACCGGCGGCATCGACAACGACCTCGAGCGGGAGCTCAGCTCCGTCGCCGGCCCGTGGACCGGTGTCTCCCCGGAGCTCACGCTCGATTTTCAGCTACAGGAAGGTGCAGGCAACGCCGTCTCGGGAAGCGGCACCATGAAGGAAGCGGCGGCCGCCAGCGCCGTACCCATCACCATCGCCGGCACCTTTCAGCGCCCGCAGCTCTCGCTCACCATCAGCGGCATGACCTTCGAAGGGCGTGCCGTCCAGGCCACCTTCCAGGGGAGCTACACCACCGTCGGCGGCATCAGCGCCCCCCTGCAACTCACCGCAACGGGCTACTCCAGGAACGTCAACATCCTGCTGCAGGAACGATGAAGGCGAGCGTCCCCGTTTTCAGAGTCCGAGCCCCCATTCCACGCGGACGAAGTACCGGCACATCCCGGCGAAAGGCGCGTTGTCACCCATCATCTCCACGATCATCTCGCGGACTTCGTTCCGGGTCCCGGCGTCCAGCTCCGGGGCCTTGAACGCCTGGACAAAGACGTCCAGCTTGCGATAGGTCTTCCAGCGTTCCAGCGCCAGCTCGGGCCGGTTGAGGCCGTAAAAGGTTTCGGCAGCCTTGTGGAAGCGGTCCTCCGCTTCGGAGCGCGCTCGGGCCGCCACCTCCTGCAGCGCCGCATCGGCTTCCCAGCGGAAACGTGGCTCCGGGTCTTCCACGTACGGATTCACCAGCGACGCGCCTTCAGCGCGGATCGCGGCCTCGAAGTCGGACCACGGCATTCCCTCCGTGTCCTCCAGCGGGTCGGGGGCGAAGAGGCGCACGAATTCGCGGCGGGCAGCGTCCTCCGCGCCCGCGGGGAGCTCCGGGGCCGGCAGCCGGCGCGCATCGTCCTCCAGCGGAAACTCGTCTTTCTTGAACGACTGGTTGCAGATCTGGCAGGAGAACAGATAGTTGTCGTAGCAGTACGCCAGCCACCAGTACACACTCTTGGGTCGAAAGTGCTCCACGTCGCCGTGGGCCACCACGGCGGTGGGCGCCTCGCAGTAGGCGCACTTGCCTCCCGATTCCGCCTTGAGCTGCTTCTTGGCTTTTTTCCAGTATCCGGAGTCGAACGTGCGCCCCGCCCCGGGTGCCACCAGCAAGGTGAGCGCCTGGTCGATGCGGCCTGGCCCGCGGAACGCGGCGGGAATAGCCCCCTTGGTCCGGACGCGCTTCAGCCTTATCATCGCGGTCGCCTGTCTACGCTTCCGAGTGGGCGGCGAGCGCGGCCTGAACTTTTTCCAACAGCTGTGTCTGGCGGCGGTCCTGCTCCGTGGCCCGGGTCCAGTCGGGGATGTCGCTCAGCTCGCCGCGCAGCACCTCGAGCCGCTCCCGGTCCGGCGGGGGCATCTCGCCGGGCTCCTTCGCCTTCAGGATGCGGTACTCGTCCTTCAGGTCCTCCACCTGCTTCGAGTTGATGGAGGTGAGCCCGAACGCGGGGCTGAGCAGCACCTGATGCGTGAGCAGCATGTTGGCCGCGCCCTCGTACGCCTCCAGACGCGCCGGGCCCGTCCCCCCTTCGCGCCGCAGGAAGTACAGCTCGCGTTCTCCCGTTTGCTGCGCGGTCAGGGGGGAGTGCGTGGTCCCCAGCACCTGGAAGTTGGGCAGGCTTTCATCGAGGAACTTCTTCAGCACGCGCTGCCACACGGGATGCAGATGAAGGTCGATCTCGTCCACCAGCAGCACCCCGCGGGCACGGAGCGGATCCTTGTAGTCGCCGTACGTCTCCGTGATCCGGTACAGCAGGTCGCCACACCAGGCGGCCATGTTCTGGTACCCGTCGCTCAACTGGTCCAGCGGCAGCTCGCCGTCGGGCGTGGCGAAGAGCAGCTCGCCGCGCACCCGGTCGATCCGCGACATTGTCACCCCGGGAAGGAGGCGGGCCAGGGTGTCGCGTACGATGGCCATCCCCTCCTCTTCCTTGCGGTAGTCCAGCCCCATCGCCCACGTGTCCAGGGGGTTCAGGACGGCGTCGCTGGAGAACAGGGTCGCGACTCGCTGGGCGCGGGGATCGGAGAACAGCTCCCTCGAAGACCCCGGAGAACGGTTGCCCGACAGCCGGCGCGACGCACCGTAGCCTACCGCGAAGTAGTTGCGGTTCGCGTGAGCGAGGGCCGCGTCCAGGCTGTCGAGCGTTTCGCGGTTCCGCTCGAAGAGGTTGCGGATGTTCTCGCCGCGCTTCCAGTGCAGCGCGACGTGGCGTTCCTCGCCTTCCGCCGTCACCAGATCGGCCTCGATGGAGCACTCGTCGGCACCCAGGCGGATCCACGAGTCCGGCCGCACCAGCAGCTCGGGAAGCGCTTCGCTTCCGGCTACGATGAGCGCGATGGAGCGCAGCACGCTGCTCTTGCCCGTGCCGTTCTCCCCCAGCACCAGCGTCCACTTCCGGGGGGTACCGGCCTCCGTGTCGAACGAGAGCTCCAGGTGCTCGATGCTGCGGACGTTGTGGAGCTCGATTCGCTTCAGGAACATGGAAGGCTTCCGCCGGAGTTGGATTTGCGGAGACGGCAGGCACCGGCACCCGCATGCTGCCTTCCCAAGATGAAGAGCAGCGGCGCCGCGGACAAGGCGATTGCTCGCGTGCCCGCCTGCAGCGCGTACGTGCCGGCCAGGCCCGAAGCCGTGTGCACGCGACGAGGGGGGCCGCTGGCGGGCCCGGGGTCTACTGGACCCCGACGGAACGCCCGCCGCTGCCGAAGACTACGCCCTGCGCCTCTGCCTGGATCGGCTCCCAACCGGACTGGAAGCCGCGCCGGCCCGCGTACTTGCGCGCTTCGCGGAACGCTTCGAGGCCGTCCGGCCGCACGAGAAAGGCGACGAACTGCTCCGCCGTGTCAGCCGCTGCAAGGATCCGCTGGAACTCGGATGCGCTGTTCCTCAACGCTTTCACCGGGTCGCCGGCGCTGGGGCGCAGCTCGTACCGCAGTCCGATGTTTCCGCCGAGAACGCTGCCGGTGACGCTCACGCGGTGGTTGCCCGCGTCGGCTGAGAAGCCGTAGATGCGCCTGATGATGATGTCGAGGTTGTACCAGTTTGGCCGGGGGAGGCCGGCCATGAAGCGCCCGTACGCTTTCGACCCCGCTTCCGAGTCGAGCAGCGCGACACGGTCGCCGCTGACTTCAAAGAAGATCTCCTCCTTTCGGGTCGGCGTCCTGAGCGGCGTCTTCACCAGCACGGTCGCGTCCGCGGCCGCCAGGGTGACGAACAGCAGGACGAAGATCAACACTCCGACGGTGTTCGTCAGCGTGTCGAGAAAGGAGTCGAGATTGCCCCCCGCCTGGCCGAACCGGCGCCGTCTGGACCGCTTCATCGGCGGATCCTCAGCTTCCAGCCCTCGTCGATGGGCTCGTACCCGATCTTGATCCCGCGGCCCTCCACCTGGTCCCGGACCCGGTCGAAATGCGGATACCCCGAAGGCCGGAGAGCGACGATGACGTATTCCCGGTTCCTGTTGGCGGCTACCTCGCGAAGGAGCTTCGCGAGCGGCGTGTCCCGCCGGTCCAGGCGGGAGCTGGGAACCGTTTCTCCGCCGGGATGCAGCACCACACCCTCTCCGGTCACCTCGACGTAGCGAGGGCGCAGCGTCACGTTCCGCCCCTGGCCCCACTCGGCGACCAGGGTGATCGACCGTTTGGAGCCGAGCAGCCCGCTGGTCACGAGGATCACCAGCAGGATCAGCGTGCCGATTACGCACGCCAGCACAGACAGGAACGGGAACAGCTCGGCACTCAACGAGCTGCCGATGCTCGCGCCGCCCCTACGCCGCGCCACTGGACCCTATCGCCGGGGTGCCTCCGTCCGCCTCCACCAGCGTGATCGTCCTGGGCAGCGCCAGCCGCTCCAGCGCGGGCCTGAGACCCTGGAGCGACGTTTCGACCGCGCCGAGCACGTTCTGGAGCTCGCCCGACTGCTGAAGCGCGTGCACTGAGCGCTGCAGCGACTGCTCCAGCGCGATCGCCTCCGAGACCTGCGCCGAGACGCCGGCAAGCTCCGACGTCGTTCGGCCAGCGTATGGGCCGCCGCCTGAAGCGCGGGTACGAGCGCTTCCACCGTCTCCCCGAACCGAGCCGCCGCGGCGGCAGATTCGGACCGCGCCTGGCCCGCGACGTCCGCGTGCTGGGACGTCAGCGTGTTCGCCATCTGAGATAGCGCCTGGAGAGCCTGCTCGTCGCGCGCCTGCAAGCGCTCGCGCGACTCGGCCGCGTCGCGTTCCACGGCCACCCGGTGCGCCTCCTGCGCGTCGAGGAGTGCCTGTCCGGCCTGCGTCACGGCCGCCGCGGCGTCCTCTGCCGAACGCGCGACCGTGGCCGCGGCGCTCTCCAGGAAGGCACGGGCATCCTGCACCATCGCCTCGGGCGATGGGAGGGCGTGCGCGAGTGCGCCCTGTACGGCTCGCCGCACCGTCTCCTCATCCAGCGCCGGCGCGGCAGCGGCTTCCGGCTCCGGCAGGTGCGCGATCACGTGGTCCTGCGTGTCCGCGTCCAGCGCGAGGATGGCCCGGCGCTCGATGCGCTCCAGGATCACCAGCGGAAGCATCACCATCACGCTGAGCGCCAGCGCCAGAAGCGTGGTGTCGGACGCTACCGCGAGGCCGGTGGTTACACCGCCGATCCCCTGCTTGATCTGCTCGATTTCCTCCGCCTGCTGAAGGAACCCGGCAAAGCCCGCGACAGCCTCGCTGATGCCGATCACCGTGCCGATGAAGCCGAACAGGGGGATTGCCCAGACCGCCACCCTCGGGACCGCGTAGGCACCGTCGAGCGCCGCTTCGGCCTGCGCGGTGTCGTCCTCGGCCGCAGTGGCCGCCGCGGCTCGCGTCCCGGCCAGCAGGTAGCCTTGCAGCGAGCGGGCGCGCCGCAGCCCCGCGGCGCCCCCGGTCCGTATCCACCTGTCGCGCAATGCTCCCAGCGCCAGGCGGTTGGTGCTCTCGTGGGGCGTGATCCCCGACAGGCGTGCAGCAGCCCCGAGATCGCGGTGGACCGAATACGCGTGCCGCCCCCTCCATGCGAGAAGGACGATGGCCGTCCACGCCAGAAACATGGAGGCATACTGTATCCACCCCCTCTCCAGCAGGAGCGATCCCAGGTAGCCGGCCCTGAATGGCAGTACGGCGAAGTGAGTCGCTACCGTGAGCCCCGCTCCGGCGGCGAGCGCCAGCGGCAGGGGAAGATCGGAACTCTGCGGCCGTGCGATCCTGACCCGAGGCTCGGGTCGTGGCACGTGGGTGAGCGGCGCGTCCGCCGGGAGGGTGTTCGTATCCATTCGTCTATTCTGCCGGGTGTGCGGGGCTGCGACAGGTGAGGGACCGTCTGGAAGCGCCTACGTCTCTGTCGGACGGGAGTCCCCGTTTTCACGCCCGGCCGGCAGGCGCCGTACCGAGGAGTATTGTGAGAGCTCCGCAGTCGCACCCAGACCCTCCCGGCCAGCGGCGAGAAGGCGTCCGGCTGGCGCACGTGGGGGGGAATGGACAATCTTATGGCTGCCCATAACGCCAATGCCTCATCGCAATCCGCGATCGCGGGTGTGCGGCCGGCGACGCTAGGAGCACGGTCCTGATGCTGAACCAACTCGGGCTGGAAAACTTCAAGTCCTGGCGCTCGGTCCAGCACCTCCGCCTGGCGCCCGTCACGGGCCTCTTCGGCACGAACAGCTCTGGAAAGACGAGCATAATCCAGGCGCTGCTCATGATGAAGCAGACCGTGGAGTCTTCGGATCGCAAGCAGGTGCTGAACCTGGGCGATGACTCGGACCCGGTGCGGCTGGGCACGTTCCGCGAGATACTGCACCAGGGCAAGGGGCCCTTTGAGTTCGATCTGGAATGGACGCTCCCCCACGCGCTCGCCATCGCTGATCCCGCACGGCCGGGCGCCGCGCTGTTCTCCGGTGACGAGATGGGCTTCTGCACGCGCATCGGTGCCGCGGGGAGCAAGGGTCGCATGCGCGTGGACCGGATGGAATACCGTTTCGCGGATGCCACGTTCGCCATGCGCCGCAAAGAACGGCAGGAGCACGCCTACGAACTGGAGGGATCGTCGGAGGCTGGTTTCGGGTTCAGGCGCATCCGCGGGCGGGTCTGGGACCTTCCAGACCCGGTCAAGAGTTACGGCTTTCCCGACCAGGTGAAGGCGTATTACCAGAACGCGAGCTTCGTTTCGGACCTGGCGCTCGCGTTCGAAGAGCAGATGAACCGCGTGTACTACCTGGGCCCCCTGCGCGACTATCCCAAGCGGGAGTACACGTGGGCCGGCGCCGAGCCGGCGGACATGGGCCAGCGCGGCGAACGGGTGGTGGACGCGCTGATGGCCGCTCAGGACCGGCCGAAGATCTCCCGCGGCAAAGGAACCAAGGCGTTTACGGTTCAGGAATACGTAGGCTACTGGCTCAAGGAACTGGGCCTGGTGCACAGTTTCAGCGTGCAGCCCATCACCCCTGAAAGCAACCTGTACCGCGTGTGGATCACGCGCAGTCCGGGCGCGGCTCCGGTACTGATCACCGATGTAGGCTTCGGCGTTTCTCAGATCCTTCCGGTGCTAACCATCTGCTACTACGTCCCGGAAGGATCCACGATCCTGCTGGAGCAGCCTGAGATTCACCTTCACCCGGCCGTGCAGTCGAGATTGGCCGACGTGTTCATCGACGTCGTGAAGCGCCGCAGGATCCAGCTGGTCGTGGAGAGCCACAGCGAGCACCTGCTGCGCCGCCTGCAGAGGCGCATGGCGGAGGAACTGCTCGCGCCGGAGCAGGTCGCGCTCTACTTTGCGCAGGAAGAACGGGGGGTGTCGCGCCTGAACCCTCTGGAGCTGGACGAGTTCGGCAACATCCGGAACTGGCCGCCCAACTTCTTTGGCGACGAGATGGGCGACCTCGCCGCGATGGCCGAGGCCGCTATACGCAGGCAGATCGCCCGGCGGGGCGCAGCATGACGCACTGGGTCGTGGACACCAACGTCCCTCGCGTAGCCAACTATCCGCACGATCCGACGCACGCCTCGCCCGAGTGCGTGCTTGAGTGCGTGCGCCGGGTACGCGAGATCACCGCTCGCGGAGGCCTGCTGCTGGACGACGGATGGCGGATTATCCGCGAGTACCAGAGCCAGTTGCGCAGCGTGGGCCAGCCCGGTGTCGGTGACGCCTTTCTACGCTCGGTTCTCACGCGCCATTCGGACCCGTCCTGGTGCACTCTGGTTCCGATAACCGCGCACCCGGAACGCGGCTTCGAGGAATACCCGGCCGACCCCGACCTCGACACATTCGACCCGTCTGACCACAAGTTCGCGGCCGTCGCGCTGGCCGGCCCGCAACCGTCTGTCGTCCTCAACGCGGTGGACCGCGACTGGTGGGACCACCGCGAAGCACTTGAGCGAAACGGCGTACAGATCGAGTTCCTCTGCCCGGGCGAGATGGATCGCTGATCGCTGTGCATCGCTTGCAGTCCGGCGTTGAGGCCATCTCTCGCCTACGTAATACGCCGCTACCTTATTGCCCTACGTTCACAAATACAAATCGAAACAACCAATGGAACATACCTTCGATACAGTCGATGAGAAAGTTGCCGAGGCGGAGTTCTTTCTCAGCAAACTAGCCAAGGTCCAGCTAGAGATGTTCGAGTTCAAGTGCTATCTCAGCGCATACCTCTCGGCTTCCCGCACAACTACCTTAGCGCTGCAGCGCTTCACGCACGTACCGGGTTTCGAGGAGTGGTATGCTGGCCAGCAAAAGCGGCTGAAGGCCGATCCGCTCGCCAAATTCCTCCTTGATGCTCGGAACGCACACGTGCACGGTGGCCCGTACCCACTGTCGGGTGGACGTTTCTCTCAAGGAGAGGCACAGTATTTCTTCTCACAGATGCCTGACGCCCCGTATCAACCCACTGAGGACGTGGTGTCGTGCTGTCTCCAGCATTTTGTCACGCTACTTGAAGTTGTCTATGACTGCTATTGTGAGCTGGGCGTGCATATTGATCCACAGCAGTATTACACAAAGGAGCATTTTAAAGACGTAGGAAGGACGATTGACGACGCGGAAATCGAAGTCTGGGGGTGGGTTCGAACGTCCCTGGAAGAAGATGGCTTTGATGAAGATGCACGTTGGCATGAGCTACGCTCGCATGTCGGGGAAGCCAAGATCAATCACCTCTTCTACAGCTATCTTGGCAAACCCACGCCCCAGCCGCTTCTGCCCGACGATTACTACGATTTCGAGTACGGGCCGGAAGACAAAGGCTGGGGACACATACCGGCTGGATTCAGTTCGATGGAAGAATACCACCGACACGCGGGAATTGTAGTCGAGGAGCTCTAGCGAGGACGGAATGTTTGAAGAATACTTAAAGGGGTGAACCATGGTAACGATCCAGTACGATTAGAAAGGGCAACCCTATATCGAATGGGAGCAAGCTCCGGGCGGTTACAAAAGGCTTGGATTCAGCGGAAGGCCGACCACGATAAGATTGGGCGCAAGCTCCAGACGTCGGATATCTCAGCGTAGTTCGCGTTGCAGGGCCGGGGGGCAGGCTACTGACTTCCCGGTTTTCTCTCTGATTATTCTGATGAGCAAATATTGATCGCTTTCGTACATTCGGTCTCTGCGACCGCGGGATGTAAGCTTCCGTAAGCGCATACAGAGTGATCTCGCCGCACAATAATTCGGCAGCTGCCTGGGCTCGCTCCAAAGTGAAATGGCCATGGACCCGAACAAGCTCCCGTTGGACTCTCGATGGAACGAGTTCTGTGTGTTCTGCGCCGGTACGCCAGACACGCGAGATCACGTGCCTTCGAAAGTCTTGTTGGACGAGCCATTTCCGCCCGATCTCCCTGTAGTGCAATCCTGCAAGGCTTGCAACAATAGCTTCTCTTTGGACGAGGAATATCTGGCCTGCTTTCTAGAATGCACGATCATCGGTTCTGTTGACCCGGCTGCTCTGGAGCGGCAGAAGGTTCAACGGATCATGGTAAAGAAACCTGCCCTCGCAACGCGTATCAAGGCATCCCAAAAAGTCGACGAAGCTGGCAGGCTCGTGTGGGAGCCCGAGTTGGACCGCGTGCGCAAAGTGGTTCAAAAGCTCGCGCAGGGTCATGCCGCCTACGAGTATGGAGAGATTCAAGTCTGCGAACCTACGAGCATTGAGATCTGGCCGCTCGCCACACGATCGCGTGAGGCAGTCAGTAGATTCGAAACGCCTCCTGAGGAGCACATTTATCCCGAGATCGGGAGCCGAGCGTTTATGCGAGGAGTCGAGTCGAACTGGCCGTACATGGTGGCGGGGTGGCGTAACGTCCAAGACGGTCGGTACCGCTATTTGGTCTCACATTCGAAAGGCATTCTGGTTCGGATGGTGCTTGGTGAGTACCTGGCGTGCGAAGTCGTGTGGTAGCGACTAGATCCAAGTGCATGCCGAACCCACAACTCACCAAACTGGTGGTGGCTCTCCGCAGCCCAGCGTAGTCGTTGCGCAATGCAAGGGCATAACGCGCGTCAGGCAGGTGATCGGGTTCGCCGGTGTCTCGCGCGGTCAGTGCGCGGCTGTGTGCGGCTGCGCCCAGGCCGCGCCTCAGATCCGCCCTCCGCCGCAGGCGACCCACGCCCCCGCGTGCACCATCAGCCCTCGCCTTCTACCGCCTCCACGTTGTCGAACCGCTCCAGGTCGATCAGCAGCAGGTAGGGGTCGATGCCGGCCTCGGCGGGTTTGCGGGGGACGGTGAGCGTGATCGTCTGCGGGCCGGTGCGGATGCGGTGGGGGCGCAGGTAGAGCCGCTCGCCGTACTCCGTGCCCTGGCCGGAGGAGGGGGCGAAGACGCCGATCGGCACCCACTCGTTCATCGGCACCTCGGTCTCCACGCCCG
This sequence comes from Longimicrobium sp., assembly GCA_036398975.1. Lineage (GTDB taxonomy): Bacteria > Gemmatimonadota > Gemmatimonadetes > Longimicrobiales > Longimicrobiaceae > Longimicrobium. The sequence goes on from DASWNZ010000149.1 coordinate 31,301, forward strand.
CGGGGTCGATGGTGACTTTGCGCGCGCGGAGGCGGAGGGTGACCTCCCAGGCGCCCCCCGCGATCTGTTTGACGGAGGCGCGCTCCGTCTTGAGCTGCCAGAAGGTGTTGGCGGCGAGCAGATCGTGGAGGAGAGGGTGGAGCGAATCGGCGGTGACCGCCTGGAGCTCGCGGTACAGGTCGAGGGTGGTCGCCGGAGGCGCGCCGGCGCGCTGCTTCTCGCGCAGGCGGCGGAAGGCGAGGTTCACGCGGTCGGCGCCCATGTACTCGCGCAGGGCGAAGAAGGCCGCGGGGCCCTTGCGATAGGCTGCGTACGGGTCCATCGCGCGGAGCAGCGGGACGGACTGGCGGATGGGCGGGATGGGTGACGGCTGCCGAAAGAACCTCCGCAGCCGCTCCAGGTGCGCGCGCCCGTAGGTCTCCTCCACGACGCCCATCGCGGCGTACCAGGCGAAAGATTCAGAGAGCAGCGGCGCACCCTCGGCGAGGGCGTACGCGACTCCCCACTGGTGCGCCATCTCGTGCGCGATGATCGCGAACGGCATGTCGAGGCCGTTCGGATCCTCGGCCGGGTTGTAGCGGGAGAAGCCTTCCGTGTAGTCGATCGTGGTCGCGTCGGCGTGCGCGCCCATGCCGCTGCCGGGGTTCTCGACCAGGCGGATGAAGCTGTGCGGATACGGACCGAACTCGCGGCTGTTGTGCTCCAGCGAGGCGCGCACGCTGCGCAGCATGCGCGGCAGGTTCGCGGCGTGGCGCGGGTGATGGAAGACCTGGATCGCGACCGGGCGCCCCGCGCCTGATTTGGGCGTCCAGCGCTCCTCGTGCACGGCGTAGCGCGCGGAGAAGAACCGGTACTCGTTGCCGATCGGCGCGTCGGTGGCGTAGTGGAAGTAGCGGCGCCCGCCCTTCGTCCACGTGCGGCGCAGCAGGCCGGGCGCGACGGCGGTCTGGTCGCCGTCCGTGCCGATGACGGTTTCGACGGCGATGGGCGCGGCGCCGGTGAAGTCGCCCGCTCCGCCGGTGACGTCCCCGCCGGCCTCGACCTCGGCGAGCGAGGGGAAGAGGCGGCGCGGCGAGAGCCCGTGCGCGCGGCGTTCGCTGGGCTTGAACAGCTCGCGGCGCGGATCGTAGCCGATCTTGGGAAGGAACTCGCTGGTGAAGAAGCTGCTCGCCGCCGTTACCGAGCGGCTGGCGCCGCTGTTGCGAAAGCCCCTCGGCTTGAGATGCATCGCGAAGCCGAGCCGCAGCGATTCGCCGGGCCGGAGCGGCTGCTTCAGCGCGTAGATGGCGTGGCCGAGCTCCTGGTCCTCTACGACGCGCGTCGCGGGCCGGTCGAAGGTGATGGCGCCGGTCTGCGCGCCGGGGCTGGTGGCCAGGTGGATCGTGGCGATGGGCGCCCGGGTGCGGTTCACGAGCAGGTGCGAGCCGCGCACCTCCACCTCGCGCCGACGGGGATGGATCTCCAGGTGCAGCTTCGTCCCCGCCATCCGCGGCTGCGGAACGTTCGCGTACCGGCCGAAGCGCCGCTCGTACTCGGCCTGCCGCTCCGCCCGCTCGAAGGGGGAAGCGTACTCGTTCAGCACGTTCGTGTTGTAGAAGACGAAGCCGCCCAGCGCGAGCACGAGCCCCGCCGCCATCGCGGCGGCCACCGCGGTTGGACGCGTGAAGCGGAGGCGCGCGAGCTGGAGCCGCACGCGGATGCTCCCCTCCAGCCCGCGCATCCAGAGCACCCTCGCCACCACGGCCAGCAGCAACGCCCACGCCGCCCAGTAGAGCATGAACCACGTCCACGGCCCCAGCGACGCGCCGAAGCCGCGCATGTCCGAGTACGTCCACCTCGGCGCGGAGCCGTAGACGAGCAGGTCGTGGTCGATCCCGAGCCATGCGGCGAAGGCGATGAAGAAGTAGGCGAGGAGCGCCAGCAGGTGGCCGATGTACTTCTGGTTGACCATCCCCTGCACCACCAACGCGAGCACGGCGAAGAGGAGGTATTCGGGGAGCTGGAGCCCGAAGAGGACCTTGAGGTAGAGGCCGATCTCGAACTTGTAGTACCCCATCCTCACCTGCACCGCCATCCCGACCGCCATCAGCAGCGCCATCCACACGGCGAGAATCAGGCTGAGCCCCAGGAACTTGCCGAGAAAGCGCACACCATCCGGCACCGGCGCCGCGTCGGTGATCTCGCCCAGCCCCGCTTCGCGCTCGCGCCAGACCAGCTCTCCGGCGTAGAGGACGATGAACAGCGGCGTGATCACCCACTGGGTGAAAGGCTGAGTGAGAGAGACCGTCAGGTAGGTGAGAACGTACTCGGTCCGGGGGAGCAGCGGGGTGCCCGAGCTTTCGAAGTTCTGGGGGAGGACGATGACGGCGATCACCGCGATGCCGGCCAGCACGATGAGTCCGCCGCGGCTCTTTGCGATCGTGCGGAACGAGTCCCACGCGATGGCGAGCGTCTGGCGCGCGCGGCTCGCGAAGCCGAACGCCTGCTGGATGTGCGGCACGGCGATGGGCGCGGTGCTCGCGATCTCGCTCCCGGAAGGCGTCGGAGCGTGCGCATCGCCCCTGCGCCTGCCGAAGCGCACCATGCGGGTCCACCACGCGCTCGCCGCCAGGTGCTCGAAGCGGAATCGGGCGTAGGTGAACGCGAGCGCCGCCAGAGCGACGCCCGCCCACACCAGGCGGCCGTGGAGCAGAGGGCCCTCGAGCGCGATCAGCCGCGTGCTCTTTTCGATCGGCGACCATCCCAGCACCACCTCGGATGTCATGTACAGGTGGCCGAAGACGTCGAGCAGCGCCGCCACGTCCTGCCGCTCCAGGTAGTACATCACGGCCGCGAACCCGCCATACGCCACGAAGATCAGGAGCACGCTCCCCACGTAGCTCCCCAGCGCCCGCCGACCCAGCGCCGCCCACGCGAACTGCACCGACGTGCCGACGAAGGCGTTCGGCAGCGCAAAAAAGCCGAATGCCGTGAGGTACGCCGCCGGCCGGAACGGACCGATCAGCTCCGGATCGGCGCCGGAGGCGTAGACGGCGAGCAGCACGCCCAGCGGGATCGCCAGCAGGATCAGCAGGTTGAGGACGAGCGCGGCCAGGAAGCGCCCGCCCAGGTGCTCCGCTTTGCTGACCGGCGCGGTGTAGGTGAGGGGGTGCATCCCCGTCTCCACGTCGCGCGCCGCGATCTCGCCGGCCGTGGCCGCGCCCAGCACGAGCCACAGCAGGCTGCCGAACACCGTGGCGGACGCGATGATGAACGGCGAGTTCAGAAAGAACTCCGCGTACAACGCGTCGGAGAGGAAGCTTTCCCGCGTGAAGATGAAGGCGATCACGGCCAGTATCGTGAAGACGAGCCAGGTGGAGACCCGGCGCGCCTGGTAGGCGAGCTCGAAGCGGAAGATCGTCCGCAGCTTCATGACGCCACCGCCAGCTGGCTCCGGCGGCCGATGTGCCCCGCCATCGTGCCGAAGTACACGTCCTCCAGGTCCGGCTCGGCGGGCTCGAAGCCGGGGCCCGGCGCCGCGTCGGCGTAGACGTGCACCAGCGTGCGCCCGGCGAGCATCTTGGTCGAGATCACCGCGTGCTCGCGCTCCACCTCCGCCAGCGCGCTCTTTGCGATGACGCTGCGCCAGATCCGCCCGCGCATCTCCTCGATGGCGCCGAGCGGCTCCGCCTCCAGCAGGATCTCGCCGCGGTCGATGATCGCCATCCGCGTGCACAGCTCGGAAACGTCCTCCACGATGTGCGTTGAGAGGATCACCGCGCTGTTCTCGCCCAGCTCGCTGAGCAGGTTCAGGAACCGCACGCGCTCAGCCGGGTCCAGCCCCGCCGTCGGCTCGTCGACGATGAGCAGCTTCGGGTTCCCCAGCAGCGCCACCGCCACGCCGAAGCGCTGCCGCATCCCGCCCGAGTAGCCGCCCAGCTTCTGCTTGCGCACCACCCACAGGTTCGTCTGCCGGAAGAGCGCCTCCACCACCTCCCTGCGCGCCCGCTTCTCCGGGATGCCCTTGAGGATGGCGAAGTAGTCGAGCAGCTCCTCCGCGCTCGCCCTGGGATACACGCCGAACTCCTGCGGCAGGTAGCCGAGCGTCTTCCGCACCTCATCCTTTTGACGCACGACGTCCAGGTCACCCAATTGGATGCTGCCGCTGTCCGGCTCCTGGAGCGTGGCGAGGATGCGCATCAGCGTGGACTTGCCGGCGCCGTTGGGTCCTAGCAGCCCGTACATCCCCGCCGGGATCGTGAGCGTCACGTCCTTGAGCGCCTGCACGCCGTTGGGGTAGCTCTTGGAGACGCCTCGTATCTGCAATTCCATGGCTGCTATCCTGGCGAGTGCCGCTGGGGAGAACGGATGCAGCGACACCCGTTCGGATGTACTGGCCGCTACATGAAGTACTTTACGTTTCAAAGCGCACTGGCGCAAGGCTGGGGCGGAATGGGTTCCTACCCGCTTACACCGTCACACGCCCCTCGGACCAAGCTGCTCTGTTCACCCCTGCCGCGGCGTGCCTGCGTGAGTGTGACGCCGCCCGAGGTACCGCGTCACCACGGCCGATCCAACGGCTGAGGCCGCGCTCAGCAGGGTGATGGAGCCGATCACGATGGCTGCGAGCTGCCAGAGCGGGAGCTTCGAACTCGATTCCCCGATGGTGAACGGAAGCACGCCCACCAACACACCCGCCGCCGCGCCCCACGCGCCCGCACGCACAAGCGTCAGCTCGCCGGCTCCGCGGCGGCCATACGCGATCCCGATCAGCGCCACAAACACCACTCCGGATAAAAAGCCCGGGTACGCCCCGATGGCCGGCCACATCTCGTCCATCGAGCCATCCGGATCCACAATCAATCCCGCCAGCACGGCGATGGGCGCCCACGCCACGGCCCACGCCAGCCCCATCACCACCGCACCGCGGATGCGTGTCAGCACGTCCTTCATCACGACCTCCCTTGAGTAGTTGAACAGGTTGGTTGGAACACGGGAGAGGCCGCGCGGCCCCTCCCTCACGAGCGTTACTGCTTCTTGAGGATCATGTGCGAGCCCGGCGTGCTGACCCGCAGCTCCGTCACGGGGCCGCTGTCGCCGTTCGCGCGGCGGAAGGTCAGGATTCGGACTCCCTGGCGGAAGGTAAGCCCCTCGACCCAGGGGACCGGGCGCGCCGGCGCGCCGTCTGTGGAGAAGGCGAGTCCGCCCGGCGTCTGCGTCACCTCGATGGCCACGTCTCGGCCTCGCCCCTGCCCCACGTACCTCCCCAGCAGCGGCGCGGCATCGCCGGCGAACCGCTGCGGCGGGGGGCGGGTCCAGCCCAGGATCTGGCTGGCGAGCTCGCTTGCGACGGCGCTCGGATCGAGGGTGCCGGCCGTGTTCTGGAGTACGACCACGGCCATCTTCGCGGTGGGATACCACCCCACCTGCGCCGTGAAGCCGGCGATCGCGCCGCCATGCCCGGTGTAGCTGTGGCCGCTCGGGTCCGGCCCCACCTGCAGCCCCATGCTGTAGCGCAACGGGGTGCCGTCGTTCAGCTTCGACGGCGTGATGAGCTCCGCGTACGATGCCGGCGAGAGCACTTTGCCGCCGTGCAGCGCCCTGACCCAGGTCACCATGTCGCCCGCGGTGGAGCAGAGCGAGCCGGCGGAGAAGGGCCAAGTGTGCACGTTGGTCCGCGCGCGGCGCACCACGCGGTCGCCCGGCACCAGGTAGCCCTGCGCGCGGCGGGGGACGTTCTCCGCACTGTTGCAGTACATCGAGCGCGTCATCCCGAGCGGCTCAAAGATCTTCTTCTCGACGTAGTCCTCGTAGCTCATCCCGCTCGCCTTCTCCACCACCAGGCCGAGGAGGAAGAAAGCGGAATTGTTGTAGATCTGCGCCTCGCCCGTCCTGAACTGGAAGGGAGTGCGCCGGATCAGCGCGTACGCCGAGTCGCGGGGGAAGCGCTCGTTCGTCGCCAGGTTGCCGAACTCGGGCATCTCGGTGAGCCCCACGATCCCGGAGGTGTGATCGAGCAGCCTGCGCAGCGTCACCCGGTTGCCGCGCGTGTCGAAGTCGGGGAGCCACTTCGTGATCTCGTCGTCCAGGCTGAGCTTCCCCTCGTCGCGGAGCTGGAGCAGCGCCACGGCGGTGAACTGCTTCGTGACCGAGCCGATCTCGAAAAGCGCGTCGCGCGGCATCGGCACGTCCCACTCGACGTTCGCCTTGCCGTAGCCCTGATAGAGCAGCGTGTCGTTCCCCCTCACCACCGCCGCCACGATGCCCACGGCGCGGTTCTCCTTCACTCCGGAGGCGGCAATCGAATCCAGCCGAACGTGGAGCGGACGCCCCGGCTGCCCGTCCGCCGCCGATGCGGTGATGGCGATCAGCGCGGCGGCAGCGATGGACGAACGGAGTTTGGCTCTCCTGAGCATGGATGCGCGGTCCGGTTGGGGTCGAGGTGCCACGTGCGAGTCGTCAGCATTGCATCGCTAAGTACGCAGGCAGCCGCGGTGTGTCAAACATCCTGCAACGCCGTCAGACCGCGCCGCGCCCCGCCGGAGCGCCTCGCCGCCGCGCGTCCGCATCACCGACCCCGGCCAGCGGATCCCCAACGCCCACGAGCCCGGGTTCGACCGAGGACGGCAGCGCGTGCTCCGCGCGCTGGGCGAGCTTGAGCGAACCGCCGGCCGCGACCGCGCCGAACAGCGCCGCCAGCGCCGAGTCATCGAGGATCAGCCCCGGCGGTATCAGCCCGCCGCCTGAAAGCACGCTCATCGTCTGGAGGAAGAGCGGCACGAAGAGCCCCGCCAAGACCCCGCCGCCAATTCCGAAGCGGAGCGCGCTCATCTCCGCGAGGCGGCGCCCCCGGTACAGCGTTCCGATGGCGAGGGAGAACGCTCCCCCCACGATGCCGCCCATCACCCCGAGCCGCGCGGCGATCCCGAGCCCGTCCAGCCAGATCACTTCCGGGGAAAGGATACCGGTGACCTTGAGCACGGCGAACACCGCGAGCGCGAGAACGGTCCACCCGGCGCCCCACACAAGGACGTTTCCGATTGCGCCCCGCAGGCGCCTGCTGAAGCTGGTACTCATGATGGCACTCCCTGTCGTGGTGAAGCGGGAACCAGCACGGGCACCGCGCGCGTCCTACCTCCGCGCGCGACGTCCGGGAACGATCCGTGGCCAAAGAACACCCTGTGCGCGACGCCGCGGAAGGGAGGGAGGCGGAGCGCGGCGCACGCGAGCTCGGCCGCGAGGGGCGAGCGCACCGCCGCCAGCGCCCGGCGGATTAGGAGGCGGGTGCGGAAGCGGGCGCGCAGCGAGGTGCCGTCGTACGGCGCCAGCGCGGCCGGGTCGCCCGTGGCCAGGAGCTCGAGCGCCACATCCGCGGCCAGGGCGGAGAGGCGGAGGCACGGGTCCAGCCCGCCCGCCGTCAGCGGTGACACGGCGCCGGCGGCATCGCCCGTCAGCAGCCCGCGCGCGCAGGCGATGCGCGGCAGCACACCGCCGACCGGGATGCGACCGCCGCGACGCTCGTACGGCACCGCGCCCTCCAGCCCGAAGCGCGGCCCCACGCGGGCCTTGAACCGCCGCAGCGCCTCCGCCGGCTGGAAGCGCGAGGCGTAGCCGCCCACGCCCACGTGCACCTCCTCGCCATCGTCCACCACCCAGGCGATGTAGCCGGGCGCTACGCTGGGGTCGATCCAGCAGTGAAAGGTGGGCGCGTGCCCGGTGGCGACGCCGTGGAACACCTCCTCCACCCCCACGATCCACTCGCGGTTCTCGTCCAGCCCCAGCGCGGGCGCCACCCGCGACGTCGCGCCGTCCGCGCCGACGACGAAGCGCGCCAGGAGCCGCTCGCGCCGCCCGCCCCGCTCCAGCGCCACGGCGGAGCCCGCGCCGTCCGGCTCCAGCGAGGTCAGCGTCGTCGAGGGCGCCCACTGCACGCCGGCGCGGAGGCAGGCGTCCAGCTCGCGGCGGTAGAGCGCGGCCATGTGGCCCACGCGGTACTCGTCGTGCGGGCTCTCCAGGAGCTGAGAACGCCCGCTCGGCGAATAGAGCGCCACGCGCCGCACCGGAGGCCCCAGGCAGTCGTCCGGCAGCTCGAAGCTCTCCAGCGTCCGCCGGACGAAGATGCCGGTGGTGTGCACCGCGTGATCGACGGCGGGCTTGCGGTCGGCCAACAGCACGCTCGCGCCGGCCTCTCCCAGCCGGCGGGCGCACTCCAGCCCCGCCAGCCCCGCGCCCACCACGAGCACGTCCACGCGCGCGCTCATGACCCTCCTCCCGCGCTGGTTCCTTCCACCTCGGTCACGTGCTCCTGCATGTGGCGGTCGATCATCTTGTCCCGAAGCTCAAATGCAACGCCGGCCCATCGTTGTCTGAAAGTACTTTACAATACAAAGAAAGCCCGCGCAAGTGTCCTGGCGCGAATGGGCGCAGACGAACGATCGCTACACCTGCCGGAACAGATGCACGTAGCCGCGGCTCACCGGCAGCACTTCGTCGCGCTCCTTTAGGTGGATCTCCGCGGTTTCGTTCTCGTGCCGCTTCACGAGGCGGATCGCGCGCAGGTTCACGACCACCGACCGATGGACCTGCGCGAACTGCTGCGGATCGACCTGGTCCAGCAGCTCCTTGACCGGAACGCGGATCACCGCCTCGGCCGGTTTGCCGCCGTCGCGCCACGCCACGACCGTGTACTTTGCATCGGAGCGCAGGTAATCGACGTCGTCGATGGCGATGAGGCGCACGGTCTTCCCCGCCTGCGCCCGGATCCAGCGCAGCGGCTCGCCTTTCCCGCCGCCCTGCAGCGTCGCGAGCTGGGCGCTGAGCTGCTGCAGGAGCTGCTCGGTGTTGATCGCGGGCCTGGAGGAGTGCAGGCGTTCCTGCAGGCGGCTCACCGTTTCCGCGAGCCGCGCCGCCTCCACCGGCTTCAGCAGGTAGTCGAGCGCGCCCTGCGCGAATGCCTGCACCGCGTAGTGGTCGTACGCGGTGACGAACACCAGGTGCGCGCGCCGTCCGATCAGGTTCGCGGCATCCACGCCCGAGAGACCCGGCATGTGGACGTCCAAGAAGCAGATGTCGGGATGCAGCTCCTCGAACAGCCGCACCGCCTCACGCCCGTTCCGCGCCTCGGCCACCACCTCGAGCTCGGGCCACACGTCCGCGAGCTGGCGCCGCAGCGCATCGCGCAGCAGCGGCTCGTCGTCGGCGATCAGCGCCGTCGCGGGCGCGCTCACGTCTGGGCCGGCATGTCGACCTCGGCGATGACGCCGCGTTCAGCGCCGGACGTCAGCCTCAGCTGCGCCTCATCACCAAAGAGCAGCAGCAGCCGCTCGCGCAGTGCCGTCAGCCCCGTCCCGAGGCCGTTCTCCGACGAACGGAGTCCAACACCGGTATCCGTGACGCGAACCACGCAGCGCTCACCGGCCCGCGCGATGTCGACGTCGATCCGGCCACCTTCCTCGCTGGGATCGATCCCGTGCCGCACGGCGTTCTCCACCAGCGTAAGCAGCGTGGTCGGCGGACAGCGGAGCTTCAGCGCCGACGGGTCGACGTTCATCGCGTACTGGAGGCGGTCCGGCATGCGCATCTGCATCAACTCGAGATATGGCGTGACGAGCTGCAGCTCGCGCTCGATGGTCGCCGATGGCTCGTGGAGCAGCGGTACCGCCGCGCGCAGGTACTGGATCAGGCTACCCAGCACCGGCGACGCGCGCGGCGAGCCCGCATCCACGAGCGCCTGCACGTTGGCGAGCGTGTTGAACAGGAAGTGCGGGGCGACCTGCGCCTGCAGCAGATGAAGGCGCGCGTCCAGCCCCTGCCGCTCCAGCTCGCTTCGCTCCAGCGCGAACGCGAGCTTCTGATGCCGCGCGAACGCCTCCTTCTGCCGCACCACCGCCGCGAGCGCCGTCCACGGCGCGATGAGGATCGCGGCGAACGACAGGTGCATCCGGTCGCTGTCCTCCAGAAACGGCGTACCGCCTTCCGCCGGCAGATACAACAGCGTCAGGGTGACCGGCACGATGACACCGACCGCGACCACCTGGAGCACCCATCGCTCGATCCACCCCGGCAGCCGTCGCGGCCACGCCTCGAACAACGTGAACGCCGCCGTCGTCGTCACGGCGAGGGTGATGGTGCGGAGGGAGAGGGTGGTGGTGGAACCCTTCCATCCGTTCAGCAGCAGGAACCCCACGACGACCGCAATCGCCAGCGCGACGCCGAAGCGCCGCGCCGTCTTCGCGATGATGCCGGCTCGTCCCGCCGCTGCCGCGCCTTCAGTCATCGCCGCCCGGATTCGTGGCAGGGGGTCGGGTCACACTTCACGGCTGCCGGGACCGTCTCCACGTGAGGCTCCACAGTCCGGTCGCCGAGAGGATCAGGGAAAAGAGCGCTGTGACGCCGATGGCGATGAGCGTCCAGATGTAGAACAGGGCTCCGCTGGACGCGGCGACGGGGCTGGCGACACCGACGCCTCTGCCCATCATGTGGGTGATGGGGACGGCCATCCCAAGAAGCGACCCGAGGAAGACGATGACGTACCCCGACCGCCTCTCCGCGAGCACCAGCGCTCCGTAAAGCCAGACGACGAAGATCGGCAGGGCGGTGAGGTTCGAGGCGTTGCCCTTTTCGATCCCCCGTACGATGTCGTCCGCCAGGTGGAACGTAAAGAGGAGGACGGAGAGCAGGGACGCGACGGGGAGCATGACCTTGTATTTCATCGTCTCACCCCGTGTGAGTGGCGGGAGTCATCGCTTCGTGCCGGACGAGCACGGGCAGCGTGCGGCGGCCGCGAACCCTCCACAACCAGTAGAACATCGCGCCGAACACCAGCAGGATTGGCAGCGCGCGCATGGGGCCTGACGTGAACGGCTCGGGAAGGACCTTTGCCACCCGCTCGCGAATCGAAAAGAACGATCCGGCCGCGATGAACAGCGCGAAGCACATCCGCCACAGGTGCCTCGCCAGCCGTGGTCCGCCGCGCCGCGGGCCGGACCGCATGATGCGCAGGTCGCCCGCCGCCGCCAGCGTCAGCACGGTGGCCAGGACGAACGACATCACGCCGATGGTGCGGAACGGGACGCCGCCAGGGGAAACGCGGGTGCTGTTGATCGCCATCACCCCGCCCACGGTCGCCGCCAGCGCGAGCAGGACCGCAACCGCCAGCGCCGCCCCGTTGATGCGGCTCGTCCACGGCGACGGCGGCCGTACGGTCGTCAGCGCGGTGACGACGAAGTAGGCCGTCATGAGGCCCGCCATCACGTTGCCGTCCGTGGGCCCGTTGCGAAGCCCCAGGATCGCGGCGCTGAACCCCATCACGAGCATCGCATAGACGAACAGCAGTCCGCTGCGCCGGTGGATGTTCCCGCCCTTCTTCGCCACCAGCGCCACCGCCCCCAGCACGATGGCGAGCCCGCCCGCTGCAATGTGGATCGGTAGGAGCATGCCCCCTCCCCAGGATGGAATCGAATCAGCCTCCACTGTCCTGGTACGAAGCAATACCGCCGCAGGTGTCGTGGAGCCACAGTCCTGCGACGAGGCGCGGTTTTCAGTGGATGAACGGTGGATCACATGCCCACAACCGGCGGCTCACGTCCGCCTCTGGCGCTCTTCCCGCCTCAGCGGTAAGTGTGTAGTTACGATGCGACGTACCCGGCCACGAGTCGGATGAGGTCCTGGAATCCGAAGTCGGCGGAGTCGATGTGCAGGGCGGCGAGCGACGCCGGCATCTCAGCCTTGAACTGCCGGAACCGTGCGATGACCCTGTCGGACCCGGCCAGGAAGGTGGTTTTCGGGGACTGGGACAGAAGAAAGCCGCGCACGTGCCGGATGACGTTCTCGGGATCGCCGCCGTGGGCGCGGATGTCCTGGCCGGCGATGTCGGAGATGTACCTTTGGAAGCGGTACTGCTCGGTGTCGAGGATCATCGCGGCCTTGCGCTTCTGAGCCGCGCCGCCGAACGCCTTCGCCCCCATGAAGATGCCGAGCTCGAGCGGCATGTTGAAGCGCGGGAGCGGCGGATCTCCGTCAGCCTCGGTCCGCGAGATGTCGTGGACCGACAGCCGGCACGCCCTGATGATGTCGTTGATCTTCTGGATTCGCACCTGGCTGCTGTCGTCGACCTCCAGCGCGCAACGCGGAAAGTACCCGAGATCGTAGACCGAAAAAGTAATGGCCTCGAAGAGAGGCCAATACTGGGAATCGAAGGGGCAGTTGACGAAGACGCTGTTCTCGTACGTTGCGGCCGTCATCGTTCGGCCGGAGCCCGTGCCGCTCGAGTGCCATTCTTCGCGATTTTCCGCCTGGACACGGCCGGCTTCGCCTTTCGCACGAGCACGAAACGCCCCGACTCGTCGCGTCGCAGGAACTGCTTCTCTCCCTCGATCAGTTCCACCTTCTGCGCGTTGCCACGCGCCAAACGAAAGGCACGGGCTGCCTCCGCGACGGTGAACTTCGGCTTGTTACTGGTGGGCGCCTCGCCCATGGTGTGCGTCTTCATCGTGACATCCGATGTGGGTGGTAGCGCGCTCGATCCCCCCGAGTAAAACACCCCAGCTCCGTCGTCGATCCGCGGGCGCCCCGCAGCTTCCTGAGGAGGCGGTCTCCCGACCGCGCTCCCTCAGAAAGCCTCCCCGGCGCTGATGGTTCGGCGGCCAGGCTACCGCGTTCGACCAAGATCGAGCCTAGAACGGCAGATCGTCGTCGTCGTCCATTCCCGGCGCCTGAAAGTCGTCGTACGAGCCGCCGCCCGCCGGGGCGCCCCCGCCGCCGCCGCGCGACCCGCCTCGATTGCCGCCCCCACCGCCGCCACCACCACCACCCCCGCCGCCGCCCGAGCCCTGCCGATAGCCGCCACCGCCCCCGCCCCCGCCGTAGTCCCCGCCGCCGCCGCCGCCGGAGCCGTCGAGCAGGAGCAGATCGCGCGGGCGAATCTCCGTGATGTACTTGGTGACGCCATCCTTGTCTTCGTAGGAGCGGTACTCGATCTCGCCTTCCACGTAGAGCTTGGTGCCCTTTTTCACGAACTTCTCGACCACGTTGAATGGATCGCCCCCGCCTGCATTCGAGCGCTCCCAAACGACGATGCGGTGCCACTGGGTGACGTCGGTTCCGTCCTTCTTCCGGTACCCCGTTGCCAGGCTGAACTGCGCAACGCGGCTCCCGCCGCCTGTCGTACGGATCTCGGGGTCCGAGCCCACGTTGCCGATCAGCATGGCCTTGTTCAGGCTGCGAGCCACAGCTCCTCCTTCATCCCAAAAGTGAACAGAGTTGACACCGCCAGGGCGTAGGATACTCCCCCCACGCGCCCGGTGTCAAGAGAATCGTCAAACGCGGAGACGCATAATGAGCGCGTCTTCCGTGGGCGACGAGTAGTACGAGCGGCGGCGCCCGATCACCGAGAACCCGCGCTCCAGGTACACCGACTGCGCGCCCACGTTGGACTCGCGCACCTCCAGGAAGATCTCCTGGGCCCCGCGCTCGCGGACCCTCCTCACCACGGCGTCCACCAGCGCCCCGCCGATCCCGCGTCCGCGAGCCTCCTCGGCCACGGCCACGTTTCCCAGCTCGCTCTGGTCCACCACCGTCCAGCACGCCGCGTACCCCACCACCCGCCCCACCGCGTCGGCCACGAAGAGGTCGGTGTCGGCGCGGCGCATGAGACCGCGAAAGGTGTTCTCGCGCCAGGGAGTGGAGAACGCGGCGGTCTCGATCTCCATCACGTCCGGCAGGTCGCTCTCGCGCAGCAGGCGGATTCGGAAGCCGGGCATGGCGCGAACGGAGGCTTCCATCAACGCACCCTCCCCTGCGCCGCGATGCGCTCCGCGCCCGAGGAGCGCACGTAGTCCGGCTCCCAGGCGGCGACGTCGGCCACGCGTCCCCGCTCCGGCACCGCGCCGGCCAGCCAGAGGAGCCCCGCCGCGATCGAGGGACCCTCCTCCGGCGCCACCGCGTCGGCACCGAAGGCGGCGGCCAGCGCGTCGCGGTGCATCCACGCGCCCTCGCCGGTGAAGAGGGGCGGATCGCCGCGGAAGCGGTCGATCAGCTCGTCCAGCGCGAGCGCTTCGATCGCCATCGCCTCCTCCACGCCGGCCTCGAAGCGCCAGCAGCCGGCGTACACCTCGCGGTTGCGGGCGTCGAAGAGGGCGCACACGGCGCGGCCTTCCTCCCGCCGCGCGGCCGCAGCGCCCATCAGCCCGCTGAACGCGAAGAGCGGGACACCCCGCACCCGCACCACCGCCTTGGCCGTCGCGGCGGCGATGCGCAGGCCGGTGAACGACCCGGGCCCGCCCCCCACCACCAGCGCCGCCACGTCGCCCGGAGCCAGGCCGGCCGCACGCAGCGCCTCGTCCGCGTTGGGGAGCAGCGTGCCCGACGCGCCTGCCCAATTGGGGAGGACGCGCTCGGCAACGATGCGTCCGTCCACGCCGACGGCCACCGATCCGCCGAGCGTGGAGCTGTCGAGGGCCAGCACGGGGCCGTTCAACGCGCGCCCTCCATCGGCGGCAGCGCGGGCGGGGCGCCGACCGGCGTGGCGGTGACACGGCGCAGGTCGCCGCCGGCCGCTTCCTCCAGCTCCACCTCCCACCTCGTCGCAGGCAGCATCGTCTCCGCGCGCTCCGGCCACTCGATCAGAACCACGTCCCCCGCGGCACCCAGTTCCTGCCACCCCAGGTCCCACACCTCGTCAGGGTCCTCCAGGCGGTACAGGTCCAGGTGGTGGACCGTCACCCCGCGCGGCGTGTCGTAGCGAAAGAGGAGGTTGAAGGTGGGCGAGGGGACGTCCCCCGCGACCCCCGTGCCGTGCACGATGGCGCGGGCCAGCGTGCTCTTCCCCGCCCCGAGGTCGCCGCGCAGCGCGATTACCAGCGGCGTCTCCGCCTCCCGCCCGATCCGCTCGCCCCAGGCCACCAGCGCGGCCTCGGAGAGCTCCGCGACCCGTTCAGCCATAGCCGCGAAGCTGCGACACGGTCCTCCGCTGCGGCGCCGGGCGCGCGCCGTCCATCTCCGCCTTGAGCTCCAGGTACTGGTCACGCAGGAGGGCGGCGCGCTCGAAGTCCAGCTGGGCGGCGGCGTCGCGCATCTCGCGCTCGATGTCGGCCAGGATCTCCTCCGGCTTCCTGGCGCCCTGCCCCGCGCGCCGCTCCGCCACCTTTTGGATCTCCTGCTGCTGCGCCTCGTACTTGGTGCTGCGCGAATCGGCCACGCGAGTCGACTTCTCGATCTCCTCGATCGACTTGATCACCGACTGCGGGATGATGCCGTGCTCGCGGTTGTACTCCTCCTGCAGCGTGCGGCGGCGGTCCGTCTCCTCCATCATCCGCTGCATGGAGCCGGTGATGCGGTCCGCGTACAGGATCGCCGTACCCTGCACGTTACGGGCGGCGCGGCCCACCGTCTGGATCAGCGACGACGAGGAGCGCAGGAAGCCTTCCTTGTCCGCGTCCAGGATCGCGACGAGCGACACCTCGGGAAGGTCCAGCCCCTCGCGCAGGAGATTGATGCCGATCAGCACGTCGAACTTCCCCAGCCGCAGGTCGCGCAGGATCTCCACCCGCTCCAGCGACTCGATGTCGCTGTGCAGGTAGCGCACGCGCACGCCCGCCTGCGACAGGAAGTCGGTGAGGTCCTCGGACATCCGCTTGGTGAGCGTCGTCACCAGCACGCGCTCGCTGCGCGCGGCGCGGATGCGGATCTCGGCCAGCAGGTCGTCCACCTGCCCCTTCACCGGCCGCACGATCACCTGCGGGTCGATGAGGCCGGTGGGCCGGATGATCTGCTCCACCACCACGCCGCCCGCCTTCGCCAGCTCGTACTCCCCCGGCGTGGCGGAGACGAAGACGGCGCGCGGCACCAGCGTCTCCCACTCGTCGAACTTGAGCGGCCGGTTGTCCAGCGCGGACGGCAGCCGGAAGCCGTGGTCCACCAGCGTCAGCTTGCGCGCGCGGTCTCCGTTGAACATCCCGCCGATCTGCGGCACGGTGACGTGGCTCTCGTCCACCACCACAAGGAAGTCCTCGGGGAAGTAGTCGTACAGGCACGCCGGCCGGTCGCCCTCCGACCGCCCGGAGATGTGGCGCGAGTAGTTCTCGATCCCGGAGCACGTCCCGATCTCCAGCATCATCTCGATGTCGAAGTTGGTGCGGCTCTCCAGCCGCTGTGCCTCCAGCAGCTTCTGGTCGCGGTACAGCTCCTTGAGTCGCTCGTCCAGCTCCGCCCTTATGCGCTGCACCGCGCGCTCCAGCGTCGGCCGCTGCGTCACGAAGTGCTTCGCCGGATAGATTGCACAGCGCGGCAGGATGGCGATGGTGTCGCCGGTCAGCGGGTCGAAGCGGGTGATGCGCTCCACCTCGTCGCCCCACAGTTCCACCCGTACCCCCTGCTCCTCGTAGGCCGGGTAGATCTCGATCGTGTCCCCGCGCACCCGGAAGGCGCCGCGCTCGAACGCCGTGTCGTTGCGCGAGTACTGGATGGCAACGAGCCCCTCCAGGATCTTCTTGCGCCCAATCTCCTGCCCCGTCTCCAGCGTCAGCATCAGCTTGCGGTACTCCTGCGGGTCGCCCAACCCGTAGATGCACGAGACCGACGAGACGATGATGACGTCGTCGCGCTCCATCAGGCTCGAGGTGGCGCGCAGCCGCAGCCGCTCGATGTCCTCGTTGATCGAGGAGTCCTTTTCGATGTACGTGTCCGTGGAGGGGACGTACGCCTCGGGCTGGTAGTAGTCGTAGTACGAGATGAAGTACTCGACGGCGTTGCTGGGAAAGAACTGCTTGAGCTCGCCGTAGAGTTGCGCGGCGAGCGTCTTGTTGTGGCTCATCACCAGCGCGGGCTTCCCCAGGTTGGCGATGACATGCGCCATGGTGAGCGTCTTCCCGGTACCGGTGGCGCCCAGCAGCGTCTGGTACTTGTCGCCGCGCTTGAGGCCTTCGGTAAGCTCCTCGATGGCCCGCGGCTGGTCGCCCGCGGGGGAGAAGGGAGACACCAGTTCGAACGGCATTTTACCTCGTCAGCAGACCACGAAGAAGGCGCGCGGGATCGCCCCTCCTGTTACCCCGAACAAACCCCGAAGTTCACACGGAACGCGAGCTCTTCACGCTGGCTCCCGTGCGCCCGATCCGCAAGACCCCGGCCCGTTTCCGGAAGCGAAAAGCCCGGCGGAATCGCTCCGCCGGGCAGTGAGCAAAAGGTAGTTGTGTTCCAGCGCCAACCAAGTTACCCGTGTAGAACCCCTACTGACATTCACAAGAGGCTCGGTCCGTTCTCGGCAGCCTCCATTATAGAAGACTCACATGACCGAGCCGGACGTGGTGATGTACTACCAGGTTTGCGGCCTCTGCGGCGAGCGCGTTTACCCGGAGGATCTGACCTCTTTCTGGGTTGAGTCGCGGCGCCTGGGGAGTATATCGTTCAACGCGCACGTGAGCTGTCTTCAGAGCGCACTGCATCTAAGAGTTCGCTCGATGATCGACCCAGAGGACATAAGAACGCACCCGCGTCCGGACGGCTGAGCCAGCGCTACGCCTCCGCCGCCTCGCCTTCGCCCGCGAGCTCCATCTGCTCGCGGCGCTCCACCTTGATGACGCCTTTGACCTTGCGCACCGCGTTGATGACGCGGGTGAGGTGCGTGAGATTCTCGACTTCCACCACGAACTGCCCGTGCATCCCGTGCTCGTCGGCGGTGATGTCGGCGCTCTTGATGTTGGTGTTGGTGGACGAGATGGTGCTTGCGATGTCCGCAAAGAGCCCGCGCCGGTCCGTCCCTTCCATCACCAGGCGCACGAAGAAGCGGTCACCGGCGACGGTTTCCCACTCGATCTCGGTGCGGCGCTCCGGGTGGTCGCGGAGCTGCAGGATGTTGGGGCAGTCGATGCGGTGCACCGAGATCCCGCGGCCGCGCGTGACGTACCCCGTCACCTTGTCGCCCGGCACCGGCTGGCAGCACTGGGAGTAGCGCACCATCAGGTTGTCGATCCCCTGAATCTTGACCCCCTGCCCCCGCTCCGGCTCCGCGCCGCGCACGCGCGACACCAGGCGCTCGAAGGCGGAGGGCGGGCGCACGGGCGCGGCCTCCACCGTCTCCGGCCACAGCTCGCGGATGACGGCGCTGGGGCCCAGGTCGCCGCGGCCGAGGGCGGCGAAGAGGTGGTCCGAGTCGGCGAACTCCAGCTTCTTCGCCACCTCGGCGAAGCGGTCGTCGCCCACCTTCTCGCGGCGCGACTTGCGGATCTCGCGCTCGATGAACTCGCGGCCCAGCCGAACCGACGAGCCGAACTCCTCTTCCTTGATCCACTGCCGGATCTTGTTGCGCGCGCGCGCCGTCTTTACGAAAGCCAGCCAGTCGCGCGAGGGGCGCTGCTTCTGGTCGGTGAGCACCTCCACCGTGTCGCCGTTCTTCAGCTCGCGCGAGAGCGGGACGATCTTGCCGTTGATCTTGGCCCCGTTGCAGCGCAGCCCCACCTGCGTGTGCACGGCAAAGGCGAAGTCGATGGGCGTGGCCCCCTTGGGGAGCTGCTTCACGTCGCCCATGGGGGTGAAGACGAAGATCTCGTCCTGGAAGAGGTCGATGCGGAGGAACTCCATGAACTCCTCCGGCTCGCGCGTCTCCTGCTGCCACTCCAGCACCTGCCGGAACCAGGAGAGCGTCGAGTCGACGTCGTCGCCGCCGCGCGGGCCTTCCTTGTACTTCCAGTGCGCCGCGATCCCGTACTCCGCCGTGCGGTGCATCTCGCGCGTGCGGATCTGGATCTCGTACAGCCGCCCACCCGGACCGAAGATGGTGGTGTGGAGCGAGCGGTACATGTTGGACTTGGGAGTGGCGATGTAGTCGTGGAACCGCTCCGTGAGCGGCGTCCAGCGGTTGTGGATCACCCCCAGCGCATGGTAGCAGTCCGTCACCGTGTCCACGATGACGCGCACGGCCATCAGGTCGTAGATCTCCTCGTAGCTCTTCTCGCGCAGCGCCATCTTGCGCCGGATCGACCAGAGGTGCTTGGGCCGCCCGGTGACCTCGCACTCGATCCCCGCGGCGCGCAGGTCGCCCTCCAGCGGCTCCCGCATCTGCTCGATCAGCTCTTCGCGCTCGCGCCGCTTCTCGGCCACCTTGGTGGCGAGCTCCTTGTACGGCTCGGGCTCCAGGAACTTGAAGCAGAGGTCTTCCAGCTCCCACTTGATGTGCGCCACCCCCAGCCGGTGCGCGAGCGGCGCGTAGATCTCGCGCGTCTCCTGCGCGATGCGGCGGCGCTTCTCCTCGCGCAGGTGCTCCAGCGTGCGCATGTTGTGGAGGCGGTCGGCCAGCTTCACCAGGATGACGCGGGCGTCCTGCGCCATGCTCAGCAGCAGCTTGCGGAAGTTCTCCACCTGCTGCTCGGTGCTGGTGCGGAACTGCACCTTGCTGATCTTGGTGAGCCCGTCCACCACCGTGGCCACCTCGGCCCCGAAGGCGTCGTGCACATCCTGCAGGGTGGCCGAGGTGTCTTCCACCACGTCGTGGATCAGCCCGCTGGCGATGGTCACCGAGTCCAGGTGCAGGTCGGCCAGGATGCGGGCCACCTCCACGCAGTGGACGATGTAGTCCTCGCCGGAGTGGCGCTTCTGCCCCGCGTGCGCCACCCCCGAGAACTCGTATGCGCGCGTGATCCGATCCAGATCCAGCCGGTCCAGCGACGGCTCCAGCGACGCGAACAGCTCCGGCGGCAGGATGGCGCGGGCGTGCTCGACCGCGTCCTCGCGGGCGGGAAGGAGGGAGGCGGCCATGGCGCTACCCTCGGGCGGCTTGCGGGCGCGCGCCGGCCCCCGCCGCGCGAACTCGCGCAGCGATGGTACGGGCCGGCCTGCGGGGGACGAGAGTAGTCATGCAATCAATCTACACCATGGGGGAAGCCCTCGCGCCATCCAGGATCCCGCTCTCCACGAACGAGACGTAGCGCCCCTCCCCCACGACCACGTGATCGAGCACGGGGATCCCCAGCAGCTCCCCCGCTTCGGCGAGCTGGACGGTGACCGCGCGGTCCTCGGCGGAGGGGGTGGGCTCGCCGCTGGGGTGGTTGTGCACCAGGATGATCGACGCGGCCGATTCCGCCAGCGCGGGGCGGAAGACCTCGCGCGGGTGCACCAGCGACGCGTCGAGCGTGCCGCGCGTCACCACCACGTCGCGCAGCACCTGGTTCTGGGTGTTGAGGAGGAGGACGTGGAACTCCTCCTGCGGCAGGTCGCGCATCACCAGCCGCATGCGCTCGTACACGTCGCGCGGAGACGCGATCCGGTCGCGCTCGCCCCGCACCTCCTCCGTGGCGCGGCGGCCCAGCTCCATGGCTGCGAGGATCTTGGCCGCCTTTGCCGGCCCGATCCCGTACACCTCGCAGATGGCGCTGGGCGGCGCCGTGAGGATGCGGCGCAGCGACTCGTGCCCGCTTCCGCCCTGCGCCGTCCAGCGGAGCAGGTCGCCAGCCAGGTCCAGCGCGGTCTTGGCGACTCTTCCCTCCTGCGCGGGCCTCCCGGTCTCGATCAGCAGCGCCAGCAGCTCCCTGGACGCGAGCGCCCGCGGCCCCAGCATGCGCAGGCG